>JBARCX010000145.1:0-3126 GCA_049794535.1 Rhodanobacter sp.
CGGAAATTCTGATCGGCATAGGATGGCAGCGGACAAATGTCACCATGGATACGCCAGTGCCTTTCAGCTAGCACCAGTGCCGCGTCGGGAGTCAGTACATCCATAGGTAAGATCGCGGCATAAGTTAGATCGCACCCCAATATTGCGAGAGTCCTAATAGTAGTATAAGTTGACATTTAAATTCAGCCAAAGGCGCGTCCCATGTTTCGGCCCTTGCTTGCGGCAGTGTTAGCCACTGCCGTGATGATCACAGCTTCCGCAAGCCCGAGCGATGCCAGCGACCAACGCCAGGCGTCCGCGCAAGGCGCAGCGTTGCTGCACCAGCGCGAGGCGATGAGCTTTGGTGTGTTCTATTACCCGGAGCAATGGCCGCGCAGCCAGTGGCAACGTGATTTCAACGGCATGGCCAAGCTCGGTTTCAACTTTACGCACATGGCCGAATTCAGCTGGACCTTCCTGGAGCCGGAAGAAGGTCACTTCGATTTTGAATGGCTCGATCACGCGATTGACCTGGCCAACAAGGCCGGGCTGCGAGTCATTCTCGGCACACCGTCCGCAGCTCCGCCGAGCTGGATGGACGATCACTACCCGGAGGTTTACCGGGTGGATGAGCACGGCCAACGCCATGAACATGGCATTCGCGCGGAAGTATCACTGGCCAACCCCCGCTACGAAGCCTTCGTAGCGCGGCTGGTTACCGCCATGGCCCAGCATTACGGCCACGATCCACGCGTGTGGGGCTGGCAGATCGACAATGAACCCGGCACGTTCCCCGATTACAGTGATAGTGCACGTACCGCATTCCGGGAATGGCTGCGGAAGAAATACGGCACCATCGATGCGATGAATGCTGTGTGGGCCGGCTCGTTCTGGAGCAGCCTTTATCGAAACTTCGATGAGGTGCGCATCCCCAATGCCACCCTCGCTGCCGAAGACAAACTGAGCCCGCATGCGTTGCTCGACTTCGCTCGCTTCCAGGCGGACACCACGGCGCACTTTCTCGACACCCAAGCAACGATCATCAAGAAGTACGCGCGCCCGGAGCAATGGGTGACCACCAATTACACCAATGTCTCCACTGCCACTGACCCGCGGCGCACGCGTGACCTGGATTTCCCCACTTTCACGCTCTATCCGGTCGCCGGTGCGAATGTGCTGGGCGGTGACAGCTATGCCATCGGCAAGCCCGCCAATCTGATGGAAGCCGCGGCATATTTCCGATCCATCAACGGCACCTTCGGCGTGATGGAATTACAGCCCGGACAAGTGAATTGGGGTGAGATCAATCCACAACCGATGCCCGGTGCCGTCAGCATGTGGATGTGGCATACGTTCGCCTCTGGTGCCTCGTTGCTTAGCACCTACCGTTACCGTCACCCGCTTCGTGGCAGCGAGATGTACCACGAAGGCATTGTCGGTACGGATGGCGTGACCCCCTCACGCACGGGGCGCGAATTCGTCGACACCTTGCACGATATCAAGGCGCTCGAATCGCAACTCGATGCAAAGGCGAAGCTACCCGCACCGCTGGCAGCGCGATACACCGGCTATCTATGGAGCCAGGACGTTTTCTGGGACCTGGAGATTCAGCCGCAAACCACGCTGTGGAATAGCTGGGCCTACCGCAATACCTATACGCAGGTCGTGAAGAGCACTGGTGCGCCGATGGATTTCGTCGCGGAAGACAGCGACTTCAACCGTTATCCCTTCCTGATCGCACCGGCCTATCAAATGGTCAGCGAGGCGCTGGCGCAAAAGTGGCGGCGTTATGTCGAACAAGGTGGCCATTTGATCCTGACCAGCCGTACTGGCCAGAAGAACGCGGAAGGACATTTTCACGAAGGCCCATGGGCAGCCCCCATCCTCGATTTGATCGGCGACGATGTCGACGGTTTCGACATGCTGCCGCCGAGTGCCACTGGGCAAGTCACTGCGGATGGCAAGACGCATGATTGGCATCGTTGGGCTGACATTCTCACACCCCGTCCAGGCACCAAGGTGCTCGCCACTTACAGCGACCACTATTACGCGGGCAAAGCCGCTGCGACCACTCGCTCGCTGGGTAAAGGCACCGTCACCATGATTGGCGTGTCGACCGATGACGGTGCACTGGAACGCGAGATCGTACGCAGCGTTTATCAACGTGCCGACGTTGCGATTGAAGATCTCCCCAAAGGGGTGTTCCTCGACTGGCGCGGCGGCTTTTATTTCATGGTGAACTACAACCCGCAGCCCTTTACGCCCACGCTCCCAGCAGTGGTGAGAATCGTGCATGGCCAGACACCTCTGGCTCCCGCACAAACACTGATCTGGAAGGATGCTTCGCAATGAACGGCCTGATCGCACTCGACTGGGGCACGTCCAGCCTGCGCGCCTACTGGTTCGACGACACGGGCAAAATCCGCGAGACACGCACACGTCCCTGGGGTATCCGCTATCTGCCGAATGGCGGCTTTGATGCCGCACTGACCGACATCACGGAAGGCTGGCCTGGCCTGCCCCGGCTCGCTTGCGGCATGGTCGGCAGCCGTCAGGGCTGGCTTGAGGTGCCGTACTTGGATCTTCCCGCCGATACATCTCAACTTGGTAGCGCCATACGCAGTGTGCGCGCCAACGACGGTTTGGACGTCCATATCGTTCCCGGCCTGCGCAATCCGCAAGGCCCGGATGTTATGCGTGGCGAAGAAACTCAGCTGATCGGCGCGATGGTATTGCAGCCCGCGCTGGCCGCGCATTCCAGCTGGATTCTTCCTGGTACGCATAGCAAGTGGGCTCGCGTGCATGAGGGTGCCGTGGTCGACTTTTGTACCCTCATGACCGGCGAACTATTCGCGCTGCTACAGCAGCATTCGATACTTTGCGCAGGTTCGAGCGATGTCGCGGTTGACCCCGGTGCGTTCAGCCAAGGCGTCGTCGCAGCACGCGACAGCGGCGCCGCAGGTGCATTCAGCCGGCTGTTCTCCGCACGCGCGTTGATGCTCGATGGTGCGCTGGCTCCAGCCTCGGTACCCGAGTACCTCTCGGGCTTATTGATCGGCGAAGAATTGCGATCCAGCCTGGCGACACCTCGCTTCCACCACGAAACACCGTTGCAGCTGATTGGCGATGCCGCCCTGTGCGCACGTT
>JBARCX010000146.1:0-3633 GCA_049794535.1 Rhodanobacter sp.
GCCATGATCTCCGACCAGCCCTCGTCGTTGACGGACATGATCATCGAGTAATTGTCATTCTTCGGAACGCCCAGATCGGTAACTTGGTAGCTCACCTGAGCGAAGGCATTACCAAAGCAAGTCAGAACAAACATCGAAGCGCACGGTATCCAGAGATTGCGCAGTTGCTTGAACATGTTCATATTTTTGCCTCCCACGAAGTTTCAGTTCCCATCCCCAGGTTCCTGACAACGCAGTCTTCCACGCGCGCGCCAGCTGGGCGGAGTCGTGGCATGACAACCGGCACATTAATTAAACTGGTTTTACTTTGCAACTAGTTTTGTTGTCGTAGAATACCGCTGGAATGTCCATTCGAGTTGGAAGCAGCGTGCGCACGAGTCATAGATCCGAATGCGTCATCAACCAAACGCTCGAAGTGCTTGGCGATCAATGGACTTTGCTCGTCATCCGCGACATCGTTTTCGTTGATCGAAGGCATTTCCGCGAACTCCTGACCAAATCTTTGGAGGGTGTCGCATCGAATATCCTCGCCGACCGACTTCGAAAACTTGTCCAGGAAGGGATCATTACCAAGTCCGATGACCCGACGCATAAACAGAAAGCGATTTATAGCCTTACGGAGAAAGGCATCGCACTGGTTCCTCTTTTGTTGGAAATGGCTGCATGGGGACACGAGTATTTGCCCACTTCTAAGTTGCAGGGTCTGGCTCGCACCTTGAAAGAAGGTGGGCCTGAACTGCGCGCAGAATTTATGAATGAACTTCGAAAAACACATCTCCCGGCATCAGGATGAGCTGCTGAGCTACTGCCGGCTTCACAGACACCGAGTTCAGGTGTGATGATGAGTCGGTAGTGGTCAATGGGAACGAGACGGATCCGGGGCACCCTCCCCGCCGCACAAAATGCGCAGCGATCGCGAAATATCAGCCGGGTAAGCAAGCGTCCATTACTTTTGAGGGACGCTTAAATATCCAGTGGGGCTAGTCAGGAGATGCATAATCAATGACGATGATTTCGATCCGAACACCTGATGATTGGCATGTCCATCTTCGCGATGGCGCTCAGCTCACGCAGACCGTCGCGGCAACGGCACGTAGTTTCGCCCGCGCCATCGTCATGCCGAATTTGGTTCCACCTGTCTGTACCGTGGAGGCCGCTCGCCTATACCGTGATCGGATCCGCTCCGTCATCCCGCCGGGCACCTCATTCCACCCATTGATGACCTGCTATCTAACCGATGGCACCGACCCTGACGAAGTGGCGGCGGGCTATGCAGGAGGCGTCTTTGCCGCGTGCAAGCTCTACCCGGCGCATGCCACGACGCACGCGGATCATGGCGTAACCGACGTTCGCCGAATCCATCCTGTACTGGCGACGATGGAAAGGATCGGTATGCCGCTGCTCATCCATGGAGAGGTGACGGATGCAGATGTGGATGTGTTCGACCGCGAGGTTGTCTTTATTGAGCGCGTGCTTACCTCGATCCTGCGGGACTTTCCCGGACTCAAGGTCGTACTGGAGCACATCACCACAGCCGAGGCGGTCGATTTCATCAGGGAGAGCCGTAATCAGGTCGCAGCAACCATCACGCCCCATCATCTGGTGATAAATCGTAACGCGATGTTCCAGCGCGGGCTGCGCCCACATGCTTACTGCTTGCCAGTGGCGAAGCGTGAAAGACATCGCATCGCCCTGCGCAAAGCGGCGACTTCTAACTGGCCCCAATTCTTCCTCGGAACGGACTCTGCGCCGCATCCGCGTGCGATGAAGGAATCCGCTTGTGGCTGCGCAGGGATATTCAATGCACCGGTTGCGCTCGAAGTGTATGCACACGTGTTCGATGAGGAAGGTGCGCTCGATCGCCTTGAGGCCTTTGCCTCCGAGTACGGCCCCCGCTTCTATGGGGTGCCCCTTAATCCCGACAGGATCACGCTGACGCGCAGCCCCTGGCAGGTGCCTGATGTGGTGGATGTCGGCGGCCAAGCTGTGGTGCCCTTTCTAGCCGGAGAAACTTTGACTTGGCGCCTCCAATAGCATTGCTCATCGCAGAACCCGTGCCAAGGGTGGCGAGCGCGACATCGCAAGAAATGCGAAAAGCTCACATACCTTTGAGTCGAAACTGTTTCGGAAAAAACGCAACATGGGTCGAAGTCGCGCGAGCTTTTCATGATGGCGAAAGTCTGCGATCGAGGCAAAACCCACCAGCGACCTTGATCGACTTAATCGCCTGGCATGGCCGGTGATGTGGTGTTAGCAGACAGGTGCAGCAATGCTGACCTACCCCTGATAACACGGGCTATTCCACCTGCCACGGCGTCCGCGTTCGGCCAGGAGCGGACGCGCAAAAGTTCACTCTGACCCGGATTTTCTAATCGCAGCTGTCCACATGGCTTCTCGCTCATGAACGGACGTTCGCAAAGTAGATCAACGACAGTGTGCTTTCTGGAATCTTTAATAGCAGCAACGGGAGCTGCCCTTCCCTACCCCCGATAACTTGTCCTAATCGCTATTGTGATATCGAACTCTTTGTCGATGGCGGCAGAGCGCAGATTTGATCAACGGTGTAAGTCACGACGCCAGCAGCGCGAGAAGCAACGATGGATAACATCGAGATCGAGGATCTATTCGCCGGTCTTGGTGCCGTGACGATCAAGCGGTTGTTTGGCGGTAAGGCGATCTATTTCGACGGCCTCATCATCGGCATTGTCCGGCGCAATGGCGATCTGCTGCTGAAGGCCGATGCCAAGACCGCGCCAAGATTTGAAGCCGCGAGCGGGACGCGATGGGCGCATACCGACAAGCGCGGGAAGACCGTTTTGATGCCCTATTGGACCGTCCCGGCGGATGCCTTTGATGATCCGGAAAACATGGCCGTTTGGGCCAAGCTCGCAGCGGCCGCCTCCAGGCGTGTGGACCGCCATGGATGACAGGCAACACCGGCATTGGGTGCGTAACGTATGAGCGGCCCACATGACCACTTAAGGTCGTTTGCACCCGGGTATGCCTCATCGTCATTCCGTGAGGAAAACCTGTCTTTAACGATACCCGCACGGACTGCTCGAACCTAACGCAACCTGCACAGTATTGCCGGGCCATGCCGTGCATGAATTACTTAACTTAACCGTAGCTCATGACAGGTTTGCTCACACGTGTCAGCGATAGTTTAGAAACAGCGGGCTTTTCGATGCGTTCCGTGGAATAGATCTCCCGATCTCGCGCTCTTCACCGCACGTATCGCGCGGTGTCTTCCCCGGCCTGTCGGACTCATCGCGTCGTGGTGGACGCCCTTGCCGACGGCTTGCGATGGCAATCGCCCACGTCGCCGACAAAGCGATGGGCATGCCAAGCATCCAGGGCAGTTTCGCGGAAGCCGCGTAGAGCAAGGTGCCTGTAGCGGGCCCCAGCGTATCCCTAAGGTCATTCATGACGGACGCGGCCGCCATATAGGTCGATCGCGCAGCGGGAGGTGCCAGTTCGTTCACCGTGGTGGGAATGAGCGGACCAAACAGCATCTGTGCAAATGAAAACAGCGTTACACCGGCAATCAGGCTGGGCACGAAAGGATGCATAAGCAAGATGACAAACGCGGCGACGAGGGTCAGTCCGCTGCCCAACACCAACCAGAATGCCGAC
>JBARCX010000147.1:0-3422 GCA_049794535.1 Rhodanobacter sp.
TGTGTGCGTATCCGCATCGTTGAATGGGAAAGGCAATTTCAGCGCTCACTGAGACGGTAAGCGAAAAGGTAATGCATAACGCTACGCAAGCCCATTGTTGAATTTCCGTTTTTCTAAATAGCCGTCCGTGTCATTTTCAAGTCATACATGAAGCCCACACGACAACGCACATTAAATTTTGATGACACGGTTCAGTCGGAACCCCATCGAGCCGTCTAACCAGCCGAAGGCTTTGATTAGCGAATAGCCGCAGAGATACCAGGGGAAGAGTTTCGTGATTACACCGGTCGGTTCAGGCAAGCGTTCCCGTTCTGCGATGCGCGTCGTTAGCGCGAGACATCCCTTAGCCATCGCCATTGCATCCGTGCTGGCGTTGGTGGTCATGCCTGCACACGCAGGTGGCCCGCCGCCGCTGAGCCAGGCTTGGCTCGCGCAGCAGCAAAGCGTAAACATCTCTCAGGCGGCCAGCGGCACCTCCGGCCCAAGCGCCACCAGCGGCATTGCCGCCCAGTCACCGGCCCAGCTGCTGCAGCAAAGCGCCGTGAAGCAATCGCTGGCCAACCTTAGCCGCGCCGCTCAGGCTGTTGCAGCGCAGATGGCTACGCAACAATCGGCGCTACAAGCGGCGCAAAAACTCAGCTCGCCGGTACCGAACGGACTCGCCCCTGGCGGCCTGGTCGTCGCGTCAGGTGTCGCCAGCAATCCCACGCTTTGGCAAAACGCCAACGCGCCGACGCAATCCACCTCGAACGGGCAGACCACCGTCCAGGTAAAGCAGACCGCGCAAAAAGCCATCCTCACCTGGAACAGCTTCAACGTTGGCAGCAACACCACGCTGTATTTCAATCAAAGCGGTGGCAATCAAACCAACGGCAGCGCTAATAACTGGATCGTGTTGAATCGCGTCAACGATCCGAGCGGCGTACCAAGTCAGATCTTCGGGCAAATAAAGGCCGAAGGTACGGTTTATTTGCTTAACCACAACGGCATTTTGTTTGGTGCCGGCAGTCAGGTGAATACACAATCGTTGCTGGCAAGTTCGTTGGATTTGTTTAACAGTAATATCACGACTAGCAACAACACGTTCCTCAACGGGGGCATTTCTTCGGTTGGCAACGGCGCTCCTTTCCTGGTCGACGGTATTTTCACGGATGGCCGCAATCACGATGTGGTCGTGCAGCAAGGTGCATCGATTACCGGTGGTGCACAGGGCTTCGTGTTGCTCGCAGCACCGAACGTTTCCAACGCTGGCAGCGTTGTGGATGACGAGGGGCAAGCCATACTGGCGGCGGGCTATCAATTCGCGAACGAGACCGGCAGCGCGTCCACGGGTGGTGCGTTAACGGTACTCAATGAAACACCCACGTTGACCTCCAGCGCAACCGTCATACCCACCGGTAACACCGCGACCAACACCGGCTTGATTCAATCGCGCCTTGGCAAAGTGGAGATGCTCGGTTACAACGTGAATCAGGACGGCGTGGCGCTGGCTTCCACCAGCATCAGCTATCCGGGCAGCATTGTGTTGAATGCGCAAGATGAGGGGGGGATCGACGGTAGCTATCTACGTCGCGGAGCTTTGGTATTAGGCCCGAATTCCATAACGACCATTCTGCCGGAGGAGGATGGCAGCACCACGACGTCCAGCGCAGCGGCCACTGCCGCTTTCACGCCAGGCAGCCTGAGTCTGAGCGGTGACACTGTCACCTTCCAATCTGGCTCGTTGCTGGAAGCACCCAACGCCAACCTGACTGTATTGGCAGAATTCGAAAACAAAGATACCAATCCTGTGCCGGGCCGCATTTATGTCGACAATGGTGCGGTGATCGACGTATCAGGCCTTGCTGATGTGGAACTGCCCATGTCGGCCTTGCTGGTGACTATTCCGCGCGTCGGCCAGAATGAGTTGGCGAATTCGCCCTTGCTGCGAAATAGCTTTCTCTATACGCAGAAGAACGTCGTCGTCGATAGCACGCAGAGCGGTGTCACCGCCGATGGCTTGAGCTGGATTGGTAGCCCCATCCTCAATGTTTCGGGCTATGTGCAGGACGTGCCGCGCGACATCACTCAGATGATGACGAACGGCGGCAGCATCAATCTCAACGGACAGGAAGTAATAGTGCGCAGCGGTGCGCAGTTGAATCTGGACGGTGGCTATATCGCTTATCAGCCGGGTTGGATCACCACGCCGAATCTGCTCGGCGTCAATGGTCGTATCTACAATATTGCCAACGCTGATCCCAATATGGCCTATGTGGGGTTTGCCGGCGACTACGAGGTCGTCGACAATCGCTGGGGTGTCACCACCAACTACATCAATCCGCTGTTAGCCGGCGCGACGCGCTGGGACAGCGGCTTCGCCGTGGGTGGGAACGCCGGAGCGCTGAACATTACGGCGAACTCCGTATTCGTGCTGGATGGGCAGGTCGCGGCACGAGCCTTCCCAGGGCGCAACCAGGTAGCAGACGGAGCGCAGCCGGCCGGCGGTACGCTGGACGTTAATGCGGCGCAGTCGACGCTGCCTGGCGCAAATGGCATATCCGGTGTGATGTTGCAGCAATCGACACCGACCATCGACCAGGTCGATCCTCAATTCCAGGCAAACACTACCTGGAAGACCGTGGCGACCGCGTTCGATCCGTCGGAAAACAATGCTAGCGATCCTTCCAATTGGATTCTGCTGTCGGCAGATCTGGTGCAACAAGGCGGCTTCAGCGCACTCAACGTAGCGCCAGCCTCCAATAATGGCAACGCAATACAAATTCAGGAGCGGCCCGGCACGCTGCTAAGCGTTATGCCAGGCGGATCGATCAGCCTCACAGGAAATGGGGTCACCATCTTGGGTGGACTGAGTGCGCCGGCCGGCTCGATCACATTGACGTCGCTAGGGGCGTTAGGTACGCCCGGTTCGGTCTCGTCACCCGGAAATATTACCGTTGGCAACGGCGCCGTACTGAGCGCGCACGGCCTGTGGGTGAACGATACCGGCTTGCCTGCGGACAACTACGTAGGAGATCGGTATATCGATGGCGGGAACATCAATCTCATCACCACACAAAATACGCTGATATCTACCGGTGTCCCCGACAGCGATGGCACAGGGTCGATCATCTTGCTGCCAGGTAGTCTGTTGGATGTGTCGGGCGGCGGCTACGTGGCTGGCAGCGGCCAGCTTCAGCTCACCAATGGCATACCCGATGGTAGCGGCGGAAACATCAACCTCACCACATATGCTCCCACGAAATCACTGACCAGCTTTGGCAGCCAGTATCCGACGCCTGCGGCATTGAACGCGAGCATTGTGCTCGGCGGTAGTTTGAACGCCTACGGTTTCAGTGGAGGCGGAACGTTTACGTTGCAGGCACCGGATCTGCAGATCGGCGGAAGTGTCAATGATCTGGCGATGAGCAATGGGGTATACC
>JBARCX010000148.1:0-11246 GCA_049794535.1 Rhodanobacter sp.
ATTCGTCTCTAACATGCCGCAGCAATCATGCCGTGGCTTACATCTGAAGGATAAGATAGACAATGAGTAAGCTTATCTTCGTCAACCTGCCGGTTACCGATCTAAAACGATCAAAAGGGTTCTACGAGGCCGTTGGCGCGGTCAACAATCCCGGATTTAGTGACGATACCGCAGTGTGCATGGTGTTCTCCGATACGATTCACGCGATGCTGCTCACACATGACAAATGGCGCCAATTCACGAGCAAACGAATCGTCGATGCGCACGTAGATGCGCAGGTGCTGCTGTGCCTGTCAGCGGATAGTCGTGAGCAGGTCTCCATCCTGGTCGACAAGGCACGCGACGCTGGCGGCAAGGCTGATCCCATACCTGTCCAGGACTACGGCTTCATGTACGGCCGCAGTTTCGAGGATCCGGATGGGCACATTTGGGAATTGATGTGGATGGACCCCAACGCCGCCCCGCCGCACGGCTGAGTATTCGTCGTCGCGTGCGCCGGTTCGATTCCGATCTGCGCCTCCACGGCGATCTAAAAAAGCGGCCCATAGGCCGCTTTTTTTATGCGAAATCTTGTGCGTCAAACGCGAAACGTACCACTCGCAATCCTCCGGATAAGCATTGGCTGCACTCACTTTGCAAAGTGAGTGCTAAGCCTGATCCGTTAGCCTCTATCCCATTGGATTTGAGGTCGGAGAAATCCCTGGTGCGCTCGGCCATATTGCTGTTTCGTTACGCTACGCCCTCATGCAAGCGCATGAGGAGGAGCCGCGCGCTGGGCATTGGCATGCTTGTCGCGGGCATTGCGCTTGCCGGCTGTTCTACCTATGCACCGGCACCGCTGGGCGATGGGCGTGGCACGACGGATCTGGTGCATTTCACCGTACCCGCATCGTCGATGCCGACGCGGGATCTGGCAGCGCATCGCTTTGATCCTTCGGATGGGCTCGACGTCACTGAGGTGGCGATGTTGGCGGTGGCCAACAATCCCGATTTGAAGGTGAAGCGCGACGCGCTAGGTGTGGCTCAGGCACAGGCGTTTGCCGCCGGGCTGTTGCCCGACCCACAGCTGGGTTTATCGCGAGACCTGCCTAGCGGCAACGCACCCACCGAGCCGGGCATCGTGACCACCAGCGCTTTCAGCCTCGGCTTGAATTACGACATTGGCGCGCTGTTGACGCACTCGGCCACGTTGGGCGCGGCCCGAAGCACACGCGATCAGGTGCGTCTGGATTTGCTGTGGGCGGAGTGGCAGACGATCGCGCAGGCGCGACTTTTATTCGGCCAGGTATTGGCTACGCGTAGCCAGGAGCAGCGGCTGTCGCGTGAGGTTGCCGCGTTGGCGCCGTTCGATCACCAGGTGCAGATGGCGTTGAGTGCGGGCAACCTGACCTTTGACCAGGCGTCGGCCGGTCTCAATGCGGTTTCTGATGTGCGCCGTCAGTCGGCAGAAGCCAGTCGTCAACGCAATCAGGCCGAACACGATCTGCGTTTATTGTTGGGCCTGGCCCCGCAAGTACCGTTGGATCTGATCGGTACGCCTTACGACAGCACGACGCAGCCCACGGAAGTGCAGTTACAGCAGGCGTTGGATGAACTGCCCGCGCGTCGTCCCGATTTGCTCGCGTTGAAGGCTGGTTATGCAGCACAGGAAGCGACACTGCGCGTAGCGGTCATCGCACAGTTTCCTGCAATCAATGTGGGCTTTACGCGAGCACGCGATAACAGCGACGTCTACACCAACGGTTTCAATATCGGCATCACGCTGCCGCTGTTCAATCGCAACCGCGGCAACATTGCTATCGAGAAGGCGACCCGCCAACAGCTGCATGATGATTACGATGCGCGCCTGCTCGGCACGCGCAGCGACATGCTCCAGTTACAGCAGGATCTGGCCTCATTCCAGACACAGGTTGTCGCGTTGACTGAACACACACATCAGCTCGATGTTGCCAGTGCAGCTGGTGAGCGTGCCTGGCAGGCCAACCTAATGGACTGGCCAACCTACCTGAGCATTCGCAGCAATGCGTTGAGTGCCGATCTCGAATTGATAACGTTACAGCAGGAGCAGGCCACGCAAGCGATTGCGCTGGAAACCCTGCTCGGTGGCGACTGGACGGATCGCGCGCTGTCGGCTTCTTCTTCTCATCACCTCACTTCAAAACAACAGCCATGAACCTGCATTTTTTCAGATCGGCTACGGTAATTTTGGCTGTCGGCCTCATCGCTGGCTGCAGTAAAGGCGGTGCGGATTCGGCTGAGTCAGCTGACTCGGCGGATAGCGTGAAGTCCGTTGTCACGGTGACGACCATCAAGCCAGTGCAGCGTGGCTTCCATGATTCGATTGAGGCGTTTGGTACAGCGCAGGCGGACGCACGTCACGCGCGTAGCCTGAACCTGGCGCATGGTGGCGAAGTCGTCGCGATGTTGGTGACGGAAGGGCAGCCCGTGCATGCGGGTGATCCCTTGCTGAAGATCGCTACTGATCCGGCCACGCGTAGTGCTTACGTGCAGGCGCAGAGCGCGTTGACCCTGGCACATGGCGAGTTGGCGCGTGTGACGCAACTCGCTGCACAGCATCTGGCGACACAGTCGCAGGTAGCTGCTGCAGACAAGGCGATGATCGATGCTCAAGCGGGACTACAAGCGCAACAAGCGTTGGGTGGTGCTGTTGCGGAAGAATCGGTGACTGCACCGGATGACGGTGTGGTGACCCATTTACAGGTAACGTTGGGTGAGCGAGTGCAGGCGAATGCCCCTTTGCTTGATTTCACACCATTCAAGGGACTGATTGCTCAGCTCGGCGTGCAGCCCGATCAGGTCGTGCAAATCAAGCCAGGCATGGGGGTGTCACTGCGTGCCGTCTATGGTGACGTAGCGGCAGCGCAGGGCCATGTGATCATGCTGGGTCATGCCGTCGATTCACAAACGCATCTGTTGCCAGTGCAAGTCAGTATTCCCGTCACGTTGGCAGCGCAGTTGGTGAATGGCACCGCGCTCGATGCGCAGATCCAGACGGCTGACTACACCGCCTGGGCGCTACCACGCTTAGCACTGCGACACGACGATGATGGCGATTATCTGTTTCAGCTCGATCACGGCAAAGCCAAGCGTGTGAACGTGAAAATACGCGCACCGGATGGCGATACCGTTGGTGTGGAGGGTTCGCTCGATGCCGCGCTGCCCGTGATCGTGCTGGGCGCCTACGAGCTGGACGATGGCATGGCCGTACGCGAGCAAGGTCAATGAAGGTGATGCCATGGATGCGTGAACATCGACGTTCACTGTTGTTCCTCGCGCTGATGCTGATGTTGGGCGGGTTGGTCAGCGCGTTCCGGATGCCGGTCTCGCTGTTCCCCGATGTGGCATTTCCGCGGGTGCAGGTGATGCTGGATGCGGGTGATCGTCCGGCAGACCAGATGGCGATACAGGTGACCACGCCGGTGGAGGAGGCGATTCGCCTGGTACGTGGCGTGCGTGATGTGCGCTCTACCACCAGTCGCGGCAGTGCAGACATCGAAGTGAGTTTCGATTGGGGTGCGGACATGAGTCGCGCACTGCTCGACGTGAATGCTGCGGCTGGTCAGATCCTGCCGGAGTTACCACCCGGTACGCAGCTGGAATCGCGGCGGATGGATCCGACCACGTTCCCGATTCTCGCCTACAGCCTGCGATCGGATGTGCTTAGCCCCACTCAGTTGCACGACCTGGCCGAGTACCAGCTGCGTCCGCTGTTGTCAGGGGTGAATGGCGTAGCACGGGTCGATGTGCAAGGCGGTGCGACGGGTGAGTTTCACGTGGATGTCGACGCGGGCAAGCTGCGCGCGCAAGGCCTGAGCCTGGATGATGTCAACCACGCGGTAACCGCCGCAGCCACCATTGATGCGCTGGGCCGTTTACAAGATCACTACAAACTCTATCTGCTGCTGGCGAACAATCAGCCAGATACACCCCAGGCACTGCGCAACATTGTTTTGCGGGCAGGCACGAGCGGCATGGTGCGTCTGGGTGACGTGGCCACGGTGACGCTGGGCGAAGCACCGCAATGGGTACGCGTGAATGCCGACGGTCAGGATGCCGTGCTGCTGCAGGTGTATCAGCAACCTGCCGGCAATAGCGTGCAGATCGCTAACGATGTGAAGCAGCGACTGACGGATTACAAACTACCGAGCGGTGTACGCATCGCCAACTGGTATGACCAGACCGAGCTGGTGAAAGGAGCTGCCGCAAGCGTGCGCGACGCCATCCTGATCGGCATCGTGCTGGCCGGGCTGGTGTTGTTCGTGTTCTTGCGCAATGGGCGAGTCATTGTGGTGGCGATGATCGTGGTGCCGGCTGTACTGGCGATCACCATGCTGCTGCTCTACGCGCTCGGTATGAGCTTCAACATGATGACGCTGGGCGGTATGGCCGCGGCGGTCGGGCTGATCATCGACGACGTGATCGTAATGCTGGAGCACATCATGCGTCGCCTGCGCGACGGTACCGGCGACGTATCCAGGCGCATATCCGGTGCAGCATGGGAATTCACTCGACCTTTGACAGGGTCTAGCGCTGCGACAGTGGTGATCTTTCTGCCGCTGGCGTTTCTGTCTGGCGTCACCGGGGCGTTTTTCAAGGCGCTCTCGCTGACGATGGCCGGTGCGCTGGTGATTTCTTACTTGCTCACCTGGGTAGCGGTACCGCTGTTGGCCGAATGGCTGATCGACGAGCGTCATGCGGTCGAGCACCCGCCAGGGCGTTTTTCGCAACGCCTGTTGGCCGGGTACGAACGCACACTCGGTGTGCTGCTGAGGCGTCCGGCGTGGTTGCTGGTTGGCATCGTGCCGTTGCTGCTCGCCGGCGGGCTGGCATATCAGCAGGTGGGTACCGGGTTTATGCCGAAGATGGACGAGGGCGGCTTCATTCTCGATTACCTCTCTGAGCCGGGTACCTCGTTGACCGAGACGAACCGATTGCTCAATCAGGTCGAGGGGATCATTCGTGCTAACCCCTATGTTGCTACTTACTCGCGGCGTACGGGATTACAACTCGGCGGCGGTCTTACCGAGGCAAACCAGGGCGACTTCTTCATTCGTCTTAAGGATGGTGCGCGACCCGATGCTGAGGAGGTGATGGAACAGATCCGCAGCCAAGTCGAGGCCAAGGTGCCGGGACTGGATATCGAGCTGGCACAGCTGATGGAGGATCTGATTGGCGATCTCACTGAGGTGCCACAGCCGATCGAGGTGAAGCTGTATTCGGATGACCCGCAACAGCTCTCCGATACGGCGAAGAAAATTGCCGCAGTGATCGGCAAAGTCGGCGGTGTGGTCGATGTGCTCAATGGCATCAATCCGGCCGGCGATGCATTGAAGATACAAGTCGACCCGATCAAGGCTGCCCTAGTTGGGCTCGATCCGGCTGCGGTGGTGCAACAGGTGAATATGGCGATGGCGGGCAGTGTCGTGGCGGAACTCCCGCAAGGGCCGAAGATGGTGGGTGTGCGTGTGTGGCTGCCAACGTCATCGCGTGCGCGTACCGAACAACTCGAAGCTTTGCCGATTCGCGCGACCGATGGCCACGTGATGCTGTTGTCGCAACTGGCAACGATTTCCGCTGAGCAAGGCCAGCCGGAGATCAATCACGATAATCTCAAGCGGATGGTGGCCGTAACGGCACGTATCAGCGGCCGCGATATGGGTTCCACCATTGCCGACGTGAAGCAGGCGCTGTCGCATCCTGGCTTGTTGCCGGGCGGGATGTATTACGAACTCGGCGGTTTGTACGCGCAGCAGCAACAGGCGTTTCGCGACCTCACCATCGTGATGTTGGCCGCCATCGCATTGGTATTTACCTTGCTGTTGTTTCTCTACGAAAGTTTCCGCGTGGCGCTGGCCATTCTTGCCGCACCGTTGCTGGCGCTGTCAGCGGTATTCATCGGGCTGTGGATCACCGGCATCGAATTAAACATCTCGGCGATGATGGGCATGACGATGATCGTGGGTATCGTCACCGAACTGGCCATCTTCTATTTCTCGGAAATGACCGACGCGGTGCGCACCATGCCGTTGGTCGAGGCGATGCAATACGCCGGCCATCACCGCATGCGTCCGATTTTGATGTCGAGCATCGCAGCGATTCTTACGCTGTTACCACTGGCGCTGGCGATCGGGCAGGGTTCGCAAATGCAACAGCCGCTAGCGGTAGCGATCATTGCCGGCATGTTGGTGCAGGTGCCGTTGGTGTTGCTGGTGATGCCGGCCCTGTACGCGTGGTTGATGCGACGACGCAAGCAAGCGGAGTAATCGCGCAAGGTTTTCCACAGCGATTGTGTACGTAGCTGGGAAAAGCCTGTGGATAAATACGCTATGTGTTTGAGTACAAAGAAGGTGCGTACAGCGTGCGCAAGAAATGCTCAGGTAGGCTGGGATGAGCCTGCGGACCCCAACGTTGGGATACACCTTGATGTTGGGTATCCCCGGATCAAGTCCGGGGCCCACCCAACCTATGCAGCGAGTCATACCGATGCTGTACGCATGGCCGGCGCGAAGGAGGGATCAGCCTGCGTCAGGCTGATCCTTTGTGATAACTGCTTCGGCATCGCGCCTGAGCAACCATGCCAATACGGGTGGTGTGACCATCGCAGTGAGCAGCGACATCGCCACGATAATGGCGTAGATCTGATCGTTGAACACGCCGGCGGTGAGGCCGAGGCTGGCAATCACCACGCCCACTTCGCCGCGGGGCACCATGCCGAAACCAACGATGGTCGCGCCGCGCTTACCTAGTGAAAGTGCGCCAAGAAAGCCGCCGAGCAGTTTGGAGACGATCGCGACAAGCGTGACGATCCCCAGCATGATCAATGCATCGGCACTGGCTAGCTGGTGCAGGTCGATCTTGCTGCCAGTGACCACGAAGAAGAACGGGGTGAGCAAAGCCAGCAGTGGCTGCGTTTGATGTTCCAGCGTGTGCTGCTGCCGCGTTTCGGAGGCAATCATGCCCGCCAGGAATGCACCAATGATCGCGGCCAGCCCGAACAAGGTGGACATGTAGGCCAGGCCAAGGCACAACGCCAGCACGATCAGCAGCGGCGAGTTGGCATTGCGTGGTTTGTCCAGCCAGCTGGAGTTCCAGCGCATCACCCGCGTGCCGCCCCAGCCGATGACGGCGATGAAGCCAATCGCACCCGCCAAGACCATCAGCAATTGCGACAGGTTGAAACTCTCTCCACCCTGCAGCGCCACCACCACACCGAGCAACAGCATGGCCAGGATGTCGTCGATCACGGCGGCGCCGAGGATCACCTTGCTTTCGACTCGCTGTAGTACGCCCAACTCCTGCAGCACGCGCGCCGTGATGCCGGCCGAGGTGGCGACAAAGGCGGCTGCGATAAACAGTGACTTGACCCAGTCGAAGCCACTGGTATGCGCCCACAAGGTGCCCATACCAAACGGAATCAGCACGCCGAGCACACCGACGAGAAGGGCGGACTTACCGACCTTCTTCAGGTCTTCCAGCCGTGTCTCCAGGCCCACCGAGAACAGCAGCAAGACCACACCAATTTCCGCCAACACATCGAGCGGTGTGCCGGTGGCGATTTGCTCGGGTGTAATCCAGCCCAGTAACGAGGGACCCACGACACAGCCAGCCGCAATCTCGCCGACCACGCCGGGCAATTTCAGCCGTTGCGCGATCTCACCGCCAATCTGTGCGGCGACGAAGACAACAAACAGGGTGAACAGAATATCGCTGGCGTGGTGCATGTGTGGCATCCGTCAGGAGCAGGGCATTCCGTGCATGCTACCCGGTAGAGGTGCTCGGAGTCTGTGTAAAGTCTTATCACATCTAAGGGCGAGCACAGACGGGACGAATCAGAGCCTTGGGGCATGCTCCAAGCAACGTGCCAATGGGCTAATGAGACAGCGGGCGGTCGCGGCGCAATTGAGTGAATACGCGGCCGGCCAGGGCGGTGATCAGTGCCAGGATCAGCACTGTCCAGCGGAACGCCACCACGTAGCTTTGATGCGCCGAGCCATGCAGCATGGCCTCCATGAGCAGCGTGGACATCGCAATGCCGAAGCTCATGGCCAGGTACTGCGCGGTAGAAGCCATGGATGAGGCCATCGAGGCATATTTGATGTCGAGATCGGTATAGATCAGCGTATTCATGATGGTGTACTGCATGCCCATGAAGCCGCCGTAGAGGAAGGTCAGCAGCGCGATCAGCGGGACGGGCGTGGTTGGCCCAAGCAGGGCGAACAGAGCCAGCAGCACAGACACCATCATGGTGTTGCCGAGCAAGAGACGGCGGTAGCCGAAATGGGTCAGTAGGCGGTCGATTCCCGACTTCGCGCAGATCGAACCGAGTGCCTGGGGCACCATCATCAGGCCCGCCATCAGTGGCGACCAGCCGCAACCTACCTGCAGGAACAACACCAGCAGCAGGAACATGCCGCTTACGCCGAGCCGGGTGAACAGGTTGCCGGCCAACGACACCCACACGCTGCGTATGCGTAATAGTTTGAGATTCGCTACAGGATGCAACGTCCGGCGGCTATGCCATACGTAGACTGCACTGAATAGCACGGCAAGTACGAAGTACAGGACTACCTTGCTCCATTCGCTGGTATCGGCGCCGACCAGCTCCGCGGCGGCTAGCAGCAAGGCAGAGGCGGCGGCGAACAGCAGAAAGCCGAAGAGATCGAAGCGATTGGCATGATCGAGTCGGTATTCCGGCATGTCGCGCTGGTTCATCCATACGCCAACGATGCCGACCGGCACATTGATCAGGAAGATCAACCGCCACGAGGTGAACTCCACCAACGCACCACCCAGCAGCGGACCCAGTACCGACCCGAGCAGGCCAAACGTGGCGACGGTACTCATCACGTGCACGAAATGGCGCTTATCGATACTGCGCACTAGAACGTAACGACCAACAGGCAACAGCGCTGCGCCGCCACAGCCCTGCAAGACGCGTGATGCCACCAGCTGCGGCAAGGTTTGAGAAATGCCGCACAGCAATGAGCCGATGGCAAACACCGCGATGGCTGTGCCAAATACGCGACGTGTGCCAAAGCGGTCGCACAGCCAGGGGCTGGCTGGAATCAGGATCGCGAGCGTCAGCACATAGCTGGTCAACGCGCTGCGCATGCCCAGCGGCGTCACTTTTAGCGCTTCAGCCATCGCCGGTACGGCGGTATTGACGATGGTGGAGTCCAGCGTTTGCATGAAGAACGCCGCAGCCACCAGCCAGATCAGGCCACGGTAACTTTCCTGCGAGGGTTCTTGCGAGGGAGCTAACGGAGTGTCCGCCATGACCGCCTGGTCGGCGGAGGTAGGGGATACGGCGGCGAGAGGGGACATGGCGCCGTATGATAGCTGCTATGACAGTTTGCTTCTCGTCAGGGCTTGGTTGGGAAGTCAGTGGGCTTTCATGATTAGCCGTACCGCAGCATGCCCGGAGCCCCACGTCGGGGGATGATCACCTTGCACCGGCTGCGGATAAACTCTGCGCGATGAGGAATTCCGTATGAGTCAGCACCCCATTCCCGCCGATGCCGAAGCCCGCGCTGCACAGCTGTGCGCGAGTATCGAGCACGCCAATTATCGCTATCACGTACTGGACGACCCGGAGATTACCGACGCCGAGTACGACAGCCTGATGCGTGAGCTCGAGGCGTTGGAGGCCGTGTATGCGGAACTGGCGACCACCGATTCGCCGACACGTCGCGTGGGCGCGCGTGCCACGGGTGGCTTCGCCGAGGTTCGTCATGCACTGCCGATGCTTTCGCTCGGTAACGCATTCGAGCAACCCGGTGACGATGACCGTACACGGTTCAATGAAGTGGCCGAGTTCGAACGGCGTATCGAGCAGGCGCTGGATCGGCGTGAGCCGGTGTTCTCGGTGGAGCCGAAACTGGATGGTCTCGCGATAAGTCTTCGCTACGAACAGGGCGTGTTTGTGCAGGGAGCGACCCGTGGCGACGGCGAGACGGGTGAGGATGTCACTGCGAATCTGCGCACGATCCGCGCTATCCCACTGAAGCTACGCGGCAAGAATTGGCCGAAGGTACTGGAGGTGCGCGGCGAGGTGATCATGCTGCGCAAGGATTTCGAGGCATTCAACGACTATGCCCGCACGCACGGCGAAAAGCCGCTGGCTAATCCGCGCAATGGTGCTGCGGGTTCGCTACGTCAGCTCGATCCAGCGATTACCGCGAAGCGCCGGCTGAGTTTCTTCGCCTATGCCGTGGGTGTGGTGGAAGGTTTCGAGTTACCGCCGACCCATTCGCAAACCTTGCAGCAACTACGGGAGTGGGGGCTTCCGGTATCACCCGAAGTAGATACCGCATGGGGCTTCGATGGGCTGATCGACTATTTTCGGCGTATTGGTGCGAAACGCGATGCGCTGCCGTACGACATCGACGGCGTGGTTTACAAGCTGGATGACTACGCTGGGCAGCGCGCGATGGGGTTTGTGGCGCGTGCGCCGCGCTGGGCCATCGCGCACAAGTTTCCAGCTCAGGAGCAAACCACCACGGTTGAGGCGATCGAGATCCAGATTGGCCGTACGGGCGCAGCGACACCGGTGGCTCGCCTGACGCCAGTGCAAGTGGCGGGCGTTACCGTCACCAATGCCACCCTGCACAACGCTGATCAGATCGCGCGTTTGGACGTGCGCGTGGGCGACACCGTGATCGTGCGTCGCGCGGGTGATGTGATTCCCGAAGTGGTACGGGTGATCGAGGATCGCCGTCCCGCACATGCGCAACCGTGGACCATGCCTGGGCATTGCCCCGTGTGCGGCTCGATCCTGCTGCGTGAAGAAGGTGCTGCGGCCTATCGTTGTTCCGGCGGGTTGGTCTGTGCGGCGCAACGCAAGGAAGCACTGATCCATTTTGCTTCGCGTCGCGCGATGGATATCGATGGCTTGGGCGAGCGCTTCGTCGATGCATTAGTGGATTTCGGCTACGTGCACACGCCGGCCGACCTTTACCAGCTGACGTTGGACGATTTCCTCGAGATGAAGCGTCGCGCGGATGAGCGCGATGGCACCGTGCCGGAGACTGTAAAGGCTGGCACCCATGTCATCAAGAAGCCGGCAACGAAATGGGCGGAAAACCTGATCGACGGAATCGCCGCCAGTAAGGCGACGACATTGGCGCGTTTCCTGTTTGCGCTAGGCATCATGCATATCGGCGAGAGCACCGCGAAGACACTCGCCATCTGGCTTGGGCGGCTGACTTTCGTACGCGATACACCGG
>JBARCX010000149.1:0-9200 GCA_049794535.1 Rhodanobacter sp.
CATTCACGCCGGTGTTGATCACACCGTTGTTGCCGAACGCACTGGCACCGGCACCCGTACCGCCGTTGTACTGGCGCGTACCACTGAGGTTGATGACCGCCTGGTTGATGGTCAGCGCATCGTTGCCGCCGATCAGCGTGTAGTTGCTGCCCAGCGCCGAACCGTTGCCAGTCAATGCAAGCGTATCGAGGTTGAAACCCTGCCCCGTGTTCGTGCTCGAACCGATACCGGTGTAGGGATTGGCGCTCGCATTCGCACTCGATGCCGTGCCCGAGCCACTCAGCGTAAGCGTTTCGCCGTTCAAACCAGTCAACACACCGTTGCTGCCGAACAAGCCTGCATTCGCACCGGTGGTGCCGTCGTACGCACGCGAGCCATTGAGGCTGAGCACATAGGGGGTAACGGTCACCTGATCCGTGCCGCCGACCAGCGTGTAGTTGTTGGCCGTACCCGATCCATCGCTCAGCGCTAGCGTGCCCAGGTTGGCGAACGATTGCGTACCCACATTCTTGCTGTTGAGTACACCCGCACCGCTGAGGTTCACCGTTTCGCCGTTGACGCCGGTGAGCACACCGTTGCCGAACAGGCTCGCGCTGGCACCCGTGGTGGCGTCATACACGCGTGTGCCGACAAGGTTGAGCACGTAGGGCGTGATCGCGAGAGTGTCGGTGCCGCCAACGAATGTGTAGTTGCTGGCTTGGCCCGAACCATTGTTCAACGCCAGGTTGCCCAGGTTGAAGTTCACACCTGTGTAGCTGCCTACGCTTGCACTCGCCACCGCACCAGTACCGCTCAGGGTGAGAGTCTCGCTGCCCACGCCGGTGTTGATCGTGCCGTTGTTGCCGAACGTGCCGGCATTGGCATCGACGCCGGCGTCGTACTGGCGCGTGCCGCTGAGGTTGATCACCGCTGGGTTGATGATGCCGGTAAGGCCGACAGGTTGCGTGAGGCTGTAATTGCCCGCATCACCACCACCAAGCGTGATGGCGGAGGTGACGGCAATGCCGGTGCCGGCATTCGGCGAGACAAAGTTGCCGACGTCGCTACCGATCGTGACGTTGTCACTGCCCAGCACACCCTGCAGTTGCTGCGCACCACCAAGGGTCGCATTGGTAGTGCCGTCATAGGTCTTGGTGTCGACGGTGGTACCGGTAATGGACAGCGGCGCCTTGGTGATCGTCAACTGATCCTTGCCACCGAGCAACGTGTAGTTGCTGGCCAGACCGCTGCCACTATTCAACTGCAGCGTGCTGAGGTCGAACGGCTGCGAACCCGTGCTCGCACCGGTGCCCTTATAGGTACCTACATTCTTGCTCGACACCGCGCCCGAACCGCCGAGCGTGAGCGTTTCACCGTTCACGCCAGTGATCGCGCCACCCGTGCCGAACAGGCTCGCATCGGCGGTAGTCGTCGTATCGTACTGACGCGTGCCGGTGAGATTGATCACATAGGGCGTGATCGCAAAAGTGTCGGTGCCGCCCACCAGCGTGTAGTTGCTGGCCAGGCCCGATCCATTGCCCAGCGCCAGCGTGCCGAGATTAAAGTCCGCCCCGGTGTAACTGCCCACGTTTGCGCTCGTCACCGTGCCGCCACCAGTGACCTTGAGCGTTTCGCCATGCACGCCGGTGTCGATCGTGCCGCTGGTGCCGAAAGCAACGGAGCCGGCATCCGTGTTGGCATCGTACTGGCGCGTGCCGTTGAGGTTGATCACTGCCTGCAGGATGTTGCCGGTGAGACCGGTGGGCTGCGTGAGGATGTAATTACCCGCATCGCCACCACCAAGCGTGATGGCGGAGGTGACGGCAATGCCGGTGCCGGCATTCGGCGAGACAAAGTTGCCGACGTCGCTGCCGATCGTGACGTTGTCGCTACCCAGTACGCCTTGCAGTTGCTGCGTACCACCCAAGGTCGCGGTGGTGGTGCCGTCATACGTCTTGGTGTCGACGGTGGTGCCGGTGATGGCAAGCATGGCCGGCGTGATCGCGAACGTATCCGCGCCGCCGATCAGCGTGTAGTTGCTGGCGATATCTGTACCCGAACCGCTGCTGCCGCTGGCGACCAGGGCCAGCGAGTCGATGTTGAGCGGCTGCGAACCCGTGGTCGCGCCGGTGCCCTTGTAGGTGCCGACGTTCTTGCTGGACGTGGAGCCCTGGCCGCTCAAGGTGAACATGTCGCCATTGAGGCCGGTGAGCGTGCCGAACAGATTGCCCATTGCATCGGTGCCGGCGTTATACACGCGCGTGCCGCTCAGGTTGAGCACGTACGGCGTGATTACACCGCTATTGCCCGATGCAGACGTAGGCAGGATGTAATTGGACAGCAGCGTGCCGGCATTCGCCAGGAAGTCCGACACCACCAGAGTCGATTGCACGCCCAGACCGGTGCCGGCATTAGGCGTCACGTAGTTGGCGGTGGCCGACTGCGGAATCGAAGCACCCTGCCCGTTGACGAAGCCGGTCAGGGTGTAATCGGAAGCGGTGAGCGTGGCCGAATTGGTGCCGTCGTAGACCTTGGTGGGGCTGCCGGTGATCACGGCAGTGAGCTGCGCAGGCGTGATATTCGCCGTCAGCCCGCCGGGTTGAGCCAGCGTGTAATTGCCGGCCTGCGCGCCGCTGAGGGTGAAGCCACTACTGCCGACCGCGAGGCCGTTGCCGACGTTGGCCGTACTGAACGTGCCGCTTGCAGCGCCTGACCCCAGCGTCACGTTGTCGCTGCCAAGTACGCCTTGCAGCGCGGCGCTGCCGGTGTTGAGCGTATCGTCGGTGGTGCCGTCGTAGACCTTGCTGATCGCCGTGACGCCCGCTATGGAGAGCGACGCGGGCGTGATGTTAGCGGTCAGGCCGCTGATCGGCTGCAGGCTGTAGTTCGTCGAGGCACCGCCGGAAATGGAGAAACCGCTCGCCGTGACGGCAATACCGTCGGCGACATTGGATTGTGCAAACGTGCCCGAAGTAGAAGTGGCCAGCGTGACATTGCCCACATCGGAGGCGACCAGCCCCGACAACCCAACCGAACCAATATTGAGCGTGTCGCTGGCGTTGGTGTCGTAGACCTTGTTGGTGGCGTAAACGCCGGTTATGTAGAGCGGCGCCTGCGCGATATTGCCCAGGCCCGAAGCGCTGGTTGCCAAGGTGTAATTGGACAACAGCGTGCCGCCGGCGGGGTTGTAATTGTTGCCCGTGAGTGCGCCGTTGATCGCGATGTTGCTGCCGGCATTAGCCGTGGCGTAATTGAACGACGTAGTCGGCGTGATGGTGGCGCCTTCGCCGCTGACGAAACCATTGATCTGGAAGTTGGACGAATTGAGCTGCGCGACCGAGCTGCCGTCATACACCTTGTTGAGATTGCCAACCAGGCTGATCGTCAAAGGCGCGGGCGTGATGCTGCCCGTGGTGAACACAAAGGTCGGGAAGGTGTAGTTGCCAGCACAAGCGCCGCCACTGCCACAGCTAAAGGTGAAGTCCGCGGCGTTCAACGTAACCTGGAACGGCTGGTTCCCGCCGACGTTCTTGCTGGCGAAATAGCCTGTGATGTTGGCGTTTACAAAAGCGTTGTCGCCGCCAATAAAGCCGGTCAGCGAGAAGTCCTGCGTATAAGTAGTGCCGCCGCCGGTGGTGGCATTGAGCAGATAGGTGTTGTTGCCGTCATACACCTTTGTGACCGGCTGATTGAGGCTAGCCGTGATGCTGACACCCACCTGTTTGGGCGTAATGGTGCCGTAGCCGCTGGCCAGCGTCGGCAACACATAGTTCGACAACAGGGTGCCGGAACCCGCCGTGAAATTGCCGCTATTGAGCAACGCGGTGACGCCTTCGATGCCGGCATTGGGCGATGCATACTGGCCACCGGCTGGCGCGTTGAGCGTGATGCTTTCACCGCCGATGAGCCCGGACAGAGTGAAATTGCCGGTACCCAGCGTGGCATCCGTACCGCCGTCGTACACCTTGGTGGGATTGTTGACGATTGAAACTACGAGTGGCGCCTGATCGATCGTACCCAGGCCTGTCACCGTGCTGTTGAACGTATAGTTGGACAGCTTAGTGCCGGCACTTGGCGTGAAGTCGGACGGCTGCAACGTGGAGGTCACACCGATGTTATTGCCGGCATTGACCCCGGCATACACCGCCGGGCTTTGCGACACCACCGCGCCTTGGGTGCCGACAAAACCGATGATATTGAAATCGCCCTGGGTCAGCGTCGCGGCATCGGTGCCGTCGTAGATCTTTGCCGGGTTGCCGTTGAAGGAAACAGTCAGCGCCTTCGGCGTGATGTTGGCCATCAGGCCGATCGGTTGAGTCAGCGTGTAATTGCCTGCCGCCGAACCCGAGAGCGTCAAACCACCGGCCGTTACGGCAAGATTGCTGCCCACATCCGATTGGCTGAAGATGCCCGTCGACGAACCGGTCAGCAAGGAAATGTTGTCGCTGCCCACGACACCATTCAGCGTGGCGCTGCCGACATTCAGGGTATCGGCGCTGGTGCCGTCATACACCTTATTGCCGGCTGTCACGCCGCTGACGGTCAACGCCTTCGGCGTAATGTTCGCGGTGAGATTGGTTGGTGCAACCAGTATGTAGTCATTGGCCTTGCTGCCGATGAGCGAGAAGCCGCTGACGCCGACCGCAATGTTGTTGCCCGCATTGGCGCTGGCAAAAATACCGGCGGCGCCCGAGCTGCTCAGCGTAACGTTATCCCCCACGATCACGCCGAAGATGCTGACGTTGCTGAGGTTCAGCGCATCCGCGGTGGTGCCGTCATAGACCTTGTTATTGGCCAGCAGACCGCTGAGCAGTACCTGTGCCTGCGTGATGGTGCCCATGCCGGTGGCGGAAGTCGGCAGCACGTAGTTGGAAAGATTGGTGCCGGCGTTGGCGACAAAGTTGGTGAGGGTGAAGGTCGCGTTGACGGCGTTCGAGCCGGCGTCCGCTCCGGCATAAGCCACCGAGCTCGGCTGATTTACCGTAGCGCCCTGTCCGGTGACGAAACCGCTGAGCTGGTAGTTGGAAGAACCCAGCGTCGCGGTACTGGTGCCATCATAAATTTTGGTGGGATTGCCGATGATCGACGCCGACAATACCGCCGGATTGATCATGCCGATATTCGCGCTGACCGAGCCAGAAAGGCCGTAGCCGAAAACTGGAATACCCGCCGCGTTGATGATGCTGAAATCGGAGATCGCCGACGACGTGGTGACGGCGATGTTCGAACCAGCGTTCGCCGATGCATACGTGCCGGCTGACGACTTGATCGTGTCTCCGTTGATCAGACCGCTGTCGGTGAGATTCGACGCGTCGAGTGCTGCAGTGGTGGTGCCGTCATACGCTTTCGTCACGCTGCCGCCCAGGCCCGTCACCGTGAGCGTAGGCTTCACGCTATAGAGGAAACCATTGCCTGATGTCGCCGCAGCCGTCTGATACGGCGCGTTGTACTGAATGAAACTCGGTGCAAGGCCGCCGGTGGTGTCCAGCGTGGGGTTGGTGGAATAGATCAGCCACGGCGCGGAAGTACCAGTCCTCACCGCGGCGCTGCCTGCGTTGTTGACGAAGTTCGCGCCGGTGGCGAGCGTGACGCCCGCGCCACCGACGATCGATGCGCCACTGGCGATAGTGAGATTGGCGCCACTGGCATCCATCACGACCTTGCCGGCGCCGTTCACTGCGGCATTCACGTTGATGCCGTGATACGCCAACAGGGTCAGTGTGGCGTTGGCATTGCTCCAGTTCACCGCGGCATTGACGTTAATGTCGCCGGCGCCAGAACTCTGTGTGCCTATACCCGTTGCGCTTGTCGCCGTGGTTTGTTCGGTAACGCTGGTGCCACCGTTGAGCGTGTTGGAAATGGTCGTGGCCGCGGCACTGTCGATGGTCAGATCCGTCGGATCAACCAGCCAGGTACCTGCCTGTCCATGTGGCGCCGCAGCGGTGATATGCGCATCGCTGGCGAGACTGAAATTGGCCGCCGACGTTTCGATCGAACCGCCACCACCACCATTCGGTGCACTCGAATCGAGCGTGCCGCCAACATTCACCTGCCCGGCTTCCATGCCACCCAGCAGGGTGATGGTGCCGTTGTGGTTTTGCACGGTCTGCGCCTGCACCCTGCCCGTGTTCCTCACCACGCTGGCCAGCAAGCTATCCTTGGCGCCGGCGGTCATGACCACTCTGCCACCATCGGCGATGATCAACTGACGGTTTTCGACCAGATTATTCAGCGTGCTCTGATCCACCTGAAGGTGCATCAGTTGATTGCCGGCGAAGGTCAGCGTGACGGCACTGCCGCCACCGAGTGCTACCGCACCCAGTTGCGCGGTGATGGTGCCCTGATTGGAAACCTGATTGCCAAGCAACGCCACGTAGCCGCCATGGGCAGCGTTGATGGTGCCGCGATTAACGATGCTGCCCTTGCCCGAGCCACTGAAACGACGCTCGCTCGAATCGAGCGTGCCATCGTCCAGATCCAGCGTGGAAGCCACCAAGCCGCCCACATTGACCTGTGCGGTTTCGCCGAACAACACCCCGTTGGGATTGATCAGCCAGACCTGGCCGTTGGCATTGAGGTGGCCGTAAATCTCGCTGGGTGTGCTGCTAAGGATGCGATTGACCGCGATGGCGCCGCTGCCTGGCTGCAGAAAATCCACCGTCTGATTGGATGCGATGTTGAAGCTCTGCCAGTTCAGTGTGAGCGTCGGGCTGTCCTGCCGAATCGTCGTGGTATTACCCACTTGCTGGATCTGACCAGAACCGGAGACGATTTGACCACCTGTCGGTGCAGTGCCTGCGTGCGCAAGTCCCGCCATGCTCAGCGACATGGCGAGCAACGTGAACGCCATGACACGTTGACCGACCACACCGCGCTTGCGCGAGCCACCGCCCACTCGCGTGGTGTGCGCCAGTTCTGAGGCCGGTACCCATTGAGAAAGGGAACGGTTCCAGCACAACCGATAGATGTGGTTCATAAGTTCAACGCGCCTTTGAAGAAATGGATTGCGGGGTCAGTCGCATTCAGATCGGTATGCGGGACTGTCAAAGCGGGAATGCGGTACGCATCGAATCGCGCGTGCGAACGGGAGCAGCCACGACAGCAAATGACGCGCGCATCAAAGCGCGACACGAAAGCGCGGAGCGCTTACTGACGGTCATAGGTTTAGCCGTGCGGTGATCCGTTCGAGGCACTGGAGTAGTAACTCCGGGCTTCTCGTCACCTACGCGCGACTGCTCTCGCGCAGGCGTTCTAAGGCGGCGCCGTTATCTACGGTGTCGCCTTGAACGATTCTGGAAGTTCATGTCATGTCGCCTATCCATTACCAACACCCCCTGCTGAATAGCCCGGCCAAGCACGGTCCCGCATGCCCGATGCATGCGGCAGACGGACATGCTGCCCGCGTGGTTGCGAGTGGTATTTGGTCGACTGATGCGAAAGTTGCGCCCCCATACCATCCGAGATATCCCCTCGGATAGCACCTCATGATGGATGCCATTCCAATGGCAGCCCCATGAATTTTTATTTCGATAAGCGACGCGTAATCCGTTATCCGGATCCACTAGCGTATGGATATGCTAGGTGAGAAAACGCCGATGCCAAAGGCACAAACTCAGGAAATTGCGTCACGCTGAGCATGACGAAAAGTGCTTTTGACAAAGCTTCGAGCCCGGCATTTTTCGCCGTAACCGCACTCCAACCCCGTGCCAGTACTGGCTTTCACGCGCGAGGAGTCCTTGCTTGCACACCTTTGCCATGGCTGATCGCGCACGATGGTCAGGCCGCCATGTTTTGTCGCCTGGATCACGCTTTCGGCATCGCATCGGCGCGTTGCACCAGCATTGCGTCAGCCACTCTGGCCAGCATGACTGCACCCGCTCAATCGACCGCCTCTCCCGCACGCTCTCGCACACCACGTCGAAACGCGCTTGGCGTAACCCCCACGCTCTCGCGGAAAGCCGTGGTGAAATTGCATGCGGCGCGAAATCCGATCTGCTCGGCGATGTCCTGCATGCTCATGCGCGAATCGATCAACAGCTCGCGACCACGTCGCAGCCGCTCGTCCCTGATCCACGCAAACACCGACATGCTCAGGTATTGGCGAAAAATCGCCGAGAGCTTTTTGTCGTGCGTTCCCACCTTGTGGGCGATATCGGCCAATGACGGTAGCTTGGCGAGATTCGCCCCGATGAAGCGCATCGCTGCGCGCAGGATCACCTCGTCCGGCGATAGCAGTGCCTGCGGCGTGGACGGTTCGGGCGTTGCGACGCGTGGTGCCATTCGCAGGTGGATGCGCACCCGCGCCAGCACCTCGGCAGGCAAGCATGGCTTGAGTACGTAATCGACAGCGCCATGCAGCAACCCCTCCAAACGCTCATCGCCAGCACCTGCAGAGCTAAGAAAGATGATGGGGATGTCGCGTGTGCGCGGCGATTCCTTCAACAGGCGACAGCCGGCGAGACCGTCAATATGTGGCATTCGCACGTCCAACAGGATCAGGTCAGGCAACAGCGCCACTGCGCGCTCGTAACCTTGTCGCATATCGGTGGCCACGCTCACGCGTAGCAACTCGGCGCGAAGCAATTCGGTGACCGCACGAATTTCTTCGGGCCGATCGTCAACGACCAAAATAAGTGGTGGATTCTGCGTCAACATCGGGCCGCCCCTGTTCGTCCCTTCGCCGGCACCTTGACGCTGCAAATCCATTGCGGCAAGCGCCAGTCATATAGGTCGGCATTGTAGAGCAGCTTTGCTCAGCACTCCCGTCGAGCAAAGGTCGCGTCAGCTCCGCCAAAGCATCGTCACGCTGAGCGCGACTAGGCTTCCGCCACGTCCCAACTACCCACATTCATCAGCGTGGCGGGCATGACGTAAGCGACTGAAGCGCCTGTTCAAAGACGGATACCGCAACGTGGATAACGCAGACAATCTGGTGGACTTGTATCTGTTGACCCTGGTGGTGGAGGCCGGTGGTTTCTCCGCTGCAGCACACCGCGCAGGCACCACCAAGTCAAGACTCAGCCGTCGGATCATCGAGTTGGAGGAACGGCTGGGTGCACAACTTCTACATAGAAATGCACGCCGCTTCTCCATCACCGCAGTGGGTGAGCAGGTATATCGGCAAGCACTATTGATCCGAGAGGCCGCAGAGGCTGCGAAGGCTGCAGCCAGTGAAGTAAAAGGTTCGCCCGGCGGTCATGTACGCGTCCACACGGATAGCC
>JBARCX010000150.1:0-7030 GCA_049794535.1 Rhodanobacter sp.
TTCCAGGAGTGCTGATAGTCGTTGTAGACCGTCTGCGGCGCCTTGTTATTTGCCAGCGATAAGCGGAGCGCCGAATACGTGGATGTCGGCAGGTTTAATACCGCGTTTCTTGTTCCGCTGTCGCGGCTACCTTGATCGGCGTGAATGATCACCTGAGTCTTGTTGGGATCGGGCGCATTCGTAGTGATATTAAGTACGCCCGCCGATGTGCTTCGCCCAAAGAGCGTGCCTTGAGGTCCTTCGAGCACCTCGACACGGGTTACATCGAACAGTTGCGGTGGTCCTGCCGAGGCATTGCTGTCGAGCGCGACACCATCGAGCACAATGCCGACACTGGATTCCGCTGTGCGCGCGTTATCCGGCACGCCAATGCCGCAGATTTCGAGGGTCGTGGACGAGCCGCCTTGAGCAGTAAGACCAGGCACGGCGTGAGTGAGGTCCTGCACATCGTTCAAACCCTGGCTCTGCAATTGGCCAAGCGTAACCACGATGACGGGAACGGGGACGTCCTGAATCGATTCGGCGCGCTTGGTTGCAGTGACGACGATTTGAGAAAGGTTTGTCGCCCTGTCGGGAGTAACGGAACCATTTGCCAGCTGACGATTGGAGATATTTCCACGCCTCGGGTTAGACGAGGGTGCTGCGGCGGATCCAGTTTGCGCGATGTTATTAGTGGCTGGTGTGTCTTGCGCCAATGAAGACGTGGTGATCGTGGCGAAACAGCCACTGCATGCAAGCATGATCAGATAAGAACCACGCACTTTCTTCGTCCTGCTGTGTGGATTTGTTAGTCGGGTCGGAATCAGCGGCGGAGTCGACGTTAGACCTAAATTTAAAAACAGACAAGTCTGTTTATTTCTACCTTGCAACAAGTTTGCTGAATTTTCGGTTTTTGCGGAATCAATCGGCCAACTAACGGCTGTCGCGGCGAATCCTGTGTCGCACCATTGAAGAATCAAGTCCACATATATTTAACGTAACAGTCGTGTTGTTTTAATTCTCAAGGTCATCCCGTCGATGGCCAACGACCCACGGCAGCGCGGACGGGTGGAAAAGATCGATGTTCGGTCAGCGCGAGCGATTGCTAGCCACGGCAATTAGGTTCCCCAAATCCGATATCGGCACGGGTCGTCTTCGCAGGGCGTTTCGTCTCGTCACTGAGATGCGCAACAAAAATCAAGTCCATCAAAGACATGGCTCATACCGCGAGTGATACAAATATCATCTCGGACAGCGACCTAGCGCACGTGCTGTCGCTTATGCGGCACGCCGCGGCTTGCGAGGTCGGTTCGTTTTCATCGGTCGAGTACTTCAGTCGCGCCGCCGCGCACAACTGAATTCCCTGGAACTCAGTCCCATGCGCGAAACGTCTTCGGGTTCCAAACAGGCGAGCGCACGCCCGTCAAACCGGGCAGCCCCCAAGGCAAGCGCTGCCGAGCGCAATGAGAATCACCAGTTGGTTATCTCAGCGTCCGAGAGCGATTATGCGCGAATGAACTACGTCGATATCACGGTAGGACGATCTCATCGTCGAGGCAGGTATTTCGCGCCCGACGTTTTATCGATGGTTTTCGAGTAAAGACGAAGTCCTGGAGGAAATCGTACGTCAGGCCAACGACGCGATTATCTTGGAACTTGGCTACACCTCATCCGAATCCACCAGCGTAGAGGCGAAAATCCAGGCGGGCGTGGATGTTTATCAGAAATGGGGAATGGAAACGGGTCGATTGGTCTCGGCCCTCTATCGCGAGGCCAATCAGCAAGGCTTCCCCGCTCACAAGGACCGAAATCGGGTTGGCAAGAACATGCTCGTGCTTTACCAAAACCAAGCCGAGCTTCACCGCCTTCAAAACGACCATCCGCTCGTGTATCAGACACTCATCGCCGCCAAGGAGTACGTTAGCAGTTGACCGTTTGGCAAGCGGAAATCAACAACCGAGATGTCGAGACGACAGGGCAGGTGATGCTCAAATTGTTCTATCCACGCTTTTAAGCGAGGAAGAAGATAAGGCGTCCCGATGAGTTGATACCATTTGCGATTTTGGTACGCTGGCTACCTGAGGTGCAGCCTGGCGAGAGATCGAAGTTAAACGGGAATACCTAACGGACGCTCACCAGGACGGCTCTACCATCTCTTAGTGACCTTCCTAACACACCGAAATATTGTTCAATACAGGAAACAGTCAATGCGATCAGCGATCACCCTAGCTTTCGCGAGTGCCTTTTTTCTTCCGCTGATTGCGCTGGCCTCGAGTCAAGAGAAAGCCCCCGTCGCGAATGCGACAACGGCCGCAGCGACCATTGAATCCAGCCGAACGTTTGACTTTATCTCGAAGTATAACGGCGAGGAATATCGCGTAAACGTGTACTTGCCGCGGAAAAAGACACCCACCAACGGATACCCCGCACTTTTTGTTCTAGACGGGAATGCTCTCTTTGGCACCTTTGCCGAAGCGATGCGCAATCGATCCATGGCTGGCGAAATTGAGTCTGCTGTCATCGTTGGTATTGCAAGCGGGGAGGGCGATCATGGTGCCGATCGCACGCTTGACTTCACGTCGACGGATATGTCGACCTATGAAAAGTCGGTTATTGTCGATCTGGGGCCGGATCCACCGTATGGTGGTTCCGAAAAATTTTATCGCGTAGTCGAGGAAGAAATAAAGCCAAGAGTCGCTGCCATGGTCAAGCTTGATCAAAGTCGCTCGGTGCTCTTCGGATGGTCACTCGGTGGCCTATTTGTCGTGCACACCATGTTCGAGCACCCAGCTTCGTTTAAGTCATATATTGCTATCAGTCCATCGCTTTGGCGAAATAATAAAGTAGTTTTCAAGGAAATACCGGGCTTCGAATATCAACTTTCCCATGGCCAGATTACGCCGAGACTTTTCGTCGGCGTGGGCAGTCTGGAAGAGAAAGCGCTTCCGGGGCTTATGGTCGGACAAGTACGACACGACCAACTCGCGGCTGAGTTGCGTTACTGCCAAATGGTAAGCAACACCAAAGAATTCGCACACGACGTCGGACCGTATTTTTCACAGCATAATCTTGCTTATGCTTTCAAGGTTTTCGATGGTGATACGCACAACAGCGTGCCGTGGAGCGCGATAAATCCTGTTCTCGATTTCGCGTTTCCGGAAAATATCGCTCACTGACTAGGCTACGGCGGCCTGCCTAAATCGGCGGAATGCGCCGGGACTTTCGCCCATTTTCTGGGTAAAAGTTCGCGTGAAATGGCTCTGGTCGGCAAACCCCGATGATAGTGCTACTTCGACCAACGACAAGTCACTCCGGCGCATCAGTTCAGTCGCATAGTCGATGCGTTGATGCAGAAGCCATTGGTGGGGAGTTATGCCCACGCTTTTCTTGAAGGCTTTGACAAATGCGCTGGGGGACAACCGGCAAGCGCTGGCTACCTTTATCAAGGATATTCCCACTGAAAGATGCTCACGCATTAACTCTTTTGCCCGCCGCTGTTGCCATGGAGCGAGCCCGGTCACCTTGTATGATGGCTCCAATCGTGCGCCGCCATAGGTGCTGATCAGATGGCTATTCAACGCCAATAGAAGGTAATCAACAAAAATCTGGCTGCTCTGGGCGCCCAGCTTCAGATAGGGGATCAGTGACTCGCCGAGATTTCGGATGGTCGCGTCGTCGACGTATTGTCCCGGCTCAACAAGAAGACTGTTGATCTTCGTACTGCCCATTTCTTGGCTCAGTTCTTCAAGCGATTGCCGCGGGATCAAGAAGGCCAAATGGTGAAAGGGTTCTTCGTAGAACAGTACTGGCTTTTGCATCAGGTCTATAAAGAAAGTGGCTCCGCTATCGCATGAGCCTGCTGCCACAGGCCTCCCTTTCAGCCACAGTTCTAGGCGCTTCACGCTGCGCAACTGTAGACCAATGAGGTAGGCATCCTCATGGATAAAGGGTTCGGTTAGCCCATGGTGAGGCTTGTCGAAGAAAATCTCGGTGACCGCGAGAGACTGGCCGCGCGGCGTTCTGCTGACAAGCGTCGGTGGGTTGACGACGTGGAAAGAACGCCCAAGGCGTTCGCCATATGTTCCTTGCATCATGACAGTATGTCCTCGCCCTGAAGAAGAGCGGTTAACCTTTAGCGCCAAACAGCACCATCTAGCTCAGTTGGTCACTCGTTTAAGCGCTGAGGCTTCAATGTATAGCGCGAGTGAAGAAAGATCCTTGGGGCGACCTGAAACGACCTGATTTGAGCTGTTGATACGACCGCCCATGTCCTGCACTTGGCTTCGGCTCCCGGCTGATGGCGAGAAAGGATCCCGTCGGATACGACGTGCTTGGTTCGATAGGGCTAACCCAGCCCGTACTGCGCGGATCCAGCATCTTCGAGTTGGCCCATGAGGCCTGCCGCAGCTTCCATCAGGTCGTATCAGGTCACCATAAGGACCATGACACCGCGAGGCGATAGTTTGAACTCTCCAACTCGAATCAATTCAGTCTTTTACTTAACGCGTCGATTAAGGCGACTTAACCGAGCACACATGATGAAATACTTGACGATGAAAGACGGCACCCAGATCTTTTACAAAGACTGGGGTAGCGGCACGCCCATTGTTTTCTCGCACGGTTGGCCGCTCGATGCCGACGCATGGGACGCGCAGATGCTGTTTCTGAAGCACAAGGGTTATCGCGTGATCGCCCACGATCGTCGCGGGCACGGCCGCTCCGGCCAGCCTTCTAGCGGCCATGAGATGGACACCTATGCCGACGACCTGGCAGTGCTTATCGATGAGCTTGAGCTCAGCGACGCCACCTTGGTTGGCCACTCGACGGGGGGCGGTGAAGTGACGCGTTATGTGGGCCGGCACGGCACAAAAAGGATTTCGAAGATGATACTGATCGGTGCGGTGCCCCCGCTCATGCTCAGAACGCCGGCGAATCCAGGCGGCCTACCCATCGATTTGTTCGATAACGTCCGTCGGAAGACCGCGACCCAACGTGCGCAGTTCTTCAAAAAGCTGGCCATACCGTTCTACGGCTATAACCGTCCAGGCACTACGACATCGGAGGCCGTGATCGATTCATTCATGGCTCTCGGCATGCTGGGCTCTATCGATGCCGAGTACGAGTGCATCAAGGCATCCTCCGAAACCGACTTTACTGAAGACCTGAAGCGGTTCGACGTGCCAACGCTGTTCATTCACGGCAACGATGACCAGATAGTACCGATCGGAAACTCAGCCCACCTCGCAACGAAACTCGTGCGTAACTCGATAGTGAAAGTCTATCCGGGGGCATCTCACGGGCTTTGCACAACGCTAGCCGAGCAGGTTAACGCAGATATATTTGCGTTTCTTGCAGACTGAAGTGTCTGCTATACGCCGTCAATTAAGCCGTGGGCACTGAATCGCGAGCACGTTCGAAACGCAACGCCGCCGCCATCAATATTCACGGTTTTCGCATACGGGTCACCTTTCTGGTGCCGCCGTACCTAGGGCCGGTACGATATGGTATGTGCCATACTGAAAGCCGATATCGACCGTTTCCAGTCACCTGCATAGAGGGTCTGAGGTGGACACTCGAGGCGCGCCACCCGACGATTTCTCCTTTGGCACGACCGTCGTCGTTCCCGCCAAACGGGAGCTCTCACACAATGGTGTCAAGGTTGAAATGGGTGGCCGCACCTTTGATCTTCTGCTAGCACTCATTGAAGCTCGCGGGTCGATCCTGAGCAAAGACCGAATCATGCAACTGGTCTGGGATGGCCGCATTGTTGAAGAAAACACGCTTGAAGTGCAGATTTCGCTGTTGCGCCGAGCGCTGGGTGATGACCGTGCGGTGGTGCACACCGTCACGGGAAGGGGCTATCAATTCATCGGTGAACTCGCCGGAAGCGGGCTTACGGCGGTCGGATCGCCTACCGCCTATAAGCCGGCAGAGGTTATTCGAGGTGATCGACTTCCGGCGAGTATTTCACCCCTCATCGGTCGTGAAAGAGCATTGCTTGAAGTAGTCGAACTGACGCTGTTACATCGGCTCATTACGTTGGTCGGGTCTGGCGGTGTCGGAAAAACTCGCCTTGCCGTTGAAGCGGCGCATCAGCTCGCTTCGCACTTTGCCGACGGCGTTTATCTCGCTGAACTGGCTTCGACCTCATCGGAACACTATTTGCCGACGACCGTAGCCGTCGCGCTTGGCTTTCCTGCAGGCGACGGCACTCCTTCGTTGGACAGGCTCGCGTCGAGTCTTCACGGCCGCCACCTGCTGCTCCTTTTCGACAATTGCGAGCATCTGATCGATAGCGCTGCGCAGATGGCCGAAACGCTGCTGCGTATCGCTCCCCACGCAACCATTCTCGCGACGAGCCGTGAGCCGCTGCGTATCGCCGGTGAATACGTCTATCGCGTCCCGTCGCTGGAAGTTCCCCTCGACGACAACGACTCCGACGCGCGTGCTTTCGGTGCCGTCCGACTTTTTGAGGAGCGTGCCGGTAAGGAATTACATTTAAGTAGCGAGCATGCATCTTCTGTGCCGCTCGCGGTCCGCATCTGTCGCCAACTTGATGGCATTCCGCTCGCCATCGAGCTCGCCGCAGCCTGTGTTCCATTTGTCGGCCTGCAAGGCGTCGCGGACCATTTGGACGATCGCTTTCAACTGCTTACGCATGGCGCGCGTACCGCTCTTCCCAGACAGCAAACATTGCGCGCAACCCTTGACTGGAGCTACAGCCTGCTGCCCGGCGTGCAGCGAACGGTACTCGAACGGTTGAGCCTTTTCGCCGGCATGTTCACCATGGAGTCGGCACAGATCGTGGTGAGCGACGATGAGATATCGCTCCAATCAGTCTTTAGCGCGCTCATCGAGTTGGTCAACAAATCACTGGTATCCACCTTGCACGACGCAGGTAAGATTCGTTATCGGCTGCTTGAAACGACACGTGCTTACGCGTACGACAAGTTGCGTGCCAGTGGAACGCTACACGATCGCTCAATCTGCCATGCGCGCCATTTTTTGGACATTTTTGAGCGCTCGGAGAAGAAGGCCACCGGATGGGTCG
>JBARCX010000151.1:0-2046 GCA_049794535.1 Rhodanobacter sp.
GCGATACCGCTGTCGGATCCCGCCCTACTCGTCGCATCGGCGCCCTACGCCAATTGTGGCCCTTCCTGAAACCGCATCGCGCACTGGCATGGGGCTGGCTGGTCTTCCTCGGCGTGTCTTCCGGCGCCACGCTGGTGCTGCCGATGGCGGTGCGGCGCATGTTCGACCAGGGCTTTAGCCAGTCCAATGTCGCAGCGATCAACGCCACCTTTCTTGGCTTTTTCAGCCTTGCGGTGGTGCTCGCCGTAGCTACTGCTGGGCGCTACTTCTGCATCACCTTGCTGGGTGAGCGCGCACTGGCTTCGATACGTTCGCAGCTCTATACCCACGTCATCCGGCTTGATGTGAGCTTTTTCGAACGCAGCCGCGTCGGCGAGCTCACCTCGCGACTGGGCACCGACACCGAAGTGGTGCAGGCGCTGATCGGTTCGGGCATCTCAGTAGCACTACGCAGTCTGGTGATGCTGCTTGGCTCCGCGGCAATGATGGTATGGACCAGCCCGCGGTTGGCCGGCTTTACCGCACTGGTGATTCCTGCAGTCATGCTGCCCATCCTGGTGTTTGGCCGGCGCGTGCAGAAACTCTCGCGCGCCAGCCAGGATCGCTTGGCCGATGCGGCGGCCATCGCCAATGAAACGCTCAATGCCGCACCCGCTGTGAAGGCCTACGCACGCGAGGACATCGAAAGTACCCGCTACGGCAGCGCAATCACCCGCGCGCTAGCTACGGCGCGCCAGCGCATCAGTATGCGTGCCTTGCTCACGGCGGCGGTGATCATGCTGGTCTTCGGTGCAATCATTTTGGTGCTGTGGGTCGGTGCACACGACGTGCTGGCACACACGTTGGGCGCCGGTACGCTCGCCCAGTTCGTGTTCTACGCCATTTTTGCCGCCGGCTCAGTGGCCGGATTGAGCGAAGTCGGAGGCGATGTGTTGCGTGCAGCAGGGGCTATGGAGCGTATCGGCGAGCTGTTCGGTGAGCATGCCGAGATCGCAAACCCTGCGCACCCACTGGCTTTGCCGCGGCCGACTCAGGGCGCGCTGCGTTTCGAGAACGTGGCGTTCCATTACCCGACGCGGCCAGATGCCCCCGCGCTGTATGACTTCAATCTCGACATCAAACCCGGCGAGACGGTAGCGCTAGTTGGCCCTTCCGGCGCCGGCAAGAGCACGGTGTTCGCTCTGCTATTGCGTTTCTATGACCCGCAGACCGGCCGCATCAGCGTCGATGGTATCGACCTGCGCGCACTGGTGTTGTCTGAGTTGCGCGGCGCGATAGCACTCGTGCCGCAGGAGACGGTGATCTTCAGCGGCGACGCTGCCGACAACATCCGCTTCGGCCGGCAAGATGCGGGCGATGATGAAGTACGTGAAGCCGCCCGCGCAGCGGAAGCGCATGAGTTCATCAGCGCACTGACGGACGGCTACAAAGCGGAGCTGGGTGAGCGCGGTGTGCGCCTGTCTGGTGGGCAGCGTCAGCGCATCGCCATTGCCCGCGCGATCCTGCGCGATGCACCGCTGTTGTTGCTCGACGAAGCCACCTCAGCGTTGGATGCGCAGTCCGAGGCGATGATCCAGCAGGCGCTGGAGCGGTTGGAAAAAGGCCGCACCACACTGGTAATCGCTCATCGTCTGGCGACGGTGCAACGCGCAGACCGCATCGTGGTGATGGATGGTGGCCGCATCGTCGCACAGGGCACGCACGAGAGTTTATTGGCCGAAGGTGGCCTCTATGCGGAGCTAGCCCGGCTGCAGTTTGTGGCCTGACGTCACTAAGCCGAAGATTTAGGTCACCACCTCGACCGAGCATTCTGGGGCTCTATGGGCAGCGATCCGCTAAGCGATTCGAGAATCATCGACTCCTGGGCCAAGAACGCTGCGCCATGGACGGCCGCGGTACGCAACAGAGATATCGAAAGCCGTCGACTCATCACTGATCAGGCTATTGTCGACGCGATCCTTGACCGCTCACCGCGCACAGTCCTCGACATAGGATGCGGCGAGGGATGGCTAGCCCGCGCACTCGCGACACAGAACATCCATGTGG
>JBARCX010000152.1:0-14518 GCA_049794535.1 Rhodanobacter sp.
CGGGCCATCCGCACCAAGCAGCGCGCCGATCTCATCTGAGTGCGCGTCATCAGTGTGATTGCCAGCCAGTCGCGTGTTACGTGATTCTGTCATCGCTGCAGTATCGCCCAGTGTCGGCATACGGCAAACCGCTGTGGCCACTAGCACGGGTGATATGGAAGGTTCACCATGACGCCACTACCACGGGGAGTCGCATCATGAGCATCGAGCTGCACATGCTGGCCTGGAGTGTCGCGCTGGGGTTGGTGCAGGTTCTACTGCCTACCCTCTTCGCGCTGAAACTGCGAGGACTGGACTGGGCAGCCAGCCCACGCGATGCCGTATTACCTGCCCTTGCCGGTGTAAGCGGCCGACTGGATCGCGCCCGCGCCAACTTCCTTGAGACCTTTCCCTTCTTTGTCGCAGTGGTACTGGCGACGGTTGTATTGCAACGGCACGATGCCATGACTGCCTTAGGTGCCCAGCTGTATTTCTGGGCCCGACTGCTCTATGTGCCGGTCTACGCAGCAGGTATCCCCTACCTGCGCACGCTGATCTGGACGGTGAGCATCGTAGGGATTGTCATTTTGCTCACCCCGCTCTTTTGAGACAGGGCTGCTGAGACAGATCTGCGCATGCGGCACAGATCTGCCGCGTGCATCAAAACCGTTTAATGCCCGCCTTGTGGCATTGCTGCACCCACTTGCGTGCGGTGGCAGCGCCAGGTTCGTCATTCGCGCGCGTGCGCATCTCAACGATGGTCTGCCAGTTGCGCGCGCACAGCGGACCGAACTTGGGACCAAGTGTCCATGACTGATTGGCCAACCGCTCAGCGGTGGCGTAGTCACTGAGATACACCGCAGCTTCGGCGCGCTCTTGCAGCAAATCAGGCGCATTCGGGGTGAGCTTGAGCGCCTGATCGAGCTTGGCAGCCGCCGCGTCGTATTGACCGACGCGCTCATCGCCCTGCGCCACGTCCAACAGCGAAGCCACACCCGGGTCGCGCAATGGGTGCACATTGATCACCGAATCATCGCCATCCCCTGCGGCACGAATGGACGTCACCATCTGCACATTCGAGTGGGTAGGACGAACCGGCGGCGCAGGCACACTTGGCTGGCTGCATGCAGCGAGCAGAAGCACGGTGAGTACAGCAGAACCAGCAGGGACAAAGCGACGTACGTGATACAGCATGATCAATTCCGGATAGGTTCGGGTGCAGTGGAAGCGGGTGCCGGCGCATTTTGATCGCCGCCGAACAAATTGCCTACCCGCTGCCAGAAACAACCTTCGGAATCCTGCGGCAGCGAGCCGGCAAGAATGGGCAGCTGACGTGCACCCTCACATTGCGGATCCGTGCGTTTACCGTCACCAGGGTTGATCCAGGCCATCTCCAGCCCTTGACCAGGCGAATCGGAGAGCGCCCGTGTAGGCAGCTTGGTGAACAGGTCACGCCATACGCGCAGCGCGCCGGTGGCACCGAAGAGATTGGTCGGCTTGTTATCGTCACGACCCATCCAGAATACCGCTAGATGCTGTCCCGTGAAGCCGGCGAACCAGCTGTCGCGCCGGTCATTACTGGTACCGGTCTTGCCGGCCGCATGCAGCCATGACAAGCCAGAGTCGTCGATGGAATGCGCAGTGCCGTACAACGCCACCTGCTGCATGGCCCAGGTAATCAAGCGCACTTGCGGCTGGTACTCACCCTTGCCGCCCTGCACTTCGTAGCGCTTGATGGTGCGTCCGTTGCCGTCGACCACGCCACTCACCGCCAGCAGTGGCAACGCGTGACCGTCGGCCGCCAAATATTGATAAAGCTGAGCCACCTGCACCGGTGCCAGATCAATCGCACCAATCAGCAACGACGGGCTGGGATTGACGCCACTGAGACCAAACGACTCCAGAAACGCCTTGATGCGCGGCACGCCCACCGCAAGACCAAGATGGATGGTGGCGAGGTTCCACGAGTGCGCTAGCGCATCCACCATCGGCACCATGCCGTGACTCTGGTTGTCGTCATTCTGCGGAGTCCAAGCCGTACCGTCCGGCTGGCGCATTTCGATCGGCGAATCATCCAGCGGAGTCGAGAGGTTCCAGCGATCCGGCTGGGTCAGCGCCACCAGATAGACAAACGGCTTGATCGTAGAACCGATCGGACGTCGAGCGTCCAACGCTCGGTTGAAGCCCTGGTCACCCGGGAACTTGCTGCCGATCACCGCCAGTACGCTACCCGTCTGCACATCGGTCACTACGCCAGCAGCCTGCACGGTATCACCGCGCTTACCCATGCCTTTAATCGTGTTATCGACGGCCTGCTCGGCATACAGCTGCGCCGCAGGATCGAGCGTAGTGAAGATCGACAGGTTGCCTTGACGCAGCGTGTCCTCGTCGAAATCGTTAGTGATCTGCGCGCGAACCAGCTGCATGAAAGCAGGGAAACGATCATGTGGCAGCTGACCATTGTTGACGATACCCAGCGGTGTCGCTTGCGCTGCCTGTGTCTGTGCTGATGTCAGCAAACCAGTATCAGCAAACTGCTGTAATACGAGGTTACGGCGCGTCAGTGCGCGATCAGGATAGCGACGCGGGTCGTACAGGCTTGGGCCTTTCACCAGGCCCACCAGCATCGCGACTTCCTGTGGCCGCAGATCTTCCAGTCGACGGCCGAAATAGAACTCCGACGCCGCGGCGAAACCGTGCACTGCCTGATTGCCCTGCTGACCGAGGAATACCTGGTTGATGTACGCCTCAAGAATGCGCGTTTTGCTGTAGTGCATTTCCAGCAGCACCGACATCAGTGCTTCGTTGAATTTACGGGTGAAGTTCTGATCGCGACTCAGGAACAGGTTACGCACCAGCTGCTGAGTCAGCGTGGACGCACCCTGCACGGTGTGCCCGGCGCGTAGATCGGCAAAAGCAGCACGCGCAATCGCCGTGAAATCAATGCCGATGTGATGCTTGAAGTCGCGATCTTCCACGGCCTGCAGGCCGGCGATCATCAGTGGCGGCACATCCGCCAACTGCACAATGCGTCGATCTTCCTGCTGCGCGCCATACACCGTAGCGATACGCGCCGGATCCAGGTGAGCTTCATTGATCGGCTTGCCGCTCGCGAGATCGGCGACGGATATCACCTGGCCCTTGCTCAGCGTCACGCGGATGCGCTTGGGCAATTCGCCGCCATCTGGACCGGCGTAACCGCGCGAGGAAATGATGTAAGTCGAACCGTTCTTCGCCCAGCTACCCGGCACCTGCCCGTGGCTATCGCTGCTGTAGCCGGCGAACGTGAGCTCCAGCTCCAGCGCGGCAGGCGTCATCGCGACACCCGATGCCAGATCCAATGGCCGCGCGTACACGCGCGTGGGCACGGCAAACACCAGATCGTTAAAGCGATCCTGCACACGCTTGTTGAGGATCAGCGTATACGGCAGCAGGAAGCCGAAGAACAGGCCTGTGCAGATCCAGAATGGGATACGTAGCCAGGGCCAACTGGCGCGCGCGAGCGAGCGGGTACTAGTCAGGAAGGACAACGTAGGAAAATCCGGCGACAGGGTGGATCGATCATAGGGCCAGCTACCCGGCGCCCGGATGAACGCCCGGCATGCAGGCGTGGCGAAACAAGGGCGGAATCAGGGCATCCCGAGAAATTTCGCGGCTTCCGACAGATAACTGCTTAAAACCCTGCTCACAAGGACAGTTAAGCGGGCGGCTGCCAGCAGTTCACATCGGGGCGAAATGCCCGCGGTTGGACACCAAGCAAGCGAACCAGCTCGGTGTTATCGGCAATCAGGTCGGCCTGCAGCCGGCTTAATGGCCCGCGCCAGCGTGGTAAGCCGTGGTAGGCCAGTTGCAGCAGCAACGCCGGCACCGGCACCGGCATAGCAAACGTCGGCAGGCTGCGGCGCACGCGCGCGAACATCTCACTGGCCGGCAGGCGTTCGCCACCGCCCAACGGTAGTATTTTGCCCGCAGCATCCGGCGTATCCAGTGCTGCCAGCGCCGCCCACGCAATGTCGTCTGCATGAACCGGTTGACGTAACCCGCGCCCGGCGGGCAATGGGAACAATCGGGTGCGCATCGCCCGACGGGCGATCGGCGTAAGGCTTTTATCCAGCCCGGCGCCGTAGATCAGGGTCGGTCGTAGCACCGTCCACGCGCTACCGTGACGTGCGCAAGCAGCAGCCAATGCGGCTTCGCCGTCACGCAACTGCTGTGATATCGCGCGCTCGGCCGGCACCACGGAATGGTGTTTGGTTTCCGCGCTCATCGAGCTGGTGGCAACCACTCTTGGCGCCAGCGGCAAGTCCGCGTGTGCAAGCCAATCGGCAAACGGTTGCAGCGGACCAAAGCTGATGATGGCGGACACGTTAGCGACCGTGGGCACTTCATCGGGCAGGCGGCCGCTGATCCAGCTCACGCCATCCTTAGCTGCCTGTGGATGACGACTCAGTGCCACCACCGGCTCACCACGCTCACATAGCCGTGGTAACAAGAAGTGACCGATCTGACCGCTACCACCGAACACCAATACCGTCATGTACCGCCCTGCATGCGTAACGAGAGCTGCTGCAGGCGCGGCTGGTTTGGCGCCAGCTTGCGGGCCTGCTGCAGCGCTTGCGCGGCGCCGCTACGATCGCCGCTATTGAGCTGCTGTTCGGCCTTATCCAGCCACGCTCCGGCCAAGCGCTCCTGTAACTGCACCTGTCCGGCATCGCCTGGCGAGAGGTTGCCCAGCGTGCCAAGCAGATCGCTCGCCTTGACCAAATCGCCATCGCGCAATGCCTGCTGGAACTGCTGCCCCACCAGGCTGGATAAACCCTGCAGACCAGCACGCGCGGCAACATTGTTGCCATCGATGGCCAGTGCACTGCGATACAGGTCATACGCGCAATTACCCGGTGGCGACATGATGTCGCCGCGGCTTGCGGCAATCTGCGCCTGCTGCACCATGCGATCTATCTGAGCGCTCTGCTGTGGCGTGAGGTTGACCGGCGTAACCGTGGATGTGTCTTGATCATCGGACGACACACCTTGCGATGTGTCCGCTGCGCCACCTTGTCCCAGGCGTGCGCGTGACGCGAGCAAGTCAGCCGATTTCGGCGCCAGCACCGCAGCCTGATCGAGCAACTGCCTTGCCTGTGCCGCGTCCCCGCCGTCCAGTGCTGCATTGGCTTGCACGATCAGCGCCTCAGCCACCTGACCCAGCCCGGCCTTCGCCTCGGCGTTATCCGGATCGATCGCTAGCGCAGCCTTGAAATGGGCCAGCGCAGTGTCGTCGCCAGCACCGCTGATGCGGCCGGCACGTAGCGCGTCTTCGCCTTGTTTAAGGGTATCTGCAAGCGCGCCGGTATCTTGCTGCTGCAATTGCGTCTGCGCTGTGCGTAGTGAAGGCAGATCACCGTAATTGGGCAGCAATGCAGCGAGTCGATCGATGATGATTCCAGCACCGGCGCGGTCATTGGCATCCAACGCTTTGCGCGCCTGATCGGCTAGCGCACCGCCCACCTGATCTAGCCCATGCCGGGCGACCGCGTTGGTGGGATCGGTGGCCAACGCACGCTGATACAGCGCACCGGCGCCATCCCCGCCATCCAGCTTGCCATCGGTGAAGGCCTGTTGCGCCTGACCAATCAAGGTGTCGATTTGTCCCGTGGCGTTGCGCGCTGTGGCGATCTGCTGGGTCAGCCGATCTACGTCACTACCGCCACCAAGCAATTCGCGGGCAATCGCCAGCGCCTGATCAGCGTCATCCAGTTTGCCGGCCTGCAACGCGGCATCGGCACGCGCTACTTCGGCCATGCCGACCTGATGCAAACCCTGGTGAGCGCGGTCGTTGTCTGGCTCTAGCGCATTGGCCTGCTCGAACAATTCGCGCGCGCTGGTGCCGTCACTGCCATCCAGATGACCTTGCTGCAAGGCTGTCTGCGCGCGATTCAGCACGTCGTTGAGATCCGTATTGGCCAGCATCCCGCGCAAGTGATTCTGGTTGAGCCAGAGCGCGGCAGCCGCGCCGATAACCACGATGAGCAAGACCGGGATCAACCAGCCGCGGCGACGGGGGCGCTTCGTTTTGTTGGGCGCGGAACGGCGACGATCGGGGTCGATCGTTACGTTCGGCAGGCCATCGGGCGCGTTCGGACGCGGACTGTCCAGATGATCGAGATCACCTAGGGTCGGTTCGGTACGGCCTTGATGGCTAGGGTCGTGCGGGTCGCGGTGTCCGCTCATGGTTCACAGAGGTTGATTCAACGGCGGCAGCTTAGCATCGCGCCTGAAAGCTGCCGTAACGGTGACCGCAGCACGTTCAACTGCCGGCCAGCCACCAGCGCGGTCACCTTGGATGCCCTTTCAGGGACTTGCGATGCGCTTGGCCTCTACCACGTTCGGCAAGGCCACCAATCGGTCCAGTAAGGCCGATAATTGCTCGAAGTCACGTACACGCAGAGTGAAGCGCATTTCCACCTCGCCGGTACGGGTAAACAGGCGGCTGGACGAGGCGATGATGCCGATACTGGCATTACTGATGACGCCAGCCACGTCCTTCTGCAGGCCCTTGCGGTCGTAGCCGTTGAGCTGGATGTCCACTTCGTAGGCTTGCGCCGCGGCACTTCCCCAGGCGACGTCGATCACCCGGTCCGGGTCGCGGCGCTCCAGTCGCACCAGACTGGCGCAACCCGCGCGGTGCACCGACACACCACGTCCACGGGTGATGAACCCACGCACCGGATCGCCCGGCAATGGCTGGCAACAGTGCGCCAAGGTGGTGAGCAGGTTGCCGACACCTTCGATGGTGAGCGCGCTGTGATCGAGCACCGCGTGTCGTGATGCCACCGGCGTCGACGATTGAGTGACCTCGGCCGGCTGCGTCGATTCCTGCAGCATGCGTGAGATCTGGCCCGGCGTGATTTCACCCAACGCCAATGCGATCAGCAACTCGTCGTGATTCTTCAAGTGGAATTGCGCGGGCAGCTTTGCCACCTCCGCATCCGGCAATGCCAGACGCTTCATCTCGCGCTCGAAGATCACACGACCCGCGGCGAGGTTGCCCTCCTGCGCACTGCGGCGGAACCATGCCCGCACCTTCTCCCGCGCACGATTGGTGTTGAGGTAACCGTGGTGCACCGACAGCCAGTCGCGCCGCGGCTCAGCAAGTTTCGCGGTGAGAATTTCCACCCGATCGCCACTATGCGGCTGGAAGGTGATGGGTACGATGCGGCCGTTAACCTTCGCACCACGGCAGCGGTGCCCTACCTCGGTATGCACGTGGTAAGCGAAATCCAACACGGTGGCACCGTGCGGTAGATCGAACACTTCGCCTTTGGGCGTGAGCAGGTAGACGCGATCTTCTAGCAACTCGGTGTGCAGCTCCGCGGCGAGTTCGCCCTCGCCCTCGCCACGCGGCTCGAGCAGCTTGCGCATCCAGGCGATCTTCGCCTCGAACTCGGCATCACCACTGCCGCCTTCTTTGTAGCGCCAGTGTGCGGCAACACCCAGCTCATTGGCGCGGTGCATTTCGTGGGTGCGAATCTGCACTTCCAGCGTCTTGCCGCGCGGACCGATCACTGCGGTGTGCAGCGAACGGTAACCGTTGCTCTTGGGCCGCGCGACGTAGTCGTCGAACTCACCTGGCAGATGCGGCCACAACGTATGCACCACACCCAATGCGGCGTAGCAGTCAGCCACATTGTCGACCAACACACGTACCGCACGGATGTCGTACAGGTCCGAGAACTCCAGCGCCTTGCGCTGCATCTTTTTCCAGATCGAATAGATGTGCTTCGGTCGCCCAGCGAGATCGGCATGGACTCCGGCCGTTTGCAGTGCTCCGCCGAGCTCAGCCAATGTTTCGCGGATGAACGTCTCACGATCGGTGCGGCGCTCATCCAACAACTTGGCGATGCGCTTGTAGGTATCTGGTTGCAGATAGCGAAAAACCAGATCCTCCAGCTCCCATTTCAACTGCCAGATGCCCAAGCGATTGGCGAGCGGCGAGTGGATGTCGCGAGTCAAACGCGCTAACGCCTGTCGCTCCGGTTCCGGCAATGCCGACGCAGCGCGCATACGCGCGAGCTGCCGCGCCAGCAATACAAACACCACACGCAAGTCGCGAATAATCGCCAGCAACAGTCGACGCAAGCCTTCGCTACCACCCTCCGGTGGACGCTGTGCATGCAATGCCCACACTTTTTCCGCAGCTAGCTGGCCAGCAACCAACCGCTCCACATCGGCCGGCAAATGCGGTGCACGTGCTGCCCACAACGCGCTATCGACCCTGGCAAGCTCGAACCACAACGCCGCAGCCTGGGTCTGTACATCGCAGCCAAGCATCGACAACAAATTGAGCACATCGCCGCACTCATCCCCATTGACGGCATGCGTTGTGCTCGCATTCAACGCCTCAGCGAGCAGCGGCGGCAATTCGTCCGCACGCGCTTGCCACAACGCAAGACGGATAGAAGTGGTGGCAGTAGCCTGGACCATGCGACGGTGATTCCTATGCAAGCCGGCATCTGGGTGCATGCCTGGCATAGCACCAGCTTACCGCGCAGAATGATTGTTTACGTCTGCTTTTTGGAACTCACCTTATGCTGTCGCGTCCGCATCGTTCTCTGTTACCGCTGCTACTGATGTCATTGTTGTCCCTGGCCACCGCAGGTCTTCATGCGCAACAAGCGCCTACGCTGCAGCAGCGCATGGGTAGCGACGCATTCAAGCAGGCAGGACTGGACAAGCTGAGCCCTGCCGAGCTGCAGTCCTTGCAACAGTGGCTGTCCGCGCATGCCTCTGAACTAGCCATATCGGTACCCGCCTCAGAAGTCAGCTCCGCCGCAGCGGCTGCCGGCAGCAAGCCAGTACAGCCTCGCGATGGCTCCGGTAGCGGTGCAACGCGCAACGATACGGTGATCAGTCATCTCGCTGGCGCGTTCAACGGCTGGAAGCCGGGCACGGTACTGACGCTGCAGAACGGTCAGAAATGGCGCATCAGCGACGACAGCTCGCTCGACATCGGTCGCTCGATAGACAATCCCGCTGTGACCATCAAGCCCGGATTGATCAGCGGCTGGACGCTCAAGGTGCAGGGCTACAACAGCAGCGCCCGCGTAGAACCGGCGAACTAGTCCTCGGCCAGCTAAGCGCCAACCCATCGCTTAATTCAGTGCCTCAACAGCCCTAGCCAACCGCTTGACCGACACCGGCTCGGCGGTTTTCAACTCCTGGGCGAACAGCGATACACGCCATTCCTCGATCAGCCAACGAAGCTCGTCGAGATCCGCGCTGCCGGCGCTGCGATGCTTCAGATACTCGCGCCAATACGGCAGCACTTGCAGCATGCGTTGCTGATCCTTGGCCGGATCCTGCCGCAGGCGCTCTGCACGCAGACGCATTGCCCGGAGATAACGCGGGAAGTGCGCAAGACGTGCAATGGGAAGCTCACGCAGGAACCCTGAGGTGAGCAGCGCATCGAGTTGCTCACGTAAATCGTCATAGCTCGCGCGTGCAAAACCCATCAGCGGCGGTTGCAGCCAGGGCTTCAGCTCGGCCTGCGCCTCGATGATCGGCTCGGCCTGCTTCAGCCGCTCCACAGCGCTGCCGAACAGCTCGCGCGCAGCCGCCGTGCGTAACGCCTCGAATGTACCTGCAGTGCGCACGTTCAATTCGTGTTGATCAAGTAGATCGGCAAAGCCGCCTTCAACCAGGTCTTCGCGTAGACCGTCGATGCTACCCAAGGGTGCGTACTTCAACGATAACGGATTGGCGATCGGCAAGCGCCGACGTGCCTGCTTCATGTCGCTGGCTAGTGCGTTACGCAATAACCGCGTCACGCCAAGCACATGTGCTTCGAGCGCTTCATCGCGACGCTCGAACACACGCAGTGCCACCGTCTCGCCAAGATCGACCAGCGCAGGGAAAGCCAGCAACCCACCATCGGAGCGCACCTGGAGCGGGATCTCTTCAAAATCCCAGCTGGCTACCTCTTCACGCGTCAACTCGATATCCGTCTTGCGCGAAAATGCCTCACGCGCCTGACCTTCCCACTGTGCGCGTAGTGCGGCTAAATCGCGTCCTGTCGCTAGTGTCTTGCCGTTCTCATCGTGCAGGCGATAGCGCATTTGAAAATGCGCAGACAGCTCCACTGCGTGGAATTCGGCCGCCGCGATTTCAACGCCTGTGGCGCGCTTCAAGAAGGTAGCTAGCGCTTTGGGTAGAGACTCGTCGCGCGGCGCCTCTGCTTCCACAAACGCGCGCGCAAAATCCGGCGCCGGTACGAAATTACGCCGCAGCGGCTTGGGCAAACCGCGGATCAATTCGGCCACTTTCTCGCCAAGCAAGCCAGGCACGAGCCATTCGCAACGCGCTGTAGGCAAGGCGTTGAGCATCGCCAGTGGCAGATGCAAGGTAACGCCGTCGGCTTCGTCGCCCGGCACGAAACGGTATTCCAGCCGGTAGCGTTGAGGTGTGATTTCCAACGTCGCAGGGAATGCCTTCGGATCCAGTCCAGCGCCGCCCTGCATCACATCATCGATCGACCAACGCAGTGCCGCCTGTTCTGCCGGGCGCGCGCGCGCATACCACGCATCAAGTCCGCGACTGCTGGCGATCTCCTCGGGCAGTTTGCCTTCGAAGAAGCTCACCAAATCGTCCTCGTGACGGATCAAGCCTTCGCGGCGCTGCTTCGCCTCGATGCCACGGGCATCCTCCAGCACGCGCTGGTTGGCTCGTATGAAGTCGGCGCGACTGTCGATATCGCCGCGCGCCAAGGCTTCGCGCAGAAAGATCTGATGTGCCCGCGTGGGGTCCTGTTGCTGGAACGTCACGGGACGCCGCTCAACCAGGATCAGGCCGAACAGGCTGACCTGCTCGTAGGCAACCACGGTGCCGCGCTTCTTCGACCAGTGCGCATCACGGCAACTGGCGCGCAGCAAATGCGCAGCCTGTTGCTCGATCCACAACGGTTCGACGCGTGCATTCATCATGCCCCACACCTTGCCGCCCACATCCAGAATCTGTGCGGAGAAGATCCAGTTCGGTGGCACCTTGGCCAAGGACGAGCCTGGGAACACCTGAAAGCGTCGTTCGCGCGTACTGCGATAGACGCCCTTCTCGTCCTTGTGACCTACCTGGGTCGGGAAGCCCGCAAGCAGGCTGCGATGCACGGATTCGTAGAGCCGTTCGGCCGCATCGGGTTCCGAAAGTACCGGTGTGGCGACAACAGCCTGAGCTTTCGGGGTGGCCTTGCCGCGCCCTTGTCGCTCGCGCCCCTGCGGCCCTCGGTGCGAAACCGCAGATTTTGTGGCGGTATTCGCTACCGCACCTTTTTCCACAGCCGTCTTTTCCAACGACCACCCCAGCTCCTGCGCCACCAGCAACAACTGCCGGTGCAACTCACGCCATTCGCGCATGCGCATAAAGCTCAGAAAATGCCGTGAGCACCAGTCGCGTAGTTTCGATTGCGTCAGGTCTTCGTGCGCGGTGTGGTACTCGCGCCACAAATTCAACACACCGACGAAATCGGACTTCGGATCGGCGAAGGCGGCGTGTGCAGCGTCAGCCTGCTGTCGTGCATCGGCGGGACGCTCGCGCGGGTCCTGGATACTGAGGAACGAAACCACGGTAAGCAGCTCACGCAGGCAACCGCTCCTTTCGCCCTCCACCAACATACGTGCCAGCTGCACATCGATCGGCAGGCGCGCCAACATGCGGCCGATCGTCGTCAACTTGCGTGCATCGTCGATCGCGGAGATTTCCGCAAGTCGACGATAACCATCCGCAATCACACGTGGATCGGGCGCTTCGAGGAACGGGAATTCGTCGACCTCGCCCAGCTGCAGCGAGAGCATGCGCAGGATGACGTTCGCCAGCGAGGACCGCAGCAGTTCCGGATCGGTGTAGGCGGCACGACTGGTGAAGTCAGCCTCGTCGTACAGGCGATAGCACGTGCCGGGACCGACGCGTCCACAACGCCCTTTGCGCTGATCGGCAGCGGCCTGTGAGACCGGCTCTACATGCAGCCGTTCGAGCTGACTACGCTGGCTGTAGCGTTTCACTCGCGCCGTGCCGGTGTCGATCACGTAACGAATGCGCGGCACCGTCAGCGAGGTTTCGGCTACGTTGGTGGCCAACACTACGCGACGTTTCGAGCCTGGCTTGAACACACGGTCCTGGTCACCGGCAGACAAACGCGCATACAGCGGAAGGATCTCGGTTTCGCGATATTGCCGACGCGACAGCAGCAAATGCGCATCGCGAATTTCACGCTCACCGGGCAGGAAGATCAGTATGTCGCCGCGTGGGTCATCGTGGGTGATTTCATCCAGCGCGGCGGCGATATGTTCCGCACTGCCCTGTTGCATATCGCGGCCGCCACGCTGCGGACCCATCTGATCCAGCGAGCGCCAGCGCACCTCGACGGGATACGCGCGGCCTTCCACCGATACCACCGGTGCGCCATCGAAATGCTCGGCGAAGCGCGATGTGTCGATGGTTGCCGACGTCACGATGATCTTCAGCTCGGGGCGTTTGACCGCCAACCGTTTCAGATAACCCAGCAGAAAGTCGATGTTGAGACTGCGCTCATGGGCTTCGTCGATGATGATCGTGTCGTAGGCTGACAGCCATGGATCGCCCTGCGTCTCGGCCAGCAAGATACCGTCGGTCATGAACTTGATCAGGCTGCGCTCGGAGACCTGATCATTGAAGCGGACTTGAAAGCCGACCTGCTCGCCCAGTTGGGTGTCGAGCTCCTCCGCCACGCGACGTGCCACCGAGCGGGCCGCCAACCGACGCGGCTGAGTGCAGCCGATCATGCCCGCTTCGCCACGGCCAGCGGCGAGGCACAGCTTCGGTAGCTGCGTGGTTTTACCCGAGCCGGTCTCACCGGCAATCACCACGATCTGGTGCTTGCGGATCAGCTCGACGATGTCGTCCGCACGCGCAGTGATCGGCAGCGACTCGTCCAGGCGAACCGCAGGCTTAGCTGCCACTCGTGCGCGGCGTTTCGACGCGGAAACCTCGATATCTGTGGCCAGGGCCTCCAACTTCTTTTCGTCGGGCCTGTGCGATAGCCCGCGCCAACGACCGAGTAAACGGCCAAAGTCACGACTGGACACACCATCGAGCGCCTTGCGCAGGGCGCGCAGGCGAGCATCAGGAGCGGAAGGGGCAGAAGATGGCGTAGTAGCGTTCATGGGACCGCACATGATAGCTGCTGACTATCAGTTAGATCGAAAGCATTCATTTCCCCATAACGGGGCTAGTGGCTAATCTCACAGGCAGATCTCACACACATCCACAAGGAGTAACCGCATGGCCATGAACATCGGCATTGCCAAGAAGGACCGTGAAGCCATTGCCAAGCACCTTTCCAAGCTGCTGGCGGATACCTACTCGCTGTACCTGAAGACGCACAGCTTCCACTGGAACGTCACCGGTCCGCAGTTCAACAGCCTGCATGCCATGTTCGAGACCCAGTACAACGAGCTGTGGCTGGCCGCCGACGAAGTCGCTGAGCGCATCCGCACGCTCGATGTATTCGCACCCGGCTCCTACAGCCAGTTCGGCAAGCTCACCTCGATCAAGGAAGAGGTCGGTGTGCCGGAGTGGAAGGAGATGGTGAATCAGCTCGTGGAAGGCCACGAGATCGCCGCTCACACGTCACGCGCCGTGATCAAAGCAGCTGATGTCGCGGGCGATGAAGGTACCGCCGACATGGTTACCGGCCGCCTGAAGGAACACGAGAAGACCGCGTGGATGCTGCGCTCGCTGTTGAAGTGAGTTTGCCTGAAGCGCCTCTCTCCGCATGAGAGAGGCGCTTGAGCATTCCATTAGAACTTCTGGCTATAACGGATGTAGACAAAACGTCCGTAGTCATACGAGGGGTTGTAAACGAACTGCGAGTCCGTATTGATGCTGCTGCCGACTTCGAAGCCGCCGTAAAAATACGGACCAACCCGATTGAAAATGTTATTGGCACCCAACGAAATGGTCGCGTTCCACGGAGCGTGCCAATACACCTGCAAATCGTTGAAGGTGATCGACGCAATCTGCGTCACTGGGGTAATGCCCACGCCTGGCAGATAGTAATTCGGCATAGTGCATGGGAAGGCCGAATCCTGTGCGTCGAAGCAAGGCTCCTTCAACGGCGAGTAATAACGCAACGTCCACTGCGCACCAAACTGCTGATATTCCCAGCCGATGGTGAAATTGGAGCGCAGGCGCCAGTACGAACTGAAGCCGTTGTTATTACTGACCGGCACGCCGGCATATTGCTCGGTGTTGTTGCGCGTGTAGTAAGTGGACTTGGAATCAAGAGTGAATTGCCCAAAGTCGAACTTCGGCAGCTTGTACGACAGATCGACGTCATACCCGGCAACGTCCAGGTAACCCTGATTCTCTTCGCCCGAGAACAAGCTGCTCACCTGATAATTATCGGCGGCCGTGCGCTGAAACAGTGCGCAATCGGAGGCGATGCTCAGCTCGTAGCAGTTGTTGAGCACTTCGTTGGGGCTGATATCCGAAATAACGTTGCGCACCTTGTACT
>JBARCX010000153.1:0-23619 GCA_049794535.1 Rhodanobacter sp.
ACAGACGGAAGGCGTCCTTCACGGCCTCGCGCATCGAGACGGAATCCTTCTTACCGCGTGCGCCAGATTCAGCGATATGGAACACACGCTGTTCGGCGTGCTCCAGCACCTCCTGCACACTCTGCCCTTCCGGACGATAACCGTCTTCGGTAATCGCCGTACCAGCGTCGATCAGCTGGCGCAGTACGGATTTCTCACGCACGATGTCGCCATACGCAGCGATATTCGCCGCACTCGGCGTAGCGTTGGCCAGCTCGATCAAGTAGCTCGCACCACCCACCATTTCGGCCAGTCCGTTCGACTCGAACCAGTCGCCCAAGGTCACCGCATCACACGGCATGCCTTTGTTCGCCAACTCGGTGATCGCGCGCCAGATCAGGCGATGATCTTTGCGATAGAAATCCTGTTCGCTAAGGCGGTCAGCCACCTTGTCCAGCGCATCCGGCGCCAGCATCAATCCACCCAGTACGGCCTGTTCGGCATCAATGGAATGCGGAGGTACGCGCAATGATTCGATGGCGGGGGCGGAGCCGGATTTGCGCTCGGATGCGAAAGACATCGATTTACCTCAAGAGATGACATGGTACCGACGGATGTCGGATCACCATGCTCATGCTGATAGCCATCATACGCGGCGCCATCTCATGCGCCGAGACCATAAGTCTGTGGATAAGCTGTGTATTGTTGTGGATAAGCCAGAACACGGTGGCAAGCCTGAAGTCGAAACCCAACCTTCGGCTTAGAGGGGTGGATCCGCGAACCGGATCATCCGACCACCCTACCCTGTGGCACCAAAGCGAACGGGCGCCCGAAGGCGCCCGTTCGTAGATACATCGAGAAGGCCGGAGCGCCTTACTTCTGGCCGATCACGATCACCTTGACGCTGCCCTGCACGTCAGCGTGCAAGCTGATCACCACGTCGTACTCACCGATGTGGCGGATCGGGCCTTCGCCCTGGATCACTTCAATCTTGTTCACGTCGTGACCGACGGCATGCAGAGCTTCGGAGATCTCGCGCGGACCGACCGAGCCGTACAGCTTGCCTTCCGGGCTCGCGTGAGCTTCGATGGTTACCGACACGTCGGCGAGCTTGGCCTTGCGCGACTCGGCGGTGGTCAGCAGGGTGCTGGCCTTAGCCTCGTACTCGGCACGGCGCTGCTCGAAAGCAGCCAGGTTGTCGGCAGTGACGCGCACAGCCTTGCCCTGCGGCAAGAGGTAGTTGCGGCCATAACCCGGCTTCACATTGACCTTGTCGCCAAGGTTGCCGAGGTTACGTACCTTCTCAAGAAGAATGAGTTCCATGAGGGTTCCTTTTCGTTAGCACCGGAGTGGCCCGATGCAGCCATGGACGGTTGTCCGAAGGGTTGACCAACACGCCCGGCACAGGGCCGGGCGTGTCACACGATTAATTAAACGTCGTGGTTGTCGGTGTACGGCAGCAGAGCGAGGAAGCGTGCGCGCTTGATCGCGGTGGCCAACTGGCGCTGGTAACGCGCCTTGGTGCCCGTGATGCGGCTCGGCACGATCTTGCCGTTCTCGGTGACGTACTGACGCAGCGTGTTGAGATCCTTGTAATCGATCTCCTTCACGTCTTCGGCAGTGAAGCGGCAGAATTTGCGGCGGCGGAAGAACTTAGACATGGCAGTGCTCCTGATCAGTCGTCGCTGTCGCGATCGTTGTCGCGGTCGTCACGCTCACGGCGTGCCGGGCGCTCGTCACCATCGCTGTCGTCATCGCGGCGACGCGAAGACTTGGCGTCATCCTTTTCCTTCGACTTCAGGATGAAGGACTGCTCGATATCGGCTTCGTCGCGACGGACCACGAGGTGACGCAGCACGGCGTCGTTGAAGCGGAAACCCGACTCCAACTCGTTCAGTGCATGCTGGCTCACTTCGATGTTGAGCATGACGTAGTGAGCCTTGGCCAGGTTCACGATCGGGTAGGCCAACTGGCGACGACCCCAATCTTCGAGGCGATGGATCTTGCCGCCGTCGGTCTCGATCAGCGCTTTGTAGCGCTCGATCATCGCCGGGACCTGCTCGCTCTGGTCAGGGTGGACCAGAAACACGACTTCGTAATGACGTAGCGTCATTGGTGAATGGCTCCTTGTGGATGCGGCCTTACGGCCTCGCAGCCTCCCGCTGGTGCGGTGAGGCAAGTACCCATCCGCACCAAAAGGGGGCGGACAGAAGCGGAATTGTAGGGCGTGGGGTGCTTCAGATGCAAGCGGCAGCTTAGGCAAGCGCCTGATCCAACAGGCTCTTAGCTAACCGTAAAGCTCTCGCCGCAGCCGCATTCGCCGGTGGCATTGGGGTTATGGAACACGAAGCTGGCGTTCAAACCCTGGCGCTGAAAATCGATCACGGTGCCGTCGATCAGGGGCAGGCTCTTGCCGTCCACCACCAAACGCACGCCGTCAATCTCGACCACCTGATCGTCATGGCCTACCGTCTCGGCCAGATCCACCACGTAGGCAAAACCCGAGCAACCGGTGCGCTTGACCCCAAAACGTACGCCCGCAGCGGCGGTTTGCGCGAGAAACTGGCGCATGCGCTGATTGGCGGCAGGGGTAATCGTAATCGTCATGGTGCTAAATCAACTCCGGAAGCACACGCAAAGGTCGCGGCTATCGCTGGCACTACATTATCATGTGGGTTTGCCCAATACGGCCAACAGGCTGGTATGGGCGCCCCAACCTATCACGCCGATATGCGGCGGTTATGCAGGAGTTTCAATCCATGGCGGTGGTCAGCTCGACGGTGTACAGCGTGAAGCAGGCTCTTTCCGGCAAAGTCGAGGCCGGCAGCAAAGTCACCGTACGTGGCTGGGTGCGTACCCGGCGCGACTCCAAGGCCGGCCTGTCCTTCGTCAATGTGACCGACGGCTCCTGCTTCGACCCGATTCAGGCCGTTGTACCCGCCAGCCTGGACAACTACGCGAGCGAAGTACTGCATCTCACTGCGGGCGCTGGCCTCATCGTCAGCGGCACCCTGGTCCCATCCCAGGGCAAGGGGCAGAGTTTCGAGCTGCAGGCGGATGAGGTGATCGTCACCGGCCTGGTCGACGACCCCGAAACCTACCCGATCCAGCCCAAGCAGCACTCGATGGAGTTCCTGCGCGAAGTCGCTCACCTGCGCCCGCGCACCAACCTTTTTGGGGCGGTGACCCGCGTGCGCCACACGATGATGACGGCAATTCACCGCCATCTCACCGAGCAAGGCTTCTTCTGGATCAACACACCGATCATCACCACTTCCGATGCCGAAGGCGCCGGCGACATGTTCCGCCTGTCCACGCTGGACCTGGCCAACCTGCCGCGCGATGACAAGGGCAAGATCGACTTCCGCAAGGATTTCTTCGGTCGTGAGGCGTTCCTCACTGTGTCTGGCCAGCTCAACGTTGAGGCTTATGCCCTGGCGATGAGCAAGGTCTACACGTTCGGCCCCACCTTCCGTGCAGAGAACTCCAACACGCCGCGCCACTTGGCTGAGTTCTGGATGGTGGAGCCGGAAATCGCCTTCGCCGACCTCACCGCCAACGCTGATTGCGCCGAGAGCTTCCTCAAGGCGATCTTCAAAGCGGTGCTTGATGAGCGTGCCGACGACATGGCGTTTTTCGCCGAGCGTGTACAGCCGGATGCTATCAGCCGCCTGGAAACCTTCATCGCCCAGCCGTTCGAGCGTATCGACTACACCGATGCGGTCACGATCCTGCAGAAGTCCGGGCAGAAGTTCGAATACCCGGTGGCCTGGGGTATCGATCTGCAAACCGAGCACGAACGTTATCTCGCCGAGAAACATATTGGCCGTCCCGTGGTCGTAATGAACTACCCCGAGGCGATCAAGGCGTTCTACATGCGCTTGAACGACGATGAGAAAACCGTAGCCGCGATGGATGTGCTTGCGCCAGGCATCGGTGAAATCATCGGCGGTGCACAGCGCGAGGAGCGCCTGGACTACCTCGACCGACGGATGGCCAAATTCGGACTCGATACCGCCACCTACGGCTGGTATCGTGACCTGCGTCGTTACGGCACCGTGCCGCACGCCGGCTTTGGCCTCGGCTTCGAGCGCCTGCTGGTTTACGTCTGCGGCCTGTCGAACATTCGCGATGCCATTCCTTATCCACGTGCGGCAGGGACTGCCGAATTCTGATCACAACACCTCCAATGCGCTTTCGACTCCCTGCTGCCCTTGCCCCAATCCTGCTGATCACGCTGCTGACGCTGCTGCTTACCGCTTGCCACACCGCCAAGGCGCTGTTGCCGGCGAAACTGCTGCCGGCACCGGATACCAGTCACTCGCTGGAAACGGCAAAGCAACAGCTGAAAGACGCAACGCCGTGCTGTGGCAGCTTCGCCGATTTCTCTTACGACACCATCCTGCCGTGGCAACCGAAGAAGTTCCAACTGGGCAGCGGCAGCCTGGTGGCCGACCTCAACGGCGTACGCAGCTACTTCCTCGCCTTTCGCCTACCGGTGGGCGTGAAGCTTCCCTACCGGGTTGCGCTGAAGTCGGAGTTGAACGGTCGCTGGCTGCAATCGAGTTATCTGTTTGCGCCATCCACCGTGCTGCTGGATGAAGCCTTCCAACCGATCGACTCGCAAGATATCAATCTGTGCGAGTACATGGGATGGAGCGACGAGGCCAGCGGCGCCTTCGGGAGTGTCACGATCAGCAGCGACAAAGCGCGCTACCTGGTGGTCTATGCCTCGGACAAACAACAGACCAGCGCGACTTACTGGGAGCAGTCGCCCGCCGCATTCTCCGCCGAAGCACCCGTGAAGATGAACTCGAACGGCAGCTTCAAGATCCCCCATGGCCCTGATGGCACGATCTGGATCGGCATCATGGACAAGACCTATGCCAAGGCCGTGGACAACGCGATCTGTAGCAAGCCGCCGCAAGGTAATGGTGTGTTGAATACGCTACGCACTGCACTGCCAACGCATTTGAACTGGAGTCACAGTTGACGCTCACCGTGCTCTACCTCGGCCTGCTGCTCGCCGGCATCATCTGTTTCGTGCTGCACTACGTTGCACCGTTTCGACTGGCGCGCCGACTTCGCCAGAACTATCCGGAACACTGGAAGATTATTGACGCGGGCGGTGCCGCACATGGACCACGGCTGTGGCTACGCATGCAACATGTGCTGCGCTCGCCGGCTATCCCTGCTATCGGCGACACCACCGTCACACGCTTATGGCGCGTATGGCGCTATAGCCAGTGGCTAGCTTGGGCTTGCTGGATCGCTGCCCTAACGCTGCAATGGTTTAGCCGACACTAAGTAAGGTTAGCCAAAACTCAAGGAATGCCCATGCAACTCGATCTGAGTGGTCGTCACGCGCTGGTTTGCGGTGCGTCGCAAGGTATCGGCCGTGCCAGCGCAATCGAGCTAGCCGAACTGGGTGCCAGCGTCACCGTTCTCGCCCGCTCCGCTGATGCATTGCAGGCACTGGTAGAGAGCTTGCCTCGCCCTAAAGCCGGGCAACGGCACGCATGGCGCAGCGTGGATATGCAGGACACTGCTGCACTGCATGCCACGGCTACTAGCATCGCTGCAGCCGATCCCGTACATATCCTCATCAATAACAGTGGCGGCCCACCGGGCGGCCCCGCGCACACGGCCGAGCTCACGGCGTTCGAGGTCGCTTTCCGTCAGCACCTACTTGCCGGACAGACGTTGGTGCAAGCGTTATTGCCTGGCATGCGCGCCAGTAGTTATGGCCGCATCGTCAATGTGATCTCCACCTCGGTGAAAGAGCCGATCGCCGGGCTAGGCGTATCCAATACCGTGCGCGCTGCGGTGGCAAGCTGGGCTAAGACGCTAGCCGGCGAATTGGCGGCCGACGGCATCACCGTCAACAACGTGCTACCGGGCTACACCCGCACTAGCCGCCTGGACGGCCTGCTTGCCGCGCAGGCAAAAACTAGCGGCCGCAATGAGCAGGAAGTCGCGCAAGGCATGTTGGCCACGGTACCCGCCCGCCGCTTCGGCGAAGCCAGCGAAGTGGCAGCGGTCATTGCATTCCTTTGCACCCCAGCTGCGGCCTATGTCAACGGCGTCAGTATCGCGGTGGACGGCGGTCGAACGCGCTCACTGAGCTGACTTGCTCGTCTAACTTGCCCGCAATTACCCCCCGCATACGCGGACGTCCGGTGCAATCGACGCACGTACGTTCTAAGCTTGCAGGATGCCAAGCCTGCGCCTCGCCAACCTCATCGATGGTCGCCTGCAAGCACCAGCGAATGGACGTTATCTCGACATATTCGAGCCTGCTACCGGCGCGGTGTTCGCGCATTGCCCGGATTCCGATGCCGCTGATGTCGCCGCTGCGGTGCAAGCCGCGCAGCACGCGGCCCCCGGCTGGGCAACCACACCCGTCGAACAACGCGCCCATCTACTGCACCGGCTAGCCGATCTCATTGAGGCGCGCCTGGACGAATTCGCAGCACTGGAGTCGCGCGATAGCGGCAAGCCAATCAAGCTTGCGCGCACCGTGGATATTCCGCGTGCGGTGAGCAACCTACGTTACTTCGCCGCCGCCATCATGACGTGGAGCAGCGAATCGCACACCACGGAAGTCGGCTCAATCGATGCTGGCGCGGTGAACTACACACTGCGCCAACCCCTCGGTGTGGTCGGCTGCATCAGCCCGTGGAACCTGCCGCTGTACCTCTTCAGCTGGAAGATTGCGCCAGCGCTCGCAGCGGGCAACACGGTTGTCGCCAAGCCGTCGGAAATCACTCCGTGCACCGCCGCCCTGCTCGGCGAGTTGAGCATCGAGGCAGGTTTTCCGCCGGGCGTGCTTAATATTGTCCAAGGTAGTGGCCCCACGGTAGGCCAGGCCATCGTTGAACACACCGGGGTGAAGGCCGTGTCCTTCACCGGCAGTACCGCCACCGGTGCACGCATCGCCGCAATCGCTGCACCACAGTTCAAGAAGGTCTCACTTGAACTGGGCGGCAAGAATCCGGCCATCATATTCGCTGATGCCAACTTAAGTGACGCGAACCTCGACACCATCGTACGTTCCGGCTTTGCCAATCAAGGCGAGATCTGTCTGTGCGGTTCGCGCCTGCTGGTACAGCGATCCATCTATGACAGCTTCCGCGAACGCTACCTTGCACGCGTACGCGCGTTGCGCGTGGGTGACCCCGATAACGATGCCAGCGACCTGGGCGCATTGGTATCACAGCCGCATTTCGAAAAAGTGCTGGCATGCATCGCACAAGCACGTACCGAGGGCGGGCAAGTACTGTGCGGTGGCGAAGCAGTAACGCTCGATGGCCGCTGCACCGATGGATGGTTCGTAGCGCCTACCGTGATCGAAGGCCTGCCGGGTGACGCCCTCACCAATCAGCAGGAAATCTTTGGCCCGGTGGTAACGCTGATTCCATTCGAGGACGAAGCCGAAGCACTCGCGATCGCCAACGGTACAGGCTACGGCTTAGCCGCATCGCTGTGGACGACCGACCTTTCACGTGCACATCGACTGGCCGCGCAGCTTCAGTTCGGCATCGTTTGGACCAACTGCTGGATGCTGCGTGATTTGCGCACACCGTTTGGTGGCGTCAAACACTCCGGCATCGGTCGTGAGGGCGGTGTCGAAGCCCTACGCTTTTTCACCGAATCGAAGAACATTTGTATCCGTTATTGATGAACACTCTGTTAGGAAGTGCACCTTGATCAGCCCATTGCAGGAACTGCTCGACAGCAACCGCCGCTGGTCGGCGGCGGTCCGTGAACAAGATCCACGCTTCTTCGAGCGCCTCGCACAACAGCAGGCACCTAAGTTTCTGTGGATCGGCTGCTCGGATTCGCGCGTACCCGCCACACAGATCGTCGACCTGCCGCCAGGTGACATCTTCGTACAGCGCAATGTCGCCAACGTGGTCTCGCATACCGACCTCAACTGCCTGAGCACCATCCAGTTCGCGGTTGATGTGCTCAAGGTTGAGCACATCCTGGTTGTTGGCCATTACGGCTGCGGCGGCATACAGGCGGTACTGGATCATCGCCGGCTCGGCCTGGTCGACAACTGGCTGCGCCATGTCGGCGATGTGGCGCAAAAACACTCCGATCAACTCGCCACATTGGAATTGATGGATCTGCGTAACGCTCGCCTATGCGAGCTCAACGCCATCGAACAGGTGGTCAATGTCTGCCATACCACGATGGTGATGGATGCCTGGGAGCGCGGTCAGAAGCTGTCTGTGCATGCCTGGTGCTACAGCTTGTCCGACGGACACATACATGACCTGGGTATGCACGTCGATTCGCGCGAGGCGTTGCGCCCCGCCTACGAACAAGCGTTACAGCGACTCACCCGTTTGCCGAAACCGCTGCGATGAGCGACATCGTACGCACCAACACCGCGCCAGCACCGGTGGGGGCCTACCCACACGCACGGCGCGTCGGCAATCTGCTGTTCCTATCAGGCGTGGGTCCGCGCCAGCCAGGCAACAACGCGATTCCGGGCAATCAGCACGACGCTGATGGCCGCCTGATCAGCTACGACATAGAGGCACAGTGCCGGCAAGTGTTTGCCAATGTACGTGCTGTACTGGAAGCCAGCAACGCACGCTGGGAAGACCTCGTCGACATTACGGTATTCCTCACCGATATGACGCGCGATTTCGCTACGTACAACCGGCTTTACGCGGAATACTTCGCGGGCGTTGATGCTTGCCGTACCACCTTGGGTATTACCGCCCTGCCTACGCCGATTGCGATCGAGCTGAAGTGCATCGCAGCGTTGCCAACGTCACCGAGCCTATAAAGGCAGCCCATAAAAAAGCCCCAGGCGGCAGGGCCGGCTGGGGCTTTTGATCTACAAGAAACGACAGGTATCGAATTACTTACCGTCGGTGCCAGCAGCCGGAGCGGCAGCAGCGTCGTCGGTCTTTGCAGCCTTCTTGCTGTGCTTGGTACCAGTGCTGGTACCGGTCTTGGCCTTGTGGTGCTTAGCAGCAGCCTTCGGAGCTGCAGTCTGCTCCGTCGTCGCCGACTTGGCCGCGTCCGTCGCTGCCTGAGGAGCGGCGGCCTGAGCCAGCACGGAACCGGAAAGAGCCACGCCCGCCACGAGCAGGGAAGCGATCGCAAGTTTACGAATCATGATCATGAGCCTCGAATAGAGAATGATTGAGCCGCGAACCCGGCCGGAACCCGGCTGCCTCGGGTGGCGCGACGGCATAACAATGCATCTACTTCGGCATACCGGAACTGAACGGAATTCAAGAAGGATGAAGCTCCGGTAACAGAGTGCTGGGCCATATCCGCACTACCTCACTCAAAGCCTCCCAATCAGCAGCCTCCAGCCAATGATCTGGCAGCACGCGGGCGTCGGAGCTGGTCGTAAAACCACAGCCTGATCGCAGCTGCACATTGGGCCTTGCCCCTTGAGTCCAAGTGACCTAGTCCGTCCGACTCAACGCAGCAGAACTAGCTCCTCTGCCGCAGTGGGGTGGATCGCCACCGCTGACTTCAGGTCACGCCAATGCAGCCCCTGCCGCAGCGCCACGGCAAAACCCTGCAGCAGCTCATCCGTACCCGGCCCCAACGCATGAATACCGACGACCTGCTCGTCGGCCCCTACACAAACGAGCTTCACCAGGCTTTGCCCTTCGTGCCCGGCCACCATCAGCTGCAGCGGCGTGTATCGACTGACGTGCACCCGTACCGCGTCGCCATATTGCGCACGCGCCTCACGCTCAGTCAGGCCGACCATGCCCAGCGGCGGCTCGGCAAACACTACGCTGGGAATCACTTGGTAATCGAAACGTGCTTCGGCGTTGCCGCCGAACAATCGCTCGGCCAGCGCATGGCCTGCGGCAATCGCCACCGGCGTAAGCGCTTTTTGACCCGTGACATCGCCAATCGCAGTGATGCCGGGCACGCTCGTGTTTTGGAACGCATCCACCCGTACGTGACCGCTTGCATCGAGCGTTACACCGACCTCATCGAGGCCAAGCCGGTCCGTGTTCGGCGTACGCCCCACCGCCCACAGCAACGCGTCGTACGACCCGTGAGTGGCGCCACCGGCGTCCTGCAAGTGGATAGCACCGGGCTTGCCTGTAGCGGCCGTAATCTCGGCATCGCGGATGATGCGGATGCCACGCGCCAGCATCTGTGCCGCCAGCGCCTCGACCAGTTCGTCATCAAAGCCGCTTAGCAGGTGACTGTGAATCAACAGGTCGACTTCACAACCCAGCGAATGCAGTACACCAGCGAATTCCGTCGCTATGTAGCCACCGCCAACAATGGCGATACGCCGCGGTGGCGCTTCCAGCTCGAAAATGTCGTCAGACAACAGACCCAACTCGAAACCGGGAATATCCAGCCGGCGCGGCCTCCCGCCGGTGGCGATGACGATCTGTGGGGCGCTGTAATGGATACCACTGGCGCTAGCCACGGTATCCGTGCTGATGAAATGGGCAGCCTCGGGAACCACTCGAATCCCCGCTGCATCCAGCCGTTGCGCATAACGCTGACGGATGCCGGCGATGTAGCCATCACGCTGCCGCCTGAAACGCGCCCAATCCAGCGGCGCAGGCGTCACCGCAAAACCGATATCGGCAGCCAACCGCTGCGCCTGTGCCCATTGCGCTGCGAACCACATCGCCTTCTTCGGCACACAGCCGCGATTGACGCAGGTGCCGCCCAGGGCATCGGGGTCGAACAAAGCGACTCTCGCACCCAGCTTGGTTGCACGCTGTGCCACGGTGAGGCCACCGGAACCCGCGCCCAGTACGATCAGATCAAAACGCTCGCTCATCGCCATCTCTCCGCACAAGAGCGATGAGCCTAGCTGATCCCGCCTAGTGGCCTTTTCACGTTGGCGGAGGAACCCGCAACAGCGCCCGTTTAAATGCCGAAACGAGCGGGAGCATACGGCTTAGGGTCGATAGCTGGTGTCGCACCGGTAAGCTGAGCTGCCACAAGCTCGCCCGTGGCCGCCGACATGCTGACGCCGAGCATCCCGTGTGCGGTCGCCAGATGCAGATTGGACCAACGCGTGCTGGGGCCGATGATCGGCACCTCGTCCACGCTCATCGGGCGCCATCCCCACCACTCCTCCAGCAGATCGGGCCCTTCCGGCTCGTGTAGACCTGTCGCCGCACCACGCCGCAGAGCGTCTAGACGGGTGCGGTTGAGGCCTTCGGCATAGCCAGAAAATTCCATCGTGCTACCCAGCCGATAACCGCTGGGCCAAGTGGTAACGCACACCGCTGCTTCGCGTAGAACCAACGCATGGCGCGGCGCAAGCGCAGGCCGCGTATAGGTAATTGAGTAGCCCTTGCCCGGCTGCATCGGTAGGCGCAGTTCGAGTAAGCGCCCCAGCAGCGGTGACCACGCGCCCAGCGCCATCACCACACGCTTGCCTGAAAACACGCCACAGGTACTGCGTACGTGGGTAATGCTGTCGCCCTGGGTATCGATCCGGTCTATCTTCGCGCCGCTTTCGATAGCGCCACCCAACTCGCGCACCCGGCGCGCCAACTCCGCCACATAGCGATCAGGCCGCAGCCGCGCATCACCCGGATGAAATAGACCGCCGGCTACGCCAGGCTTCAGTGCAGGCTCCATCGCTTCTGTTTCATCGCCACGCAGGCGCTGAACTTCCACGCCAAGACGATCGAGCACGGAAGCATGGTGGCGCTCATCAGCCGCCCGTAGCTTCTCGGTGCGATAAACGTACAGCTCACCTGCTTCGGCGAATTCGCAATCAAGCCGGTCGTCGCGCACCAAGTCTGCCAACACCCGCCGCGAACGCTGCAGGATCGCCGAGCGCGCCTCGACCGCACGATGGAAATCGGGCCAATTGCAGTGCCGCGCAAAGCCGAGCAACCAGCGCAAACGTGGGCCATCAAGGCGGGGGTTGAGGTACAGCGGCGCATCGGCACGAAACATCGAGCGTAGTGCCACGCCAAGCATCCCGGGCATAGCCAGTGGCGCCGCGTGGCTGGGGGTGATCGTGCCGCAGTTGCCATGCGAACTACCGCAACCGGGCGTCCCCTGCTCCAGTACGCGCACCGTGGCACCCGCCTTCAGCAGATACAGGGCACAGGCCAAGCCGACGACACCGCCACCGAGAATCAGTACATCACTGCGTGAAGCATCCATGGACTTATTGTAGCGGGAGCCCGAACCCGTATCTGGGGACTTGCGCACCTAAAGCATTCGCTGCATTGTGCATACACACTGCATGGAACCCAGCCATGTTCAAGCGTCTTGTCGTTATTGCTGCGTGCTCGGCCGCGCTATTGACGTCAGTCGTTAGCGCTCAGTCCGAGCGCCAGGTTTTTCAGGATTTCCGAGCACAACCCAATGATCTGGCCCGCTATCAATATTTGATTACGGCCATGCCAAATCTATCTCCTGCAAATCAGGATTTCGCCAAACAGCTATTGGCCACCGTTGAAGCCGAGCTTGGCCTGTATGACGAAGCCGTACACGATTTTCCGTTCGATAATCGCCTGCCTTACACAAAGCTATTGCCTAGAGCGCAACAATGGCCTGGGACTAAATCCTATGGCCCTATCCCAGCTATCAATGCCGACGTGATCGCCAACTCAGACCGTGCTGACGATGTTATTACCAAATTAGCAGCCAGCCGCCGCATCGTGCTCGTCAACGAAGCTCATCACGATCCACATACGCGTGAACTCACCCTCGCGTTGCTGCCGCGTCTTCGCGCGCTTGGGTATAACTATTTCGCGCCAGAGGCTCTCACTGAAAGCGGCGCGGCATTGACGAAACGCGGTTATCCCATTGAAGCCAGTGGAACAGAATATCTACGTGAACCACTTTATGGAGACATTCTGCGCGAAGCCATACGACTGGGTTACACCATCGTGTCGTATGACCCATTGGATGAAACGCAAGATCAAGATCGCGACACTGTCGAGGCCCATAACCTCTACGAAAAAGTTTTTGCCAAGGATCCCAACGCGCGCCTATTCGTGCACGCCGGTTATGCACATATCGACAAAACCAAAGGAAATCTCTACAACGCAGAACCCATGGCCATGCAATTAATGCAACTCACTGGCTTCGATCCCTTGTCCGTCGATCAGTCCCAATTTCGCGATGCCGTACCTTCATTCCACGGGGATCCCTATCACGCACTGATTATGGAATATCGTCCTCGCGAACCCACCGTACTGAAGATCAGCGACAGCGGTGCGGTCTGGAGTTCTGACCCGGCAAAGCACGACGTGAGCGTGATCCTGCCGGAGGAGACGGGCAGTAAACGTCCTAGCTGGTTGAAACTGGATGGTCAGCGTCGCACCTGGAACGTCAGTAGCGCGCTATGCGCAGAGACCGTGCCCTGTGTTGTAGAGGCTCACTATGCCAATGAGCCGGATGATGCGATTCCGGCCGATCGCTACACCTTCCTGCATGCTCATACCTCGAGCAAGCTTTTCCTGCGCCCCGGTGCGTATCGACTACGCGCCTGGGGCATCAATGGCAAGACATTGTCCGAACAACCGATCCAGGTTGCCGGACGCTAAATTCTCCACACTTGACCTGATGTCTCGGAGACTTGGCTAAGCAAGGGGAAAGACGCCCTCTAGAAAGCTAAGGTACTAGCTTCAAAACAAAAGAAAATCCATTGATTTGCAAACGAATTATCAAATTGATAACCTCGGCACGCCACATCCCGAGGTTGTCATATGCAACTTGCCAACTTCCGTGAATTACACGCGCCGAGCACGCGCCTATCGACGCTACGACTATTTGCGCTGGCCGGGGGGCTTCTGCTCCTAGCCGCATGCGCCAGCAGTCCGCATCGACAAGAGCGCACCTACAAACCCTCGAACTCCGCACTGGCCAACGAACCCGCACGCGCTCCAGATGGGTCGGTAGGCACCGCCAATGACGTGCTATTCCGCGCGATGGCACTGGTTGGGACGCCCTACCGTTGGGGCGGCAATACACCCACTAGCGGCTTTGATTGCAGCGGACTTGTCGACTACATCTACCGCAATGCGGCCGGCCTCATGCTGCCGCACAGCTCCCGTGCGATGGCCACGCTTAACGGGCAAAAGGTCAAGCGGATGGATGGCCTGATGAGCGGCGACCTGGTGTTCTTCGATATCGACGGCGGCATCAGCCACGTCGGCGTGTATGTCGGCAAAGGTCGCTTTGTACACGCGCCGAACAGCGGCGGCACAGTTCGACTGGACGATATCGACGGCCCCTTCTGGCGCGACCACTTCGCCTACGGCAAGCGTTTACTGGACTGATCTACCCCCTTCTAAAGCTGCCGCCTGGACATTCTCGCAAAATATACATTGTGCACAATTAAATTTCATGCAAGTCTATATGCATGAAAGTCCAGACAACCCCATCGATGCAGCTGGATGAGCAGCTCTGCTTCGCGCTTTACGCAGCCTCCCGCCGCATGACCGCGACGTACCGGCCACTGCTCGACGCATTGGGCCTTACGTATCCGCAATATCTCGTGATGCTGGTGTTATGGGAGCGCGATGGACTGACCGTTCGCGAGTTGGGCGATCGGCTTCAACTGGACTCGGGCACCCTCACCCCCCTGCTCAAGCGACTGGAGCAAGCGAGCCTGCTGGAGCGCCAGCGTCGCCGCAGCGACGAGCGCGAAGTGGAAATCAGCCTTACCCAAACCGGTCGAGACCTGCACGAGCACGCAGCAAGCGTGCCGCGCTGCATGGCTGACCGTTTGTGCCTCAGCGTCGACGAGTTCAAGAAACTCCGCGACGACCTCAAATCCCTCGCGGCGCAACTCGCCGCTCCCACCGACCAGCGAGACTAAAACCATGAGCGCAACCAAAATTCTGTACACCGCAACCGCCACCGCAAAAGGTGGCCGTGAAGGCCACATCCACAGCAGCGATGGCGTGCTGGATTTCGATTTGAAAGTTCCGAAGGAGCTGGGTGGCCCGGGTGGCCATGGCAGCAACCCGGAACAGCTGTTCGCTGCGGGCTACGCGGCTTGCTTCGAAGGCGCGGTGCGCTATGTAGCGCGCGAAAAGAAGGTGGCACTCACGGAAGCCTCCGTCACGGGTCACGTGGGTATTGGCCCCCGCGAACCGACCGGCTTCGGCATTGCCGTAAAGCTGGAAGTGAGCCTGCCGGGTATCGATCACGCCGTAGCGCAGGAGCTGATTGACGTTGCTCACCGCGACATCTGCCCGTATTCGCATGCCACCCGCGGCAATGTGGATGTGCAGATCAGCCTGGTTTAATCCAGCTGTGCTGAAATACTCGAACGCCTAGAACGACAACGGCGCCCAAGGGCGCCGTTGTCGTTTGCATCGTTAGCGAAGCACTTAGTGCGCCTCGGCACCCGGCGCATGCGCATGACCGTGCTGAATCTCTTCCTCAGTGCCATCACGCACTTCGTTGATCACCACGTCGAAATGCAGCGTCTTGCCGGCCATCGGATGATTCAGGTCCACGTCGACCGTGGTCATACCCACCTTATGCACGGTGACCACGCGCTGACCGCCTTCCTTCAGCGACAGCACCGTGGTCATGCCCGGCTTGAGCTTGTTGCCCTGGTGGAAATACTTCTTCGGCACGCGCTGAATCTGGCCTTCCTGACGCTCGCCATAGCCGTCCGCCGGAGCGATCTCGACCTGCAGCGTGTCAGCTGCTTCATGATCTTCCAGTGCCTTCTCCAGACCAGGAATCAGCTGGCCATGGCCCAGCAAGATCCACAACGGTTCACCGTTATCGTGCGAACTCTCAACCTTGTCGCCGTCCACGGTAAGCGTGTAGTGGAGTGCGATGACCTTGTCCTTGCCAGCCTTCATTGCCTGTCTCTCGGGTATATGCAAACCGTGGATTCTATCAGGAGCGAGCCTTACCGAATCCTACCCCACGTGCCTCAGGCCCCAGCCAGACCAAAAGGGCAAGAATGAGCGCCACCGCAGCGATCCACAACGACATCACCAGCGGCAACCCGACTCCGTGCTGCACAGCGAGCCACGATTGTGCCGTCGCGGTTCCCGCCGCAATCAGATTACCCATCTGATAGGCAAAACCAGGCAACGTACCGCGCACGGCATCTGGTGATAGCTCATTGAGATGCGTGGGCACCACGCCCCAGGCACCCTGCACCATCACCTGGATCAGGAACGCGCCCAGACCGAGCAGCAGCATCGATCCACCATACGTCCACAGTGGTATCACCGGAATGGTCAGCAGAGCCGCCGTGATCATGGCGCGGCGCCGGCCCACCCGTTCCGACCACGCGCCGAAGAACAACCCGCCCACCAACGCCCCCAGGTTGAGTAGCGCTACCAGCAAGAACGCCATACCGGAGCCGGTCGCCAGATGCAGGTCGTTTTCCTCAAACGTGTGATACATGTCCTGCGAACCATGGCTGAGCATGTTGAAGGCCGCCATCAGGAACATCAGGTAGATCGCCAACTTCCAGTGCCCGCGCATGGCCTCGCGCAGGCTGCGATGCCCCTCCTGCTTCTGGCTCTGCTGCCAGGTCGGCGATTCAGGCACATGGCGCCGGATATAAAGCACCAGCAACGCGGGTATGGCACCGACGATGAACAAACCGCGCCAGCCGATGTGATCGACCAGCAACCAGTTCACCAGTGCACCTAGAAAGAAACCGCAGGGATAGCCACTTTGCAGCAACCCTGACACCAGGCCACGCGCCTTCGGTGGAATCGATTCCATCGCCAACGACGCACCAATACCCCATTCGCCGCCCATCGCCATACCGAACAGAAAGCGCAGTACCAGTAATACGGTGATCGATGGCGAAAATGCCGTAGCGAGCTCGAACACCGAAAACAGGATCACGTCGAGCATCAGCACCGGCCGCCTACCGAAGCGATCGGCTAGACGTCCAAACAACAACGCGCCCACCGGTCGCGCCGCCAACGTGAGCGTAATGCCCAGCGTGACCACGGTGCCGCCCACACCGAATTCCTTCGCGATGGCCACCAATACGAAGGTGAACATGAAGTAGTCGAACGCATCCAGCGTCCAGCCAAGAAAGCTTGCGAGCACGGTATGACGTTGTTCGTGATTCAACTCGCGCAGCGGGGCAAGTAACGACATCGACGACATTCCTTAGACAACGAAGCGACGAGGCTAGACCGCAGACGCCATTTCGGCAATGCATGCGTATGCATTTGCGCCGAATGACGATTACCGCAATTATCAGCGCTTGGCGCTACTCGCAGCACATTACGGACCCGGCATGTCGACACTCGATCGCTCCGACCGCTACGCCATCGCCCAGCGCTACACCCCGGGCTTCCAACGCGAGTATGTGCGGTGGAAGCTCGCTGTAGATCCTGCTTATGCGGCCACATCCAACCTACTTAGCGACCAGCCGATGCCCCTGCTCGATATCGGTTGCGGCATGGGTCTGCTTGGCCATTACCTGCATGCCTGCGGAACGCTCTCGGAATACATTGGCATTGACCACGATCCACGCAAGATTGCCGCCGGTAGACAAGCGCTCCAACATGGCAAGCTAGATTCACTCATGCAGCTTCACCAAGCGGATATCGCTGATCTACCGCCGCTACAAGGCCATGTTGTCCTGCTCGACATCCTGCATTACCTACCCGCATCGCGGCAGACCCCCTTGCTGCAAAATGCAGCAAGCCACCTAGCTCCCGATGGGCAGCTGATCATTCGCAACGTGCTGCGTGAGCCAAACTGGCGCTTCCACATGACCCGTGTCGAAGAATATTTCCTGCGCATCAGTGGCTGGATGCGCATAGGTGCCCAGCACTATCCCAGCGCTGATGAAATCCGCGCGCCACTCGAGGCCTCCGGCCTGATGGTAGAGATCCAACCACTGCATGGCCGCACGCCCTACAACAGCTATTTAATCGTCGCAAAGCGCCTGGATAAGCCACTTCCCAGCCCATCCATTCACGCCGCAGACGGTAAGACGCAGACGGCAGAGGCCTAGCTCGGCTATACTTCACCTCACGGCCACCCCGCCGTTGCGGCTTTGCCGCCTCCCATACCTTTGACTGCAACACGGTTCTGAAAGAACGCTCCGGGTTGCTCAGGAGCTTTTTATGTCTTTCGAATCGCTGGGCCTTGCGCCCGCGTTGTTGCGTGCGCTTGCCGATCAGGGCTACACCGAACCCACACCAATCCAGGCTGCCGCTATTCCGGTCGTGCTGAAGGGTGGTGACCTGCTCGCCGCCGCTCAAACCGGCACCGGCAAAACCGCCGCATTCGCGCTGCCGTTGCTGCAACGCCTGCTCGATATGCCACCAGCTGGCACCCGCCGCCCGCGCGTACTCATCCTCACCCCTACCCGCGAACTCGCCGCACAAGTCAACGAAAACCTGCGTGATTACGGCAAGCATGTGCGTGTAAGCACCACCACCATCTTCGGTGGCGTTGGCATGGGCCCACAGGTGCAAGCACTGCGCCGCGGCGTCGATGTAGTTATCGCTACCCCTGGTCGCTTGATCGATCACATGCAGCAGCGCACGGTGGATCTGTCCGCCGTAGAAGTGCTGGTGCTGGACGAGGCCGACCGCATGCTCGATATGGGCTTTCTGCCGGCACTGAAGCGCGTTCTCACGGCCTTGCCGCGTCAGCGCCAGACGCTACTGTTCTCGGCCACCTTCGCACCGCCGATCAAGGCGCTGGCGATGCAGTTCATGCATCAGCCAAGCGAAGTGTCGGTGACCCCACCGAATACGGTGGCACCGACGGTCAGTCACCATGTGCATCCGGTCGATGCCTCACGCAAGCGCGATCTGTTGCTGCATGTACTGAGTCAGGACAGCCGCCGGCAGACGCTGGTATTCAGTCGCACGAAGCATGGCGCCGACAAGCTGGTGACGTTCCTCAATGCATCCGGCCTGCGCTCTGCCGCCATCCACGGCAACAAGAGCCAGAATGCTCGTACCAAAGCACTGAGCGACTTCAAGAGCGCTCGCGTCACCGTGCTGGTGGCTACCGATATCGCCGCACGCGGCATTGATATCGACCAGTTGCCGATGGTGATCAACTTCGATCTGCCGATGGTGGCCGAGGACTATGTGCACCGCATCGGCCGTACCGGTCGTGCCGGCTCGGAAGGCATGGCCGTGTCGCTGGTGAGCCATGACGAGTCTGGCCTGCTGCGCGATATCCGCAAGCTGCTCAAGCAGGAAATCGCCATTACCGCGATGACCGGCTACGAGCCGTCCACACCGCTACGCCTGGATGACGGCGCTCCGCGCCCGAAGCAGGGCCAGCGCCAGCCGCGCCCGCAAGGTCGCAATGGCACGCCGTCGCATCGCCCACACGGGCATGTGCAGCAGAACGGCAGTGGCGAGCACGCCGCCGGCAACCGCAAGCGTCGTCCGCGTCGTAATTCGGCGGCAAAGGCTTAAAGCCTGGCCGTACCTCAACCGCCCGGACGTATCCGGGCGGTGAGGATGTGGTCCTCCCACACACCGGCAATCTGCAAATAACGCTTCGCGTAGCCCTCGCGCTCGAAGCCCAGGCGCTCAAGTAGCCGTCCGCTACGCTCGTTGCGCGGCAAGTAGTTCGCCATCACGCGATGCAGATCCAGCGCGCCGAAGGCCAGATCCAACCCAGCCTGCAAAGACTCATGCATCAGGCCACACCCCTGCTGGCTAGCTGCAACGCCATAGCCGAGCAAGCACGCCTGAAATGGCCCTCGTATCAAATTCGCCAGGGTGAAACTGGCAAGCATCTCGCTCTCATCCGGACTCAATACCAAGAACGGATAACTGCGATCGAGTCGAACCGCCTCACGCCCCTCGAAGATCGTTTGCACGCAATGCTCCAGCGTGTAGAAGCTTGCATCACGCAACGGCTCCCATGGCGCGAGATGCGCCCGATTCTCCACGCGATAGCGCAACAGCTTCGGTGCATCCGCCTCGTCGGCAAGCCGAATGCAAGTACGCGACGTTTGCACCGGTGATAACACGCTCACACCAGTGCCTCCCCATGATGCCGCAGGTGATCGTCAATGAAGCTGGCGATGAACCAGTAGCTATGGTCGTATCCGGCATGCCTACGTAGCGATAACGATTGACCGGTTTCCGCGCAAGCCTGCGCGAACAACTCGGGCTTCAATTGCGTATCGAGAAACCGATCGGCATCGCCCTGATCGATCAGGATCGTGCCGGGAAAGGTTTGTCGGCGTACCAACTCGCAAGCATCGTAATCACGCCATACCGCCACATCCTCACCGAGATAACGCGGTAGCGCCTTGTGCCCCCATGGCACCTGACTCGGCGCCACGATCGGCGCAAACGCCGACACCGAGCGATAGCGCTGCGGATGTTTGAGCGCAATCGTCAACGCGCCATGCCCGCCCATGGAATGACCGCAAAGACCACTACGCGCGATATCCACTGGAAAATGTGCGGCAAGCAAGGCCGGCAATTCGTCCACGATATAACTGTGCATACGGAAACGCGCGGACCACGGCGCCTGCGTCGCATCGAGATAGAAACCTGCGCCCTCACCAAATTCCCAGTCGCCCGTCGCACCCTCGATACTGGTGTCACGCGGACTGGTGTCAGGCATCACCAGCACCAGACCAAACTCGGCGGCGAGGCGCTGCATACCCGCTTTGATTGCCGCAGTTTCCTCGGTGCAGGTGAGCCCAGCGAGAAAGTACAGCACCGGGCAGCGCGACTTCGCTGCCTGTGGCGGCTGATACACCGCAAAGCGCATGGCGCCACCGCAGCTCGTCGACTCGTGTCGGTAAAAACCCTGCACGCCGCCAAAGCAGCGTTGCTCGGAGATCGTCTCGATCGCGCTCATCGTCATCCTCGACGTGGTGGGGCGGAGATCATACCCGCGCTCAACGCTCCTGATCCGTCGGCCGCAACAACACCTCGTTGATACACACATGTGCCGGCCGGCTAACGCAGAACAGGATGGTTTCAGCGATATCTTCCGCCTGCAACTGCCGCATCTCGCCAGCACGCGCATTTACCGCCTGCCTGCTAGCCGCGTGGCCAATGTGGTCGCGCAACTCCGTATCCACCATCCCCGGTTCAATCACGCTGACACGGATGTTGTCCTTATAAACCTCACGTCGCAGCGATTCGGAAAAACCCACCACGCCGAACTTGGTGGCTGCATACGCCGCGGCATTCGGATTGGCGACGCGCCCCGCCACCGAGGAAACATTGACGATATGACCGTCGCGGCGCGCACGCATGCCAGCCAGCGCCGCCTGTGTCGAAGCGATCAAGCTCAGCACGTTCAACTCCAGCATCTGTCGCCAACGGCCCAGGTCCGCCTCGGCAACCGGTTCCAGATACATCACACCAGCATTGTTGATGAGGATGTCGAGGCGACCGTAGTGCGCCTCGGTCTGCCTCACGATGCGCTGTGCCTCGGCTTCATTCACAAGGTCCGCCACAAGCACCAGTGGCTCGGCGCCAAGGGCCGCCAGCTTTGCGGCTAAACGCTCCAACCGATCATGACGACGGGCAGCAATAGCCACCTTTGCCCCTTGCTCTGCCAGCGCCATGGCGGTTGCCTCGCCGATACCTGAGGAGGCGCCCGTTACCAGCGCAATACGGCCTTTCAAGCGATTCTGCATGGTCACTCCGGGTAATGGACGGTAATCCGCCTGAATTGAACAAATCGAATTGAACTAATCCCGATAAACATCTCTATAAACAAGGGTAGAGGCGAAGCAGGCTGTTACAATAGTCACTATTCTCCCGCATGCCAGCGTGCATGCCATGTCGAGGTTTCCCATGTCTGCCCCGTCTTCCGACTCCGCTCCGGCTACCGCCGGCTTCACTGCGCTTGGCCTTTCCCCAGAGGTATTGCGTGCACTAAGCGACGTTGGCTATGAATCGCCTTCGCCGATTCAGGCCGCGATGATTCCACCCATCCTGGAAGGCCGCGACGTGCTTGGCCAGGCGCAAACCGGCACCGGTAAGACCGCCGCATTCGCGCTGCCCATTCTCTCGCGCCTCGATCTCAAGCCCGGCAAGCCGCAAGCACTGGTGCTGGCACCCACGCGCGAATTGGCCATCCAGGTGGCCGAAGCCTTCCAGCGTTACGCCGCACATATGCCCGGCCTGCAGGTGCTGCCGATCTACGGCGGCCAGAGCTACGGCCCGCAGTTGCATTCGCTCAAGCGTGGCGTGCACGTTGTGGTCGGTACGCCCGGCCGCGTGATCGACCATCTGGACAAGGGCACGCTTGACCTGTCCGAGCTGAAGTTCCTAGTGCTCGACGAAGCCGACGAAATGCTACGCATGGGCTTCATCGACGACGTCGAGAAGGTATTGCAGGCCACCCCGCCCCAGCGCCAGGTCGCGCTGTTCTCGGCCACCATGCCTTCGGTCATCCGCAAGATCGCGCAGCGGCATTTGAAGGACGCGGTGGAAGTCACCATCAAGTCCTCCACCACCACCGCAGCGAACATCCGTCAGCGTTACTGGTTTGTCAGCGGCATGCACAAGCTCGATGCGATGACCCGCATCCTTGAAGCCGAACCGTTCGACGCGATGATCATCTTCGCGCGCACCAAGCAGGCCACTGAAGAACTGGCCGGTAAGTTGCAGGCACGTGGACTGGCCGCCGCTGCGATCAACGGTGACATCGCCCAGCCGCAACGCGAGCGAGTAATTCAGCAGTTGAAGGACGGCAAGCTGGATATCCTGGTTGCCACCGACGTGGCCGCGCGCGGCCTCGACGTGGATCGCATCAGCCATGTGATGAATTACGACATTCCGTACGACACCGAAAGCTACGTGCACCGCATCGGCCGTACCGGTCGTGCCGGCCGTAACGGCGACGCGATCCTGTTCGTCAGCCCGCGCGAAAAAGGCATGCTGCACGCGATCGAGCGCGCCACCCGTCAGCCGATCGAGCAGATGCAGTTGCCATCGGTCGACGTCGTCAATGACGTGCGCATCGGCAAGTTCAAGCAGCGCATCAGCGACACACTCGCCATCGGCGAGCTGGCCCAGTTCCAGCAGCTGATCGAACAGTACGAGCAGGAGCACAACGTGCCTGCCATCGAGATTGCCGCCGCACTGGCACGCATCGCACAAGGTGATCAACCGCTGCTGCTGCCACCGCAGCCGAAGCGCGAATTCACACCACGCGAGCACAACCCGCGTGAGCGCAGTGATAACGATCGCCGTCCGGCCCGTGAGAGCCGTGAGCACAAGCCGCGCGACCGCGACGCTGCATCGCGCGAGTTCAGCAACCGCCCGGTGCGTGCGCATGCCACCGAAGAAGGTAAGCGCACTTTCCGTATCGAAGTTGGCCACGAACACGGCGTGAAGCCGGGCAACATCATTGGTGCCATTGCGAACGAAGCCGGGCTGGAGAGTCAGTTCATTGGCCGCCTGAGCATCCGCGACCACTACAGCCTGATCGACCTGCCCGATGGCATGCCGAAGGAAGTGTTCCAACACCTGCAGAAGGTGTGGGTCAGCCAGCAACAGCTGCAGATCAAGGAGTGGGACGGCGTCGACACCGGTTCCAGCGAAGGTGCCTCGAACCGCAAGCCGGGAGGCTTCAAGCCCGGCGGTGGCGGTTTCAAGGGCAAGCCGCGCCCGCATGGTAGTCACGGCGGCGGCAAGCCACCGCGCCGCAAGTAACAAGTAAGTTCTAAACGTCGCCCGATCGTTC
>JBARCX010000154.1:0-22748 GCA_049794535.1 Rhodanobacter sp.
GATCAGTACAAGGAACGCAAACGCGTGCAGAGCGATAGCTGCTGCTAACGCAATGGTGCGTCCCCAACTGAACGTCTTGGCGCCGTTTTCTTCGTTACTTGAGGCCATCTGTCACTATCAATCAGGAGCTAGTCATTCGAATGACGTGGTCGCAGCGTTCAGCGGCAAATCCACCTGGAGGGGTGACGTTTGCCACTGGACACATGCAAGGAAGGGTTCCCAACGGTACAACAGCACATGGCGTTTGTATAGCATCGGCATGGCAGATAAATGGACGTCTATTCGACCTGCCGATACATACATTCGCTATGCACTCTTCTTAATTGCCGGCTCCTGCCTGCTTCAGCCACGCATTGGCCTTAGAGGCCGTGTCCGGATCCTGCGCAGCCATCTTCATGGCGGCGATGGCAGCGGGCTTGTTCTTCAGACCACGGTTCGCCTCAGCCAGCAACATATAGGCCGTGCCACGGTGCTGCACGCCCTTGTCGATGCCTTGCTGGAGCAGATCCTTGGCCTCGCTGTACTTATTCTCGCTAATCAACAACTGACCGGCGCGAACGGCTGCTTCGCCATCCTTCGCCAACGGCATGGCCTTGCGATAGGCATCAATCGCCTGCGTCGGCTGCTCGGCAATGTAAGAAGCGTCACCGAGCAACTTGTAGTTGTCGTAGGTCGGAGTCACTATCCCCTTGCTCACGCCTTCATTCAGTACTTGCGTGGCTTTGATGGCATTCGGCTTGGGATCGGAGCTTTCCTGACCGGTGACCAGATAAAGCTTGGCCAGGTTCACATAGCTCTTCTCATCCTTGAGATTTCCCTTCGCCCTGGCGTCTTCCATCAACTGGATGGCGTCCGGATACTTCTGTGCCTGCATCAGGATGGCAACGGCGTTATTGAGCGCGTTCGGATCGTTCGGATTGGCGGCTAGCTGCTGCTTAGCCAGCGCTGCTGCCTGATCGCCCTGACCGGACTCGGAATAGCTAGCCATCAGAATCTGGTTCCACGAATCCTGCGGCTTGTCCGTCAACGTCTCTGCTTTCTTGATCGCAGCGATCGCCTCGGGGTACTTCTGCAAGCGGTAGTAGGCGTTGCCTTCCAACGCGTAGGAATCGGCGGTTTCCTTCTTGCCTTCCGCGCGCCACTTCTCGACGGTATCGATGCTGAGTTGGAACTGCTCGCTGGCCAGATAGAACTGCGCCAATTCGTACTCGAGCTGGAAGTAGGTGTCATTCGGCATGACGCCGTTATCCAAGGCGCGCTTGAGCAGATCGATCGCGCTCTTGGTATCGCCACCGTTGTAGGCGAGGCTGGCCATAGCCTGCAGCGCCAGCGCCTGTGCGTACTTGCTCTTGCCGCTGTCGATAAGCGGCTGCAGCAACTGGGTTGCCTTTGCCTTATCGCCTGCACTTGCCGCATCGAGACCATCGGTCAGGCTCTTCTGTTCCTTCTCACTGGTCAGATCGAGCTTCGGCGCCACACGGGTCGCATTTGGATACAGGACTTCTTTCTTGTCCTTGGAAGCTTGACTGTCGCTCGCGAACGCCGGACTGCTCACCAGCGTTAGCGCAAGTGCGGCACCAGCCAGGAGCTTGATCAGCGGAGCGTGTTTCATAGCGTTCCTCATTTGTAAGGTTTCTCGCACATACGTGCGGGGGGATCGCTGAGATTAACCTGAGCAGCCCATGAATCACAAGCTGCACCGCCGCATCAAAGATCCTTGAAAATCAAACCCTTGCCGATAACTTGTTAGATTTTCGTGCTAGCCAGGGCGATTTTTCTATCATCGGATGACATTAGGCACTGGCGACTACTCACCTGAGAGGAGCAGTACTCATGCGTATGGCTCATCATCTATCGCATTAATGCATTAGTACACAGGAACAAAAAAACGCCGAACTGCTGCATGAAGCAACAGTCCGGCGCGCATTGCGTTTCAAATATCCAGGTTGGCGACTTTCAGCGCGTTTGCTTCAATGAATTCACGGCGTGGTTCCACAGCCTCGCCCATCAGCATCGAGAACATCTGATCAGCGGCAACGGCATCCTCGACGCCTACCTGAAGCATACGTCGCGTCTCCGGATTCACCGTGGTTTCCCATAGCTGCTCCGGATTCATTTCGCCGAGACCTTTGAATCGCTGAATGGTACGACCCTTCTTGGCTTCATCAAGCAGCCAGCTACGGACCTCGGAGAAGCGTGTGACGCCACGTGAGGCATTACCGCGGCGAACCACGGCGTCGGCCTGAACCAGCCCAGCAACTTGCTGGCTCACGTTGAGAATCGGGCGAAATTCTCCACCCGCAAAGAAAGGCTGCGGCAGCAGCAAGGTATGGCTAAGGCCATGCTGCTCTCGTATGACTTCGATGGCTGCCGGCTGTTGCTCGAGTTCCGGGCGCAACGACAATCGATAACGCGGCTTGCCAAGCCCGCTGGAAGCGAGCCTTTGCGCAGCACCATCCAGCCAAACCTGCATCGCAGCCGGATCAGACCACAGTGCTGGCGTGATCGGCGTATGTTCGAGCAGTGCTGTAAGTACGCTGGCATCGAAGCGATGACCCAGCCGCTCGATCTGATCGAGTGCCAACTGATAATCACGCAGCAGTTTTTCCAACGCCTCGCCGCTGATCGGCAGTGCATCCGGGCTGTAGACCAGCTCGGCATTGTCCACAGCGTTGGAGATCAGGTAGGCGTTGAGTGCCGCATCGTCCTTCAGGTACTGCTCCTGCTTACCTTGCTTGAGCTTGTACAGCGGCGGCAGCCCGATATAGACATGCCCGCGCTGGATCAATTCCGGCATCTGACGGTAGAAGAAGGTCAGCAACAGCGTACGGATGTGCGAACCGTCCACGTCAGCATCGGTCATGATGATGATGTGGTGGTAACGCAGCTTGTCCGGGTTGTAGTCCTCTTTGCCGATGCCAGTACCGAGTGCGGTGATCAAGGTACCGACTTCAGCCGACGACAGCATCTTGTCGAAACGCGCCTTCTCGACATTGAGGATCTTGCCCTTCAGCGGCAGCACCGCCTGGGTCTTTCGATTGCGCCCCTGCTTGGCCGAGCCACCTGCGGAATCACCCTCGACCAGGAACAGTTCGCAAAGCGACGGATCTTTTTCCTGGCAATCCGCCAGCTTGCCGGGAAGCCCTGCGATATCCAGCGCACCTTTGCGACGCGTCATCTCGCGCGCTTTACGTGCAGCTTCACGAGCACGCGCGGCATCGACCACCTTGGAAGCGATCGCCTTGGCTTCGCTTGGGTGCTCCAGCAGGAATTCGCTCAACTTCTCGTTGACCGCCTGCTCTACTGCAGTCTTTACCTCTGACGAAACCAGCTTGTCCTTCGTCTGTGAGGAGAACTTCGGATCGGGCACCTTTACCGACAACACCGCGATCAGGCCCTCACGCATGTCATCACCAGACAGTGCGACCTTGGCGTTCTTCGCCAAGCCTTCCTTCTCGATGTAACTCTGCAGCGTGCGCGTCAGCGCGGCGCGGAAGCCCGTGAGATGGGTACCGCCGTCACGCTGCGGGATGTTGTTGGTGAAGCAGAACATCGTCTCCTGGTAGGAGTCGGTCCACTGCATCGCCAGCTCAACGCTGATGCCATCCTGCATGGCGCTCAGGCTGATCACGTTCGGGTGAAGTGCCGTCTTGAGCTGTGCCAGATGCTGAACGAACGAACGAATACCACCTTCGTAGGCAAACGTATCGTGGCGACCTTCGCCCCGCTCGTCATACAAATCGATGGTCACACCCGAGTTCAGGAAAGCCAGCTCGCGTAGACGCTTCGCCAGGATCTCGTAGTGGAATTCGATGTGCGTGAAGGTCAGCGGGCTAGGCAGGAAGCGCACCAGGGTACCGCGCTTGTCCGAGGGACCCACGGTTTTTAGCGGGTACAGTGGCTCGCCGTGCGCGTACTCCTGCTGGTGTTCGTTGCCATCGCGATAAATGGTGAGCCACAAGTGCTCGCTCAACGCATTCACCACCGACACGCCGACGCCATGCAAGCCACCGGAAACCTTGTAGGAGTTCGCGTCGAATTTACCGCCCGCATGCAGCACGGTCATCACCACCTCAGCGGTGGAGCGGCCCTCTTCCGGGTGAGTATCGACGGGAATACCGCGCCCGTTATCGATAACGCTAACCGAACCATCATCACGGATAGTGACGACTACGTGATCGCAGTAACCGGCTAAAGCTTCGTCGATAGCGTTATCGACGACCTCGAACACCATGTGGTGGAGACCGGTGCCGTCATCGGTATCGCCGATGTACATGCCGGGGCGCTTGCGCACCGCTTCCAGGCCTTTGAGTACCTTGATGTTGCTCGAATCGTACGATGCGTTCATGCAGTGACCATGTCCGGACGCCAATAACCTGCCCGACGCGGCGCCGTGAAAGGCCGGGCATGGGTGTAAGCGGGCAATTATAGCAGGGGTGTAAGGTCACCCTGTTCCACGTGAAACATACGTGCTGTACGCGCCCGTAGAGGCTCAGGAACCTCGGTACCCGTGATTAGCACCTGCGCTGACGCACCCTTTAGTTGGGCCACGACAGCCTCCTGGTGCGCCTGATCCAGCTCCGAAGCGAGATCGTCCAAACAGATAATCGGCCAGGCGCCGCAACGATCGGCATACAGCGAGGCCTGCGCCAGTAGGCAAGCTAACGCTGTGAGCTTTTCCTGCCCCCGCGAAAGATGCTCCCTCAAAGGCGCTTGTTCAAAAACGATAGACCAGTCCGCCCGATGGGCACCGGCTGTTGTATGCCCTCTTCCGCGGTCGCGAATACGCGACAACGCAAGGTGATTGGCCAGATCGATCTCATCGGGCCAACCGCGACGATAGCGCAGGTCAATTTCGCCCAATTCGGGGAGTAACCCTCGGGCATGCTGGATCAAGCTTGGTCGAAGCGCATCGAGGTAATGACTACGCTGGGCATCGATAGCCGTAGCTGTTTGCGCGAGTTCTGCTTCCCAAGGCTCAAATAACGTTTCATCGGGCAAATTCGCGCTTCGCAGCAAACTATTCCGCTGCTTTAGAGCTCGTTGGTAGCGCCGCCAAACGCTGAGAAAATCGTGTTCCACGTGAAACACGCCCCAATCGAGAAAACGTCGACGCTCCTCCGCTCCCCCGGCAATCAATGCATGAGAACCCGGTTCAAAGCAGACAACCGCGCACTCCCGCACCAAATCACCCAGCGAAACGGTTGCTCCATCGGCACGAGCTTGCCAGCGGGAACCATCCCTACCCAAACCTAGCTTGGTGCTTCGACCATCGTCATGTCGTAATTCAGCGAAAACACTCAACCCGGTAGCGCCTCGCTGAAGCAAAGCATCTCGAGCACCGCTACGGAATGAGCGAGCATGCGACAACAAGAACACGGCTTCGAGCACACTGGTCTTGCCGGCGCCATTTCCGCCGGAAAACACGTTGACTCCAGGGTCAAGATCGATACTGAGATCGGTCAGACACCGCAGATGGCGAATACGTAGGTTAACTAACCTCATTCGGGCAAACCCTAGACGCAAAAACGCCGGAGCGTCTTGCGACGGCTCCGGCGCTCAAGCATGTTTCCGTGCTTGGTTGTATGCATCCGAACGTCAGAGTCGTAGCGGCATGATCACGTGCCGAGACTGCTCGTTGTCGTCTTCCTGCACCAGGCAGCTGGATTGAGCGTCACGCAGGCTAAGTCTGGCTTTGTCGCCGCGTAGCGCAGCCAGCGCATCCAGCAAATAACCCACATTGAAGCCAACAGCGAGATCCGATACGACCGTATCGGCTTCAAGCTCTTCCACGGCTTCTTCTTGCTCTGGATTATGCGCCACGATCTTTAGCTTGCCAGGCGACAGTTCCAGCTTTACGCCACGATACTTTTCATTCGAAAGGATGGCTGCGCGCTGTAAAGCACCACGAAGAACTTCGCGATCCAACGTTGCACGCTTATCAGCACCAAGCGGAATGACTGCTTCGTAATCCGGGAAGCGGCCATCGATCAGTTTCGAGGTGAAAACTACGTCGCCACGACGTACGCGCAGATGATTGCGACCAAATTCCAGATCCACCTGCCCGTCGCCAGTCTCGAACAAGCCAATCAATTCATTCACGCCTTTGCGCGGAATGATGATCTGGCGCCGAGCGGATACCGAGCTGTTCAACTGAGTTTCTTTCAGTGCCAGTCGATGGCCATCCGTTGCTACGCAGCGAAGTGTGTGCTCCTGGAGATCCAGCAACATACCGTTCAAGTAATAACGGACGTCCTGGTTCGCCATGGCGAACGCCGTTCGTTCCATTAAATCGCGCAGAACTTCCTCGGGAAGGCTGACCTTCTCGACGAGTTCGATCTCATCGATGGTTGGAAACTCGGTGGCCGGTAATGTCGCTAACGTAAACCGACTACGACCCGCATGAAGCGCTACGCGATCGCCGTTGAGTTTCAGTTCGATATGCGCGCCGTCAGGAAGAGCACGCACGATATCGAACAGTTTGCGAGCAGGAATCGTGATCTCGCCGTCAACCAGCTTTTCAGCTGCTGCCGTTGCGATCATTTCCACTTCCAGATCAGTGCCCGTGAACGACAGCTTGCCGTCGGCCACTTTCACCAGCAGGTTTGCAAGCACCGGAAGAGTCTGGCGGCGTTCTACAACGCCGACGACTTGCTGCAGTGGCTTGAGCAAAGCTTCTCGTTGGATGCTGAATTGCATGGTATGCGCGTCCCCTACCTGCTGTTCTGTTTTTTTAAAGATGTTTTAGTGGTTGTAGTAGTAGCTGTGCATAACTCAAATTTCGATTTTTCTTCTTAAGAATCAATTGCTTGAAGAAAATTCACATTGTGTTCGAACGGGCTGGCTGGCTGTGCATCGTTTGTGGATAAATTTCGATGCCAAACCATCCACCTATTATCCACAGCTTACCCCTGCGTTTTACAAGCGCTTTCACATTCATTCGCCGGAATTCAACCAGTGAGTGTGCGAATGAGCTGCTCCCAGTCCTGACGCATGCGAGGATCGGTCTCACAAAACTTCTTGATTGTGCGGCAGGCATGCAAAACCGTCGTGTGGTCGCGCCCACCGAACGCGTCGCCGATCTCCGGCAAGCTGTGCTCGGTGAGCTCTTTGGACAGCGCCATCGCAATTTGTCGCGGGCGTGCCAGCGAGCGCACACGTCGCTTGGAGAGCAGATCCTGCAGGCGCACATTGAAATATTCGGCAGTGATCTTCTGGATATTCGGCACAGTGACCGCCTGCGCGTGCGTGGCAAGCAGGTCGCGTAGGGTTTCTTCAGCAAACTCAGTGGTAATGGGTTTGCCGTAGAAATTGGCCCGCGCGGCCAGGGTGTTGAGCGCACCTTCCAGATCACGCACGTTGGAACGGATGCGCTTAGCCAACAGCATTGCTACGTTTTCATTGACGGCGACGCCCTTTTCCTGGGCTTTTGCGAGCAAGATCGCCGCGCGCGTTTCAAAATCCGGTGGTTCAATGGCCACAGAAAGGCCCCAGCCGAGACGCGACTTCAATCGTGGCTCAAGCTTGTCCACTTCTTTTGGATAGCGGTCGCAGGTGAGGATGATCTGCTGCTTGGATTCGAACAACGCATTGAAAGTATGGAAAAACTCTTCCTGCGTGGTGTCCTTACCCGCGAAGAACTGAATGTCGTCGATCAGCAATGCGTCGACCGAGCGGAAGCGGCGCTTGAATTCATCCATGCTCTTGGTGCGCAGCGCTTCGATCATCGAGCCGACGAATTGCTCGGAGCGCAGATACATCACCTTGCAGCCGGGATTGTGCTCACGCATCAAGTTGCCTGCAGCGTGCATCAAATGCGTTTTACCCAGGCCGGTGCCGCCGTACAGCAACAACGGGTTATAGGCCCGGCCAGGGTTCTGCGCCACTTGCATCGCGGCGGCCTTACCAAGCTGGTTGGACTTGCCTTCGACAAAGGTACCGAAGGTGTAGTGCGGGTCCAGATTATGGTTAAACGGAATAGCCGGACTTTCCGCGACGGTAGCCGTCGCGCGTATCGGGCTAGCCGGTTTTCCACTGGCCATAGGACTTGGTGCGCTAGAGCCCACTTCAAGCCGCACAGTCGTGGCGTGCCCAGTGAGCAGCGAGAGCACCGTTTCGATGCGCGCCAGATAGCGTTCACGCACAGCATCCAGCGTGTAGGAATTGGGCGCGTACAGCTGCAGGCCAGCCGCATCATCGCGTGCCTGTAATGGCATCAGCCAAGTGTGCAGGTCTTCGGCGCTCAATTCGCCTTCAAGACGCTCCAGACAGCGCCGCCACAGATCACTCATGGATATTTTTCAGCCACAGAAGGGGCGCTTGCGCGCAGGGTGGACCGGGAAGTCTAGCAGCACCATCGGGGCAACTATCCACACAATTGTCCACAAGCCTATCCACAGGCTATGTCAAGTCCCTATTTGACAGATTGGGCTGTAGCTACGCATAATCTCCAACCTTTTTCTCACCAACCTACAGGAGGAAGCCATGAAGCGGACCTTCCAGCCCAGCAAGCTCAAGCGTGCTCGCACCCACGGCTTTCGTGCCCGTATGGCCACAGCCGATGGTCGTAAAATTATCAACGCCCGTCGCGCCAAGGGCCGTAAGCGCCTGATCCCGTAAACGGCGCGCTTGTCATGCACGCCGCCGGCCTGCCGCGCGAGGCGCGGCTTCGCCGCGCCGGTGACTTTGCCGCCTTGCGTCAAGCCAGCGGCCGCCTCGGCGGCCGCTGTTTTTCTGTGCGCTATCGCAGCAACGAGCTAGGTCATGCCCGACTTGGGCTAGCCATCTCCAAGCGCGTGTCCAAGCGCGCAGTAGAACGCAATCGCATCAAGCGATTAATACGCGAATCCTTTCGCCGCATGTGCCCACTATTGCCTGCTGTTGACCTCATGGTGATGGGGCGCGAACAGGCTGCCGGTAAACCCGGCCCCGAGCTGCTGGCCGAGATCGATGCCCTGTGGCAAAAGCTGCTGCCGTTGAAGCGAGACGCTTCCACCGCCACAATCGCGCGTTAACCCTCTTTCTCCATCCCCCGCGAGCTGTCGTCGCGGCGCTTACCACCGGATTTGTTCCGTGATGAACCAAACGCGCACGTTCCTCCTGTTTGCCTTGATGGCGGTGGCCTATCTGTTATGGACGGCTTGGGAAAAGGACTACGGTCCGCAGCCGCCAGCAGCGCCCGTTGCCACAACGACGAGCGTTGACGGCAGCGTGCCAGGCGCTATGGGAACAACGCCCGCCGCTGCGATCGATAACGCGCAGGCAGGTGGTCAGGCCGCGACAGCGCAATTGATCACCATCAGCAGCGACGTACTGCGCCTGACGGTGGATACGCGCGGTGGCAGCGTGGTGCGCTCCGAGTTGCTGGACTATCCGGAGACGCCGCGGACCAAGAAGAATCCGGATCCGGCGCCGGTGCGTTTGCTCGATCAGGCAAGTACGGATTATTTCGTGGCGCAGAGCGGCTTGGTCAGCAGCCATGCCGAGGCACCCGATCATCGCGCCGTGTTCAAGGCCGCGCAGACCAATTATGAGCTAGCCAATGGCCAGAACAAACTGAAGGTTGACCTGACCTGGCAGGATGCAGCCGGCCTCATCGTGACCAAGAGCTACACCCTCGCCCGCGGCAGTTACGTGGTGGGCCTGAGCCAGAAGATCGATAACAGCGGCAGCACGGCCTGGCAGGGTAACGCCTACGAACAGCTGCAGCGCGTTGATCGCCCAGAGCACACGGGCTGGTGGCAGAACATGACCGATCCGAGTGCCGCCAGCTTCTTCGGCGCGGCGTGGTACAGCCCGGAAGATCGCTTCAAGACGCTGAAGTTCACCGAATTCGGGAAGACACCGTTGCAGCAAACGATCACCGGCGGTTGGGCGGCGATGCTGCAGCACTATTTCTTCGTCGCGTGGATTCCATCGACGAAAGAGGCCAACAGCTACACCACCAGCGTCATCAATCCAGATACGGCCCGCCCCACCTACCTGATCCGTACCATTGGCCCCGCGCTTGATGTGGCGCCCGGTCAGAGCGCGACCAGCAGCTCGCAGTTGTACATCGGCCCGAAACTTATCGGCACGCTGGACACGGTGGCACCGGGCCTTTCGCTGGCCACCAACTACGGCATGTTCACCGTCATCGCGACGCCCATCCATAAGCTGCTGTCGTGGCTGCATTCGATCAGCGGCAACTGGGGTGTGGCGATCATCCTGTTGGTGCTGATCATCAAGGGGCTTACCTGGAAGCTAACGGCAACGCAGTACCGTTCCAGCGCGAAAATGCGCAAGCTGCAGCCACGCGTCAATGCGCTCAAGGAGCGTTACGGCGAAGACAAGCAAAAGATGCAGCAAGCGATGATGGAGCTGTACAAGAAGGAGAAGGTCAACCCGATGAGCGGTTGCTTGCCGGTGCTCATCACCATTCCGATCTTCTATGGCTTGTACGAAGTGCTGCGTGAGAGCGTCGAGTTGCGTCAAGCGCCGTTCTTCGGCTGGATCCACGACCTGTCCGCGCCCGATCCGTTCTTCGTGCTGCCGATCATCTACACCGCCGTGATGCTGGGCCAGCAATGGTTGATGCCGGCTACCGCTGGCATGGATCCGACCCAGGCGAAAATGATGAAGTTCATGCCGCTGATCTTCGCGGTGATGTTCGCGTTCTTCCCGGCGGGTTTGTGCCTGTACTACGTGGTCAACGGCCTTACCAGCCTGGGTCAGCAGCTCTACCTTGTGCATCAGGTCGAGAAGGCAGACAGCAAGCCGAAGGTCGCTTAAGCCTTTCATCGAATAACGAACTGAATAAATTCGGCCGCGGTGGGCAACCATCGCGGCCGATTCGTTTAGAGTCACGCCAACCATGACTGATCTGCGCACCGATACCATTGCCGCCATCGCTAGCGCCCCCGGTGCAGCTGGGGTGGGCGTAGTGCGCGTGTCCGGGCCGATGGTGCCGGCGATCGCGCAAATTCTGTTTGGCCGTACCCCGCAAGCGCGATACGCGCACTTCTCGACGTTCCGCGACGCAGCAGGCGAAGCGATCGATCACGGCTTGCTGTTGTACTTCCCCGCCCCCGCCTCTTACACCGGCGAGCACGTACTCGAGTTGCAAGGCCATGGAAGTCCGGTATTGCTCGATGCATTACTTCGCCGCATGTGCGAACTCGGTGCGCGACTCGCCCGGCCGGGTGAATTCACGGAACGCGCCTTCTTGAACGGCAAGCTCGATCTTGCCCAGGCCGAAGCCGTGGCAGATTTGATCGCCGCTCGCTCGCAGGCCGGTGCTCGTGCCGCGCTGCATTCCATGGAAGGTGTGTTCTCGCGCAAGGTCGAAGCGCTACTGGATGCGTTGATTGCATTGCGTGTGCATATCGAAGCCGCGATCGACTTCCCCGAAGAAGAAATCGATTTCCTCGCCGACCCCGCCATCACGCAACAGCTTGAGACACTGCGCGGGCAACTCGGCGAATTGTTGCGCGAGGCGCAGCGTGGCCTACGTCTCAACGACGGTTTGCGTGTGGCAATCATCGGTCGCCCAAACGCGGGTAAATCCAGCTTGCTCAATGCACTGGCCGGCAGTGACCGCGCCATCGTCACCGATATCGCCGGCACCACCCGCGATGTATTGCGGGAAAGTTTGAGCCTTGATGGCATCGCGCTGGAACTGGCCGATACCGCAGGTCTGCGTGAGACGGATGACCCGGTCGAACGCGAAGGCGTACGTCGCGCGCACGGTGAGCTGCAACGCGCCGACGTCGCGTTGCTCGTCACCGAAGCGGCGTATGCACAGGCCGACCTTGCTCTGTTCGATAGCTTGCCGCGCGAGGTCGAGCGTTTAGTGTTGGTCAACAAGATCGACCTCAATCAGGCCGCTGCAGATCACCAGCAGCACAACGGAATCACCTGGCTATGGTTGTCGGCGAAAACCGGCGATGGTCTTGATGTACTGCGTGAGCATCTCAAGCAATTGGCCGGTGCGGGCAGTGGCGAAGGCGCGTTCAGTGCACGTCGCCGCCACATACTTGCGTTACAGCAGGTCGTTGCGCATCTCGATCACACCGCCGTTGTGCTTGTCACCAGTCGTGCCGGCGAACTTGCCGCCGAAGAACTTCGTCATGCACAACATGCGCTCGGTGAAATCACCGGTAGCTACAGCAGCGATGATCTGCTTGGTGCCATCTTCGGATCGTTCTGCATCGGCAAGTAGCCGTGAGTCGGCTCCGGGAATGAGTCGTCATCACTAGCCACACTTACCAGCAATAACAGGCCATTACAGAACAGTCTGCTGACGTTTGTGACCGTATGGCGCTAACATGTTGAGTTTGCACGTAGACGTTTGAACTCCCCAAGCATGCTTACTCTCTTCTTTGGCGGCTTTGGGCTGTCCATCCTCTGGCTTCTTCCGTTGATCTGGCGCGTTGTACGGCCACTCTTGGCCAGACGCAAACCATCGCTCAGTGGCGAGGGCTCGATCCGTTTCTGGCTGGGTGGGCTGCTCGCGCTCTTTGCCAGCGCGACGCTGGAAGGGCTGGTCGTCAATCACTACACGGATGATCCTTCGGTCGGCGGATCCGTCGGTCGTGCGCTAGCAAGCAGTATCAGCGGCGTGCTGGGTGTTTTCATCACAAGCCTGCTGATGCTTGCAGTGTTGGCCATCACCCTGCCCTGGTATTTGGGCATACCGTGGCGTTCCGCGTTCGAACGCATTGCGTCGAAGGTCGATGGTTTTGCCGAGCTGATGAGCTTGGGGTTGGAACGCTTGATAGCGCGTTTCAGTAACCAGCACGGACGCGGCGCCGTACGTCGTGTGGATCGAAAGACGTCTACCAAGCGCGGTACGCCAGCCGCGGTACCGCGGACGACCGTCGTGTCAAAGCCGGCAGCTCAGGCAGCTTCATCCACACCCGCCGCTACGTTTACGAGCATCTCGCGCACTCGTAGTGCCGCAGTACGCGAGACGGTGATACGTGAGCCGTGGCTGTTGCCGAAGAGCGCTCGCCAGTCATCACCGCTGCCATCGCCGCCAGTCACACAGGTTGCTTCCTCGGCGGCGCCAGTGATGACGAAAGCGGCAGAGGCCATCGCGAATCCCATCGCTATCGCACCGCAGCCACAGGTATTCGAAGCACCAGCTGTCGAAAAGTACGTGGTCGAAGGGCAGGTTGCATCTGCGCATGCCGTGCACGTCACTAAACTCATGCAGGCAACGTCACTATCGGATGTGCGGTATGAAGAACCAGAGTTCGTCCACGCCGACGCGCCGATAGAAGACAACCCTTGGCAGAACGTCGAGGTGGAACTTGTGCCGGCACCACACGTAGTGCATGCCATACCCGCGACACCGATCCATCGTTACGCGGTAAACGACGACCATCTCCCTGCACCGGCCGCACCAGTCGCTGCACCTGTTGTGACGACATTGCGTACGCGTTCCAACGCCGAGCTGCCACCACTATCACTGCTTGCTGACGCATCGCCCGAGTCGACCTCGGTAGGTGATGCGCAACTGGCGGAAACCAGCGAGCTGATCGAACAGCGTCTTCGTGAGTTCAAAGTGCCGGTTACCGTAGTAGGCGCATCGGCAGGCCCCGTGATTACGCGCTTCGAGGTTGAACCAGCCGTCGGCGTACGCGGCAATCAGATCGTGGCGCTAATGAAGGATTTGGCACGCGGTCTGGGACGGACGTCCATACGCGTAGTCGAGACCATTCCCGGAAAAACGTGCATGGGCCTGGAGTTGCCGAACGAGCAGCGCCAGATGATCGCGCTGTCGGAGATTCTCGACTCCGCCGAGTACCGCGGTTCCGAATCCCTGCTCACCCTTGCGATGGGCAAGGGCATTACCGGTGAGCCGGTGGTTGCGGATCTCGCGCGAGCACCACACATGTTGGTGGCCGGCACGACCGGCTCGGGCAAGTCGGTCGCAGTGAACGCGATGATCCTGTCGATGCTGTACAAGGCCACGCCCGACGACGTGCGCATGATCATGATCGACCCGAAGATGCTTGAGCTCTCGGTTTACGAAGGCATCCCGCATCTGTTGGCGCCGGTGGTCACCGACATGAAGCTGGCCGCGAATGCGTTGGCATGGTGCGTGGCGGAGATGGAAAACCGTTATCGCGTGATGTCCGATCTACGCGTACGCAATCTCGCCGGTTACAACCAGAAGATCCGCGAAGCACAAGCAGCGGGCCGGCCGCTGATGAATCCTTTCCCCGCGCATCCGGAAGTGCCGGAGACGCTCGATACTCTGCCGATGATCGTGGTGGTGATCGACGAGCTCGCCGATCTGATGATGGTCGCCGGCAAGAAGATCGAAGAACTGATTGCACGTTTGGCACAGAAGGCCCGTGCTGCCGGTATCCATCTGATCTTGGCGACACAGCGGCCATCGGTCGATGTGATCACTGGTTTGATCAAAGCGAACATCCCCACCCGCGTGGCCTTTCAGGTGTCGTCGAAAATCGACTCACGCACCATCCTTGACCAGATGGGCGCGGAAAGTCTGCTCGGTCAGGGCGACATGCTGTTCCTGCCGCCGGGCACCGGTTACCCGCAGCGCATCCATGGCGCGTTTGTCGCCGATGAAGAAGTACATCGCGTGGTCGCGCATCTAAAGCAATACGGCGAGCCCGACTACAAGGACGAGATCCTTGCCGGACCGCCGACGGAAGGCTCGGGTGAGTTGTTCACCGAAGACGGTACCGATGCCGAGCTCGATCCGTTGTACGACGAGGCTGCAGCGTTTGTATTGCGTACGCGTCGTGCCTCGATCTCCTTCGTGCAGCGCCAGTTTCGTATTGGCTACAACCGCGCAGCGCGCCTGGTGGAAGCCATGGAAGCGGCGGGGCTGGTTTCGTCGATGGGCATTAATGGTCAGCGCGATGTGCTCGCACCGGGTCCGGTGGATTGATAACCCGAGCGAGCGGTTAGCCCGTTTGCTGCGCGAGCAATGCATCCACTTCGTGCAAGACCGGCATGCCGCCCTGTGCACCGAGACGCGACACCGACAGCGCGGCAGCAGCGCAGGCCTTGCGCACCGCTTGTGGCAGACCTTCGTGCAGGAACACGGCGAGTGCAGCGTTGAAGGTATCGCCGGCACCGGTGCTATCGACGACATCGACAGTGAAGCCGGCTTGGTGCTGCGGCTCGTCACTCTCGCGATACCACGCACCTTCGGCGCCGCGAGTGAGTACAACGGGGCACGGAGCGTGCTGCATCAATGCGCGGAAATCCGTACTGGGATCGGCCCCAAGCACGGTCGCCAGTTCGTGCTGATTCGGCGTGAGATAGCGGACCTGACGCAACCATTCCGCAGGCAGCGGCTGGGCCGGCGCAGGGTTGAGGATCACGGGTACACCAAGGCGATGGCCAATACGTAGCGTGGCTTCCACCGTTTCCAGTGGAATCTCCATTTGCACCAACACGGCATCGGCGCGCGCGAATAATGCGTGGGCGTTACCTACCTGTGCGGGCGTAACGCGTGCGTTCGCTGCGGGCACCACGATGATCTGATTCTCGCCATTAGCGACGGTGATCGAGGCGGTACCGCTGTTGCAGTCAGTGAGACGTGCGACGTGTTCGACAGACACCCCTTCGCGCTGCAATCCTGCGTACAGCTGATCACCAAAGGCGTCATCACCGAGCGCGCCGATAAGCGCCACTTCAGCACCGAGACGTGCAGCAGCAACGGCTTGATTCGCCCCTTTGCCGCCGGGAACAGTGAGAAAGCGCTCGCCGAGAAGCGTCTCACCGGCGCCCGCGAAACGCGGTGCCAAGGTGACCAGATCCATGTTGATACTGCCGACGACGACGAGACGGGTCATAAGTGCTCTCTGCGATAAATAACGGTTGACCTGCCGAGCTTGGATGCTCGGCAGGTCAAAATGAGAGAGTAAACGTTGAGGCCGTTTCGGTGTATCGCCGTAAGCGTGCTATTTCAACGCGTCAGCACGAACGTGGAGGATGGCTTAGTTGTTCGATGAGTCGGTTGGCGCAGCTGTGCCTTGACCTTGTTTGCCCTGGCGATGCGTCATCGCGTTCTGCTGCATTTGCGTGTACTTCTGCTGCTGAGCGGGCGTAAACACGCCCTGTAACTGACTTTCACTGTCCTGTCGAATGCCGCGGATCTTTGCCTTGCGGTCACTTGCTGACAAGGAGTTATCGGCACGCGCAGCCGCCATCTGCTGTTGACGGCCCTGCAGGATCGGCAGGATCTTTGCCGTCTGCGCGTCAGATAGCCCAAGCTGCTTAGCCAGTCGATTCGCCTGCTTCTGTGGGTCGGGCGCATGCTGCTTGGTGGCATCGGGCGCACTCGCCGCAGGCGTACTGTCTTGCGCCAGCACGCTGCCGAAGGGTGTGATGGCCAGGATGCTGAGGGCCAGGCCAAACGTGGCTAGACGCAAAGTCTTTGTCTGCATGGTAGAGATCTCCAGTGGATGCGTTGGTCAGTCAAGGCATAACGATGGTGCAGAGATCAGAACGGTAGACATGTGCTTGGCGTTTACGTAAGAGCGGGGTCGTACAGGATGCGGTTCAGCGAAGTCCTGTCGACAAAGCGAGCGATGCAGATGGGAAACCGGGTTGCTCAATCGGTCGGATTCAAGCAACCCAGTTTCAGAGGAACCTGCGCTTTACTCCTTCACATCACCCGTTCGGTCAGCGAAATTGCTGCGGATCAGCTCCACAACGTCTCTGCCCCGTCCGGCCAGCACTGCCTTGGCCGAGTACAGCGCCGTGTGCAGCACCTGACCGGGTTCGATCTTCGGCGGCATGACCAGTTCATAGCGATTGACCTTGACGTCGAGCAGCGCCGGTCCTGGCTGGGCCAACAGATCACGCACCGCGGCTTCCAAAGCATCGGCATGTTCGACACGCTGTGCGTGGAAGCCGATCGCTTCGGCCACCTTGGCAAAGTCCGGGTTCTTCAGATCGGTGTAGCTGTCGAGCAGGCCTTCCACCTTCTGTTCCATCTCGACGAAACCGAGCGAACTGTTGTTGTAGACGACGACCTTGATCGGGATGTTCTCCTGGATCGCGGTGAGCAGATCGCCGAGCAGCATCGCGAGGCCGCCATCGCCGCTGAGCGAAATCACCTGACGCTGTGGCAATCCTTTTTTGATGCCCAGCGCTGAAGGCATCGCATTGGCCATCGTGCCGTGCACCAGGCTGGTCAGCGTGCGACGTTTACCGTTGCTGTGGATATGTCGCAGCAACCACACCATCGGGCTGCCGCCATCGGCGGTGAAGATCGCATCCTCGTCGGCATGCAGGTCGAGCAAATGGGTGAGGTATTGCGGATGGATCAAACCATCCTTGCCCGGTTGCTCCTGCACCGCGAGGTTCTCCAACGTCTGCTGGCGATACTTCAGGCTATTGCGTAGGAAGGCGTGATCCTCGCGCTGCTCCAGTCGCGGCAGTAGTGCTTCCAGGGTGTGCTTGATGTCGCCCACTACACCGAGATCGATCGGATGACGGCGACCTAGATGCGTCGCCTCATGGTCTATCTGGATAAGTTTGGCCTCATTCGGATAGAACTGGCTCCAGGCGAAGTCCGCGCCGAGCAACAGCAGCGTGTCGCAGGCATCGATCGCACGGAAACCGGATTCCATGCCGATGATGCCCGTCATGCCCATGTTGTACGGATTATTTGGCTCGATGAAATCCTTGGCGCGGGAGGTGTGTGCGACCGGCGCCTGGAGCTTCTCCGCGAGTGCGATGACTTCCTGTTCCGCACCCTCGCAGCCGGAGCCGCAATAAAGCGTCACTCGCTTGCCGGCATTGAGCAGTGCCGCAACCGCATCGAGTTCGCTATCGGACGGACGCAACACGGGCTGGGGCTGATGCGCGCGGAATGGCAGGCCATCCTCCACTTCCATGTTGGCGACGTCGCCGGGAACAATGATCACCGCCGCGCCACGTTTGTTGAGTGCCGCCTGTGCCGCCAGCGCCGTAACGCGACGCGCCTGCGCAGGTGAATGGATATAGCAGCAGAAATGGCTGCAGGTGTCATAGATGGGTTTGAGATCCACTTCCTGTGGAAAATCCATGCCCATTTCGCTGGTCGCGATCTGGGTGGCGATCAACACTACCGGCGCGCGGTTGCGATGCGCCTCGAACAAGCCGTTGATGAAATGCAGGCTGCCCGGTCCGCAGGCACCAGCACAGGCGGTGAGCTCGCCGCTCATCAAGGAGTCGCCGCCTGCCGCCATCGCGCCGGCTTCCTCATGGCGCATGTGTATCCATTCGATATCGCTGCGACGGATCGCATCGGTGATGTGGTTGAGCGTATCGCCGGCAATGCCGTAGCAGCGCTTTACGCCGGCTGATTGCAGCGTGTCGACAATGATGTCAGCGACCTTCCGTGTGGCCATATTCGATCTCCTTACGTGGGTGAGGCGAGCAACAAAGGCTCGATTAAATAGCGTGCAGCGCTAAATTCCAGTGAACATAGCGGTGGCATCTATCGCGTTGACGCGTTTTAATCACCGCGTTGTGTTCGAAAGGGGAAACCCATGCGTGTCCTGTTCCTGCTTGCCCTGATGGCGATTGCTACTCCGACCATGGCCGAAAAACTCACGATAGAACGCATCTTCGATGGCGGCAGCCTGGCTGGTCCTGCGCCACGCAATCTGCAGATATCGCCGGATAGCGAGCGCGTTACCTTTCTACGCGCGAAGACGGACGACCAATTCCAGCTCGACCTATGGGAGTACAACCTCAAGGACAAGCGCATGCGGATGTTGGTCGATTCGCGCGTGCTGGAGCCCCATGGCGAACAGTTATCCGATGCCGAGAAAGCACGGCGCGAGCGTGAGCGCACTGCAGGCCTGCATGGCATCCTCGACTACCAATGGTCACCGGACGGGAAGCAATTGCTGCTGCCGATCGGCGGCAAGCTGTATGTATACGACCTCGCCAGCGGTAAATCGCGTCAGCTCGATACCGGTGATGCCGCGATCGATCCCAAGATTTCGCCAAAGGGGCAATACGTCTCCTACGTGAGCGGTCAGAACCTGTGGGTGATCGATCTGGCCAGCGGTGTGGCCAAGCAGCTCACCCATGACGGCGGCGACACCGTGCATAACGGCGAAGCCGAATTCGTCGCGCAGGAAGAAATGGATCGCAGCACCGGCTACTGGTGGGCGCCGGACGACAGCGCCATCGCGTTCGAGCGTTACGATGAGGCCCATGTGCCCGTCACCCGACGCTTCGAGATTTATGCCGACCGCACTGATGTGGTGAAGCAGCGCTACCCCTTTGCAGGCGATCCCAACGTACAAGTGAAACTGGGCTTGATTGCACCCACCGGGGGCGAAGCGCGCTGGATCGATTTGGAATCGAATCACGCCGCAGTGGATCAGGACATCTACCTCACCCGCGTGCAGTGGTTACCTGACGGCAAACAGCTCAGTTATCAGCGCATGCCGCGTAATCAGCAACAGCTGGATCTGCAGCTGGTCGACGCGACCACACTGGCGCAGCGCACCCTGCTGACCGAAACCAGCAACACCTGGATCAACCTCAACGATGACCTGACCTTTCTCGATAACGACAAAGGCTTTATCTGGGGCAGTGAGCGTACGGGTTTCCATCACTTGTACCTCTATGGGCTCGATGGAAAACTCAAGCACGCGATCGATCAAGGCGATTGGCCCATCGACGGCCTGCTTGCCGTCGACGAAACGCATGGCCGGGTTTACGTCAGCTCCAACCGCGACTTTGTGCCGGATCGACAGATCTATGCGCTCAAGCTCGATGGCAGCGATGCCACAACGCCGAAGCGGATCAGTCAGGGCGCAGGCTCGCACGTCGCCGTCTTCGCCAAGGATGCGAGCTTCTACGTCGACACCTTTTCCAATGCCGAGACGCCACCCCAAGTGAGCGTGCATCAGCCGGATGGGCGCTTCATCGCCTGGATCGAACAGAACAAGCTCGACGAGCAGCATCCGTTCTGGCCTTATCGCGATAGCCTGATCAAGCCTGAATTCGGCACCCTCAAGGCGAGCGACGGCCAGATCTTGTACTACCGCGTGTATAAGCCGCTGAATTTCGATCCGACTAAGAAATACCCGGTATTCGACACCTACTACGGCGGCCCGGATGTACAGCTGGTGGCCGACGGCTGGGGCGACTATTTCAACCAATACATGGCGCAGCAGGGCTTTGTCGTCTTCAGCCTGGACAATCGCGGCATGGCGCGACGTGGGCATGCGTTCGAAGCACCGATTTACCAGCAGTTCGGCGCGGCCGAAGTCGACGATCAGCTGGTCGGCATCCAGTGGTTGAAGACTCAACCCTGGGTGGATGGCAAACGGATCGGTGTCTTCGGCTGGAGCTTCGGCGGTTACCTCACCACCATGTTGCTGGCCAAGGCATCCGATGAGCTGGTCGGCGGTGTAGCGGTCGCGCCGGTGACCAACTGGAAGCTCTACGACACGTTCTATACCGAGCGTTACCTCGGTCGCCCGCAAGACAACGAAGCCGGTTACACGCGTAGCGCGCCACTCGCCTGGCTCGATGGCCTCACCGCCAAGCTCTACCTGGTGCATGGCATGGCGGATGACAACGTGCTGTTCCTCAACTCCACCGAGTTGATGGCGGCGTTGCAGCAGCGCGGTAAGCAGTTCCAGCTGATGACCTACCCCGGCGGCAAGCACGGCTTGAACCTACCCGGTCAACGCAGCCACGTGTATCACCTGATCGACGATTTCTTCGAGCAGCAGGTGAAGGGTGCTGCGCCTGCTGTGAGTCCCTGAAAGCAAATCGCCCGCCGTGATGAGCGGCGGGCGGTAGCTTTAACAGGTTGTTTTACAGCGCTATCAGTGCGCGTGACCCACACCCGAATCGCCTTGTTCCAGCGGCGGCGGCAGGCCTGCGACAGCGAGCAGTGACTGCGCGTAGCCGTCCTCGATGCTGACGGTGGAAACCTCGTCCCAGCTGAAGAACGATGCCTCGCGCAGCCATTCGGCGTCGGGGCTGATCTCCTGCATGTTGAAGCCGTCTTCTTCGACGCTGACCAGTCGGCCGATGTAGCAGACCTCGGCCTCTTCCTCGCTATCCACATGCACACCAATCACCGGTGCCATGGCGCCAGCGGCCTGCACGACTTCGCGAATGCCATCCAGCGGAAAGCTGCTCAGCGGTTGCGGCCGTAGCTGCTTGAGCTCCAACGCCTTCTGCATGAAGACAGCGTGCTTGTCCGGTGCTTCCAGCTCGCTGACATCGCGGTGACGCATCACATACATCCCGTCATAGGTGATGCCGTCGCCGACAACCCATAGCAGGAGGAATTCGCGACCAACACCACCCACAAAGCCGCAAAAGCTGCCGTGTTCGAGTTCGCCGCGCCATAACCGGATCAGGTGCTGCTTCTGTTGCGCTTCGCGCAACTGTGCTCGCTGGCCGGTGGTCTTCAGTTCAATGATCTTGCCCATTGGCGATATTTTAACCGATGAGGCCTTTCCCCATGTTTACAGGATGTAACGTCTAAGATCTTCGTCTTTGACGAGTGTTCCCAGGCTTTTATCGACATGTTCGGCGTCAATTAGGTATTTTTCGCCGGATTTGTCAGCAGCCTCGTAGGAGATCTTCTCCAGCAGACGCTCCATCACCGTATGCAGGCGACGGGCGCCGATGTTCTCGGTGGTCTCATTGACCTGGAAAGCCACCTCGGCCAGTCGGTCGATGCCCGCATCGGTGAATTCGATGGTCACGCCTTCGGTACCGAGTAGCGCAACATACTGTTTGGTCAGCGCGTTATGCGGTTCGCGCAAGATGCGCTTGAAGTCATTCACGCTCAGCGCCGACAGCTCCACCCGGATCGGCAAGCGGCCCTGCAGCTCTGGAATCAGGTCCGATGGTTTGGCCAGCGAGAACGCGCCCGAGGCGATGAACAGCATATGGTCGGTCTTGATCGGGCCGTACTTGGTGGAGACGGTAGAGCCCTCTACCAGTGGCAGCAGGTCGCGCTGCACACCTTCGCGTGATACGCCGGCACCGCCCCATTCGGAGCGCTGCGCGATCTTGTCGATTTCATCGATGAACACGATGCCGTTCTGTTCGGCGGCGTCCACCGACTGTGCACGGATATCGTCATCGTTGAGCAACTTGCCGGCTTCTTCGTCGATCAGCATCGGACGTGCGAGCTTGATCGGCAGCTTGCGCTGCTGCGACTTCGCACCACCCATGCTCTGGAACATCTGGCGTAGCTGCTGACCCATCTCCTCCATACCTGGAGGCGACATGATCTCGACGCCTACATTCGTGGCGAAATCCAGCTCGATCTCGCGGTCGTCCAGTGCCCCATCGCGCAGCTGCTTGCGCAGCTTCTGGCGGGTATCGCTATCGATCGCTGGCGTGGCGGTGTCGTGGCTCCAGTCGGCCGGCGCCTGTCGGCGTGGCAGCAAGGCATCGAGAATGCGGTCTTCAGCACGGTCTTCGGCCTGTGTACGCACGCGCTTCATTGCCTGCTCACGGGTCAGCTTGTAGGCCACATCGGCCAGGTCGCGAACAATCGATTCCACATCCTTGCCGACATAGCCCACCTCGGTGAACTTGGTCGCTTCCACCTTCACGAACGGCGCATTCGCCAGCGTGGCCAGGCGGCGTGCGATTTCGGTCTTGCCGACACCGGTAGGCCCGATCATCAGGATGTTCTTCGGCGTGATCTCGTTGCGCATCGCCGGTTCCAACTGCATGCGGCGCCAGCGGCTGCGCAGAGCTACCGCCTCGGCGCGCTTGGCGTCGTGCTGGCC
>JBARCX010000155.1:0-1937 GCA_049794535.1 Rhodanobacter sp.
GAACGAGGGCGGGAGCGGGGCGCGGAAGACATGGTTCGTGCTGGACGAACTGGCGACGCTGCAACGGTTGCCGCAGTTGACGACGGCGATTACGGAGGGGTTCTTCGTCACATTTGGTGAACCACGATTGACACTTTGCCACTAGTTCAGAGCGCGGTAGAAGTTGGACAGGCTCTGGCGGTCTCCGGTTCATACCGATGGAGCGACGAACATTGGTACCGGATGCCGATGAAGTGGCGTTGGATCAGCTGATGGTCGAGAACAATACTCGGCTCGTCATGGTGCTTCGAGCGACGGGCAAGGGTAGCCGTTGCCCAGTATGCCATCAAGAAACACAGCGCATTCACAGCCGTTACAGACGAAGGTTGAGTGATCTGCCGTGGGAAGGGATCCCGGTGCGGATCGAGCTGCGCGTGCGCCGGTTCTTCTGCGATAGCGAAGACTGTGGGCAGCAGATATTCACGGAGCGGCTGCCGAAAACCGTGCTACGGTACTCGCGGCGCACGTGCCGGTTGAGCGTGTCGCTACAGCAGATCACAAGCGCGTTGGGCGGATCCGCAGGATCTCGCCTGGCGAAACAACTCGGCATCCTGGCCAGCGGTTCGACACTTCTTCGTCAGTTGCGCCGCAAGCTGATAAAGACTTCCGCTCAGGGGCCGCGGGTCTTGGGCATCGATGACTGGGCGTGGCGCAAGGGTCATCGATACGGCACGATTCTCTGTGACCTGGAACGCGGTAAGGTCGTTGATCTATTGCCGGACCGCAGTGCAGAAAGCACCGCGCAATGGCTTCGTGCTCATCCTGGAACGGAGATTGTCAGTCGCGATCGCGCCAGCTTGTATGCTCAAGCAGCAACAGCGGCTGTGCCGCAAGCTGTGCAAGTTGCTGATCGTTGGCACCTGCTTCACAACCTGACAGAGGCGTTCATCGGCGCTCTCGTGCCACACCATCGCCTGTTGTCCGAGACCGCACGAGCTTTGGCAAAGAAGCCAGACACACCTTCGACTCTTCCACCGGCAGACGCGGACAAGCCGACCCCTCGGAACCAAGCTAAGCAAAGGCAGAATAGAGAACATCGTCTGGCAATCTATGAGGCCGTCATGGAGCAAGTCCGCAAAGGTGTCACTCAGCGTGAAATCGCCCGTAGCTGCGATGTCGGCATACGAACGATTCGCCGCTGGATCCGCGCTCAGGTATTTCCAGAGCGAAGGCCTGCAGAGCGCAGATCCAAAGTCGATCGATATCGCGAGTACCTTGAGCAGCGCTGGAACGAGGGATGTCACAATGCTACTCAGCTCTGGCATGAATTACGTGCGCGAGGTTTTACCGGCCAATCGCCTATCGTCAGGCGTTGGGTTCGGAGCCACTTCGGCTCACGACGCCACCGCACAAGGCATCAAACTCCTTCTTCCTCGCCGCAGCCTTCGTCCCCACGGCAAACAGCTTGGATTCTCCTGAAGGAGCCAGAAGATGCACGCACCTACATCGCAGAACTATGTCGACGGTCGACGGAAATCGCAACCTGCGCTGATCTGGCGCGGGAGTTCGTCCGCATAATTCGGCAACGAGATGGAGTAGCTTGGCCCAACTGGAAGGACAGCGCAAAAGGCAGTCTGCTGGCGAGCTTCGCAAAACACCTCTGCCACGACGAAGCTGCGCTACTTGCCGCCCTTCAACAACCTTGGAGCAACGGACCAGTCGAAGGGCATGTTCACCGACTTAAGCTAATCAAACGCTCCATGTACGGCCGCGCTAAATTTGATCTGCTCCGGCTGCGCGTCGTGAATGCCGACTGAAATCCAATCTCCTCAAATCCCCCGGAAACATCACAATCCTTCACCAAATGTGACGAAGAACCCATCGGAAGGTTCTTCGTCACATTTGGTGAACCACGATTGACACTTTGCCACTAGTTCAGAGCGCGGTAGAAGTTGGAC
>JBARCX010000156.1:0-9425 GCA_049794535.1 Rhodanobacter sp.
CCTTAAGTCCTCTCCGTTACGGCGCGTTGCGGTGTAGCGGCTGCGTATGACCGTAGAACGCGCCCTATCCATCTGGCGCCGCCCTACAGGCTCGTATCCCACATATCGCTATGAGCTTATAAGGCCATTTCTTTGGGTTACGTTTCTTTGGGCCAGCAAAGAAAGGTGACTCGGACCCCGGAAGGGGTTCGAAACGCCCGCTGCGTAAGCGGCACACTAGCGATAGCGCTCGGTTGTCGCGACCACACCACTGGGCGATTCGCTGCGCTCACCCCTTCGGGGCCGTCCTACGGACGTTCTGCGCGCTTCGCGCTTGTCCTGCCTGCGCAGGGACGACAAGCGAAAAGCGTCAGCGCAGGCGCTGATCGGTAGGCGGTCGAAACTGCGCTCCAACAGCCAGACAAAAAAATGGCCCCTTGCAGGGCCAAGATCGTGCAGTTTCGGTACTCGGTGATTCACCAGGTGCGCACGTCGGCAACGCTGACGGTGAAGTTCTGCATTTCGGACTGATAGCGGAATAGACGGCCGAGGTCGAAATCCACCGACTGACCCGGAGCGATGTTCGAGGTGCCGGCGGGCCAGCCTTGTTTGCTCTGTACCACGCCACCGCTGGCATCCTTGGCTTCGATCTTTACCTGTGCAGCGGCAGCCGTGGCGCAGTGGTTCACCAGCTGGCCGCTGAGGCTCAAGCGTAGCGAGCTACCGCTGCCACCGGCGGGCTTCATCTTGAAGTTCTCGACCGTGAAGTCGCTGGCGGAGCAGGCTGCGTGTGCGCTCAGTGGGATGAGTAGGAAGAGAGCGGAGGCGAGCAGTTTTTTCATGGGAGGGAGTCCATCCGGGCTAGAGAGGCGGTAATAGTGTCGACACGCTCTACATCGGCAGCTGCGTATGGATCTTTAGAGCCTGCTCGAAAGCCTCGCGTAACGGGCATTCACTCGTCGATGATTGTTGCCTCGCTATGGCCGGGCACAGCCTCGGGTTTGACGCGTACGGCCCAGATCACCCCGATGACCAATAGGGTGACGCCGAACAGGGTTTGTGGTTCAGGCATTTTGCCGCGCAGGATGAAGGCGTAGGTCAAGGCGGCCAGGGTCTCGAACACAATTAATTGCCCGGCTAGTGCGGTCGGCAGGCGCTGGCTGGCTTCGTTCCAGCATAGGCTTCCCAGCCAGGAGGCGAACAAGCCGATGGCGACCATCAGGGCAATGAAATATGCCGGGCGTGGCCCGGTAGGCATCGCGAAGTGGTGGCCACTGATGGCCATGCCGGCCCACAAAATAACGTAACCCAGGAATGCCAGCGGTAGGGTGGCGACGCCTTGTGCCGTGGCCCAGGTGCGCGGGCTGCGGTCAACATGATGGCGTAGCCAGTCGGCATTGCGCAGCGGATACCAGGTCCAGCAGGCGACGGATATAAATGCGAGCAAGGCGCCGGTAGCGTAGCGGGTGAGATCGGCGTGTGTATCGCTGCGTAGTGCGTTTAATTCGACCTGATTCACGCAGGCGATGCCGACAGCAATCAACACGAGCGAAGGTGCGAGTCGCGCCCATGGCAAGCGGCCGTCGCGCTTGGCATTGCGCAGGTTGGCGGATATCGCGATGACCACCGGCAGGGTACCGATGATCATCGTGGGCAGTGGCCCACCTGCGCGCTGGATGGCGCTGGCCAGGCATAGGTAATAGAGCAGGCCGCCGACGGCGGCGAGCTTGCTTGCTTCCAGCCAATCAGCGCGGTTTAGTTGGCGCAAGGCATTGCGGTCGAACCATGCCAGTGGCAGTGCGATTAACCCGAAGGCCAGGTAGCGGCCGACCGAAAGCAGCGCGGGCGGGTATTCCGGCAATAAGAGCGGCGCGATGAAAACCAGCCCCCACATCAGGCCGGCAGCGAATGCATAGAGTGTTCCTGTCCACATGGGCTTAGCGTGGACGATCTGAGTACGGGCGTCTTGTACCAGATTGCGATAAACCTACAGATTCAGCGGCAAACCTGCCGTTGATAACGCGCGGGTGTCACACCGTATCGACGCATGAAGGCGCGCGTCAGATGAGCCTGATCCGTCATACCTGCCGCTGCAGCGACCTGGGCAGGTGGCTCGCCCGCAGTGAGGCGTCGCTTCGCTTCGGCGAGTCGAAATGCCATCAGCATTTGTTGTGGCGAAACGTCGTACTGCGCCTGGAACATGCGTAGAAAGTGGAACGGACTGAGTCCAGCGACGGCGGCCAGTTCGTTGAGCGTGAGGCGGTTGGCCAGGTGTGCATGCAGATAGTCGATCACCGGTGTGAAGCGTGCGGCTCGGTCGGCCTGTGCTGCACGAGGCACGCGGGCGTGCTGGCGAAATTGGCCGAGCAGGGAAAACAGCAGGCTGTCGAAAGCCAGCGGCTCGTCGGCTTGCCATAACGCGTTGAGCAGTGCGGTGACGCGGCGTGCACTGGGCATGTCTTCGCGCACCACGTCACCAAACCACCAGCCGGGTTCGCCGGTAACTTCCTCGATGGCAGCCTGCTCGATGTACAGCATGCGGTAATGCCAGCCGTTCTCGGTTTCGGCGCGACCGGTATGCAGCTCATCGGGATTCATCATCACGACGGAGTCGGGTGGGGCTAGGTGATCAGCTCCGCGATAGCGGAAACGTTCCACCCCTGATTCGATGGCGCCGAGACCAAAGCCGTCGTGACTGTGCATGTCGAATGCATGCCGCACGATATGCGCGCGGTAGAGCTCGATGCCTGCGCGATGCACTGGGTGCCGAAACTCCGCGGAATCCCGTAGATGGTCGAATTGGCCTGGTACGCCTTGCATGGGCGGATCATCGCATAGGCGTTATGTGAGTCGCGTTAGCTTTTTTGCGTGCTCGAGAAACCACAACCCTGCGAATAGCTTCGGGTCGATCGAATAGCCTTCGGCAGCGCGGGCGAACAACCAGTCGCCGGCTTGGTGACGGGGGACTTCGTGCACCACGATGTTCTCGCTTTCATCGCCGCCGCCGGGGCCGACTTTGACCAGATCCCAGGCGCGCACGAAGGCGATGATTTCTGTACTCATGCCGGAAGACGATGGCCCCTCGTGGATGAATTCCAGGTGCCCACAGCGGTAACCGGTTTCCTCTTCCAGCTCGCGTTGCGCAGCCAGCAGCGTGCCCTCATCGGCTTGCGCGGCCAGATCACCGACCAGGCCGGCCGGCATCTCGATGGTGCGCTGCTGAATGGGTACGCGGTATTGCTCGACGAATAGAATGCAGTCTTCCGGCGTGACCGCCACGATGATCACCGCGCCACCAGGATTATTGCGCTCAGCGAACTCCCAACGGCCGCGCTTGCGTAGGCTCAGCCAGCGGCCTTGATAGAGCGTTTCCACCGGGGCGTTGGCGTCGGTGGGGATATGGCTAGCAAGTGGGTTCATTGATTCGGGCACCATCGGTAATCTGCCGATGGTGCCGTGTCTGTATGACGCCTACAACCGCTGTGGTGAGCGGGCTTGTCGACCCCGATCTGAGGTCGGCATGGTGTTAAGCCGTCCCGCCTGCGATGGGCTTCGAGCCAAGATGACGAGAAACCCGACGCGCTTCGCGCAACCGTTGCGCATGGGCTGCCAGCAGATCGCCGCGGGTAAGCATGCCGACCATGCGGCTCGGGTCGTCTTTGCTGAGCACAACGAGTCGGCCGACATCGGCTTCGACCATGTGATCGGCCGCTTCGCGTAGCGTGTGGTGTTCTTGAACGGCCAGCAGCGAACGGCGAACGAGCGAGCCAACCGTTGCATCGTCGGATGTCGTAGGGTCGAGCAGATCCCTGCGGGTGACCACGCCGAGCAGTTGGTTGTTGTCGCTCAACACCGGGAAGCCTTGATGCTTGGCAGAGGCGCTGCCTGCACCCAACCATTGGCGAACTTCGGACAGAGACTGGTCAGCTCGCAAACTCACCACCTCGCGGCTGCATGCATCGCGCACGTAGATCTGATCGAGATAATCGGCGGCGTAATCCGACGGAACACGCACGCCACGCCGCACGATTTTCTCGGTCATGATGGTGTTGCGCATCATCAGGCCCGAAATCAGGTAGGCCGCGGCGCAAGCACCCAGCAAGGGCAGCAAGCCGTGGGGCTGCTGGGTGGTTTCGAAGGCGAATACCACTGAGGTCAAAAAGGCGCGTGAGGCACCGGCGAAAATCGCCGCCATGCACACCAGCGCCGCCATGCGTGGATCGACATGCAGCCAAGGCGCCCATGTGACCAGCAGGATGCCCATCGCACCGCCCAATGCCCCGCCGATCGTGAATAGTGGTGCCAACGTACCGCCCGAGGTGCCGCTGCCGAGTGCTACCGACCAGGACAAAAGCTTGAGCAGACAGAGTGAGATCATGCCGGCAAGGCTGAGCTGGCCCGCGAGCACTGCAGCGATATTGCTATAGCCCACGCCTAGCGTGAGCGGCATGAAGTAGCCGACCACGCCGACCACGATGCCGCCTATGGCGGGCCACCACATCCAGTGGATCGGCAACTTCTCGAATCCATCTTCGATGGCATAGGTGAGCTTGGTAACGCCTACGCTCACTATGCCCACCAGCAGCCCCAGCAAGACGTAGGTGGCAATCGCGGGTAGGCCGGGAGAGGCGAGGCCCGGTAACGGGAACATCGGCTCGTTGCCTTCGAGCACATAACGCACACCGGTGCCGATGACGGCAGCCAGTGCGACGGGAATCAATGAGCGTGCGCGACGCTCGAACAACAGCAGCTCGATCGACAGCAGCACAGCAGATACCGGTGCGGAGAACACCGCCGCCATACCGGCTGCCGCACCGGCAGCAAGCAGCGTTTTACGCTCATCGGCGGTTACATGCAGGAGCTGGCCGAGCAGAGAGCCGAGTGCGCCGCCGGTGGCAATGATCGGGCCTTCCGCGCCAAACGGACCACCGGTGCCGATGGCGATGGCCGACGATACGGGCTTGAGCCAAGTCAGCCGGGGCGGAATGCGGCTCTCATTGAGCAGCACCTGCTCCATGGCTTCGGGAATGCCGTGACCACGGATCGCACGCGAACCCCAGCGCGCCATGACGCCAACGATAAGTCCGCCGATAACCGGTACCAGGATCACCCACAGGCCAAGGTGATTGCCCGCTGGGCTGCTGAAATCGAAGCTCACGCGACCATAGAACGCGAGGTTGGTGAAGAACCCGATCAGTGCCGTGAGCAGGCGCGCGACCAGTGCCACTGCCGCACCCAGCACCATGGCCAGGCAGGCGATCCAGAACACGCGACCATCCAATGGCCGGAATTGCCGTGGCATATGTGCAGCAGAAAGCGTTGCGTCCAACGAGGGCGCAAGCGGAAGCGCCGCACGGGTGTGCGGTTCAGTGGTCTTCTCGTGCATCGTCGGCGCGCTCGGCGTAAAGAGGGGTGAAGCTGCGCAAGGTTACGCGGATACGCGCTCAGTAGCTGGCTGGAAAATGAATGGCGAAAGCAACCGGTGCCAGACGTGTCGTCTGCTGCGAGTCGGGCGTCATTATTGGGGGCATTTACGTGCCCCCAATATGCTGATCTTTCCCGGTAGATGCTATTTCGGAGAGTCACCCTTGTCGCGTAAATCGACGAGCGGTGTGCCGCCGGAAGTCACTTGCGGGAGTATTCCATTCCAACGCTGTAGGCCATAGAAGTGCGCGTACTCCGGATTGCCTTTGAGTGCTGTGCCAACAGATTCGATGGCTTTGGCCTGTGCATCTGCCTCGACGACGATAGCTTCGGCTTTACCCTTCGCGGTTTCCACCGCGGCCTGCGCCTCGGCACCAGCCGTTACGGTTTTCTGCTCGCCCTCGAATTTCTTTTTCTGCACCGTGTTCTCAGCTTCAACCGCTTCCGCTTTGGCGCGCACGGCAGCCTCAATGGATTGATCGAAGACGGGCGAGTAATGGATGCCGGTCAACTGCACGTCAATGACGTCGACGCCGAACAGGCGATTTAGCGCCTCGCCAATTTCCTTCTTCATTTGAAGGGTGATCTGCGATCGTTGATCGGAAATCGTCAGCGTGTTGTAGCGAGCAAATGCGGCCAGAGCCCGGTCACGCACCACGGGGAGTAGCGTTTGCTCAATATCGACATTGCCCGCGCGCCCTACGTGGTACAGCAGGTTGAGTACGGCACCACTCGGAATTTGATAGATGACACTTACATCGAGCGTGACGATTTGATTGTCGTTCGTGTAAACCTGCAATCCGCTCAGCGTGTAGAGCGATCGACTTGTTTGCAGACGATCGACATCTTCGAGAAACGGCACCTTCAGGTGCATGCCGGTGGTGAGTGGCATCTGCGTCATTACGGTGCCACCCATCCAGCGGACACCAGCTTCCTCACTCGGTGAGACCACAAAAACGCTGCTGGAGAGCGCGGCCGCTACGACAACAGCAATAACGGCAGTACGAATACCCAATCGATTAGTAAGGCTGTTTGCAAAGTCTGGAGCTTTCACGCAGTGATCCCCTGGGATGAAGACGGTGCAGCAATGATGGCTAACGAATAAGAGGTGTTATCCCCCGATTTATCGGTTATCCACGCGGACGAGCTAACTTGTAGCGCTTACGGTTGACGATGGTCTTTCGTATATCGCTTCTGTTGCTTGACACGCTGCCGACCAGGGGTGGACACGACGAATAGCACCGTTTAGTTAGGTGCTGGACTTATGAGCTTGGTAGGTTGGGTGGAACAAGACGACACCCAACGTTGGGATGCGTTGACGTTGGGGTTCGCATTCGCTCACCGCCAACCTACGGATTGCCATGCCTAGTCGATCAAGGACTTCAGGCGAGTACGTGTCAGCGGACCAAAGCGTAGTCGCTCGCACAGAGCTTCAAGCTGGTCGGGTGCGCCGGCTTGACGACGCAGCGCATCGGCACCGGTGGCAATCGGTGCATCGAGTGCGATGCGGGTGAGTCGACGGTAGAGGCGTGCGGACTCTCCGTGTTCGCGCAGCTTTGCAGCACAACTGGCAGCGCCGCGAATGCGTAGAAAGGCGACTTCGTCGACGCGGTCAAGCAGTGCGTCGAGGCTTCCAAAGTGGGTGAGTAGCGCCGCGGCGGTTTTCGCGCCAACACCGGGTACGCCGGGAATGTTGTCTACCGCATCACCGCACAGTGCGAGGTAATCGGCGACCTGGTGTGGGTGCACGCCGAGCTTTTCGAACACGCCGGCCGGACCCCAGCGTAGATTTCGCGCGTAGTCCCATTGCTCGTCATGCTCGCCGAGCAGTTGGCCGAAATCCTTGTCGGCCGACACGATCACGCTGCGGAAGCCGTGTTCACGCAGACTCCAATGCGAGCTGCCGATCAAGTCGTCGGCTTCGTAGTTGTGGTCGATCAACACGGGGATGCCGAGTACCGAAACTACTTCGCGGCACAGCACGAACTGGTGTTCCAGATCCGGTGGCGGAAGCTCGCGATTGGCCTTGTAAGCCGGGTAGATCGCGTTGCGAAACGAGGTGGTGAGCGAGGCGTCAAACGCAACGGCGATGTGTTCGGGGCGGGTACGCTCCAACAGTTCGCATAGGAAACGGGTGAAGCCATGCACCGCGTTGATTGGGTGACCATCGGCGTCATGGAATTCGTTGGGCATGGAGTGCCATGCGCGAAATACGTAGAGACTACCGTCCACAAGGTGGACGGCTGGACGGCTATTCGTGCTCACGGCGCCCACGTGCTCAGTAGGTCGTCCAGCGCGGGTCGGTCGCGGTCGGGTACATCGATTTGCGGGGTGCCTATGTGGACGAAGCCGATCACGTGCTCATGGCCGTCCAGGCCGAGAAGCTGTGCTACGTCAGCATCGTAGGCGGCCCAGCCGGTCAGCCATTGCGCGCCATAGCCGAGAGTATGTGCGCCGAGCAGCAGGTTGTAGGCCACGTTGCCAGCGCACAGTTTCTGTTCGATGTCTGGAATTGAGCTTTCGGGGTAAACCCGTGCGATCACCACGACGACCAGCGGGGCGAAGGTGTAGCGATAGCGTTCCTTTTCGCGCTTGGATTCCGGCAGATTGGGGTCGCGTTGAATCGCTTTTTCGGCCAGTTGCTCACCGAAGCGCAGTTTGGCGTCACCACGTAACAGGATCAGCCGGAACGGCACGAGTTTGCCGTGGTCAGGCACGCGAATCGCTGCTTCCAATAGTGCCTTCAGCGTGGCGTCGTCGGGTGCCGGTTCGCCGAGTTGGCGTGAGGGGACGGAGTGGCGTTGCTGCAGCAGGGATAGCGGGGAAGACATGGGCGGATCCGTGGGTGCAAGGTGTTCAATGCTAACGGCGTGGCTTCGTTGTAGCGAATCGCGCGTGGTGAATTACTGTCGTGCAGGCAGCGTGAAGGCACCAGGCAGCAGCTGTGCCACCGTTGTTTGCTGTATGTCGCCGGCGAGATTCGCTAGCCACACCGGCATGGTGGCGTCGCATAGTTCGGCCAGCACTTGGCGGCAGGCACCACAAGGGCTGACTGGGCTGGGCGTGTCGGCAATGACTGCTAGTTTGGCAAAGTCACCCGGGCGACAACCGGCTGCGACCGCGGCGAACAAAGCGGTGCGCTCGGCGCAGTTGCACAGGCCGTAGGCAGCGTTCTCGACATTGCAGCCGTTGAAGTAGCTGCCGTCGTGGGTCAGTACGGCGGCCCCGACCTGGAAGTGCGAGTAGGGCGCATAGGCTGCCTCGCGAGCTGCGTACGCAAGGGCAACCAGTGGATCAGAGAAGTTCGGCTTATCGGACATCGGGATCTCCAGTGCGGACCCCGTGGCACGGTGGGTGGTGCTTGCGGCGGGCCAGTCTACTGCGCTCGATCGGTAGGCGGGCAAGTGGTGGGAAGAAGACCGTGTACGGATTCTTAGGCTAGGATGCGGAGACTATTCCGCCGAGGGTGCCCCATGCCGATCACCGTGGCTGCATTGCGCGAAACTGCCGCTGGCGAGCGGCGTGTTGCGATCACACCGGAAGTAGCAAAGAAACTGCAAGGAAAGGGCATTCGCGTGTTGCTTGAGCGCGGAGCGGGTACGGCAGCGGGTTTCCCGGACAGCAGTTATGCGGATGTCGAATTCGCCGACGCAGAGGCTGTGTTGGCGCAGGCCGATGTGCTCGGTTGCGTATTGCCGCCAGACGATGCGGTGTACGGCCGACTACGCGAAGGGGTTGTGGTGATCGGTCAGCTGCGACCCTACGCTGCGGCAGATCGCCTGGCTTCTTTGGCCGCGCGCAAATTGACCGCATTTTCGTTAGAGCTGCTGCCGCGTACTACACGTGCACAAGCGATGGATGTACTCAGTTCGCAAGCTGCGGTGGCGGGTTATCGCGCGATGCTTATCGCTGCGGAGGCGGCACCGAAGTTCTTTCCGATGTTGACCACGGCGGCTGGCACGATTCGTCCATCACGTGTGTTGGTGATCGGCGCCGGCGTGGCGGGGTTGCAGGCGATTGCC
>JBARCX010000157.1:0-11097 GCA_049794535.1 Rhodanobacter sp.
GCAAAACATCGCGCAAACCGCGGCAAGCAGAAAGCCAATGACCAACAGTCGCAGCGAGCTGATGGGATTGGGACTGGAGCCGTATAACGCGACGAAGACCGTACTCAGAATCACCATGCCCAAGCCGCTCGGCCAGGCCGTGAGAATCCAGATCACCGTGCCGATTAGCAATGTCAGCCCCGCTCGCATGCCAGTAAGTGCATCGACCAAGGTGTCGGTATGCGGCACAAAGGCGTGCCGCTTGGATACTGCCTCCGTCGTGACGGCATCAGCCAGCACAGGTGCACTGCGCAACGTGGCATAGGTCGCCGCATAGCGCTGCATTTCGCGCGCATAGTCGTCGAGAAGGGTGAGCGCCACTTCAAAATCATTTTGCGCAGACTCACTCAGCTCCACGCGATGTGCAGCCGCATGTGTCGGCAAATCAGTGCGGAAATGTGAGATTGCGAGCGCCAAATCACGCGCATGCTCACCCGTGTGCTCGCTCAGATCGACATGCAATGCCGCAGCGAGCGGCTGGTACAACGCCTCGACCGCAGCGACGGTTGCCGCTGCGTCGGCATCTGGTGCCAACTCGTTTAACGAACTGCAGCGTAAGCGCAAACGATGCATCCAGTGATGCAAGCGCAGCAATCGTGTATTGGCGTCCATGAATTCGAGATTGAGTCGCTCCACCATGGCACTGCGTGCGCGAGTCTGCGGATTCTCGAAGATGGTTGAACTGCGCTGCGCTTCAACGCCAATGGCATCGGTGACAAAAGCACTCCAGCGCGCCTCGATCTGCGCATGATCCAGCGCGCCGGTTAGTGCCTGATGGCTGTAGTGCGTGAACTGCACGAACCGCGTCCGCACCATGCGCACCAATACATCGCGCAGTTGTTGCGGGAAGAATCCGTCACTGATGACGCCGGCACACAGAATGCCCAGCATCACCTCCGACACACGCGCTACTGCATCTTCGAAAATGCCGGCAGGGGCTTGCGTGGCGGGCAGGCCGATGATGCAGGCGGTATAGCCCGACAGAACAAAAGCATACGAAGCGAAATTACGATAGCGCGCGGCACCAAAGGTGCACACGCCCACCCATAACGCCAACCCGAGCAGAAACAACACACGCTGCTGCGGCACCAGGGCGAAAAGCAACAACGCGGCGGCCGCGCCAGCTAGCGTACCGATGGTGCGATAAAAGCTTTTCGCCAACACCAGACCGGATTGCGGCCGCATCACGATGAATACGGTAAGCATGGCGGTGTAGGGCTGCGGCAAAGCAAAACGCAGCGCCAGCCATAGCGCCATCAGCGAGGCCAGCAATACCTTCACGACGAACAGCCATGACAGCCCTTCGCCGTGCAGGAAGTCCTTCCATGCAGCCCACTTCACGCGTACATCGACCGTCTGCATTACACCCATCTCTGCCATCCTGGCGGAACAGCCTAGAGCCTTTGCTGGCTTGCGGCATAGGCTCTAGACAAACTCAGTGACCACCCGATGTCGACGCACCTGCTTTGGCGCTAAATGGCGGCTTGGCCAGCCAGACCACCAAGATCAGACTGATAAAGATCCAGCCCAGCACGTGGAACACTTCGTTGAAGGCGATCTGGAATCCTTGCTGGGTGATCATCTGATTGATCATGGCGCCCGCGGTTTGGGTATCGCCCCCTCCCAGCGTGCTCATCGCGGCCTGCGTGGTCGGATCGTAAGGCGTGATGTGCTCGGTCAGCTGAGCATGGTGGACGATGGCGCGATGATTCCACATGAAGGTGGTCAGTGACGCGGCAAAGCTACCGCCCAACGTACGTAAAAAGGTAGCGACACCCGCACCGGAGGCAATCTCGTTCTGTTGCAGATCCGACAGCAGAATGGTCAACACCGGCATGAAGAACAGCGCCACACCGAAGCCCTGGAACAGTTGCACCATGGCTACGTGATAGAAGTCGACGCCGAGATAGAAGTCCGAACGCATGAAGCAGGTGGCGCCCATGGCAATGAATGCCGTCGAGGCCAGAATGCGCAGATCAATCCGGGTTGCGTACTTGCCCACGAAGAAGGTCAACAGCACGGGAAGTATGCCAAGCGGTGCAGTGGCATAACCCGCCCAAGTCGAGGTGTAACCCAGGTTCTGCTGCAACCACAGCGGCACCAACAGACCTATCGCGAAGAACGCCGCATAAGCCAACACCAGCGCCAGGGTGCCAGCCCTGAAGTTGCGATGGCGGAACAGGCGCAGATCGACAATGGGCTCCTTGTCAGTGAGCTCCCAGATCATGAAGATCACTAGCGAGATCGCTGAGACAATGCTGGTGACGATGATGAAGGTGGAATTAAACCAATCGTCGTCGTTGCCCTTATCGAGCACGATCTGCAGTGCGCCCACGCCGATGATCAGCGTGATCAAACCCACGTAGTCGATCTTCGGACGCGTGGTCTGCTCGACTTTACCCTTCATCTGGTTCGCCACCACCATGCTGGCGAAGATGCCGATCGGCACGTTGATGAAGAAAATCCAGGGCCACGAATAATTGTCGGTGATCAAGCCACCGAGAATGGGGCCCGCAATAGGCGCCACCACCGTGACCATCGCGAGCAAGGCTAGCGCCATGCCTCGTTTGGCCGGTGGATAGATTGATATCAGCAGACTCTGCGTAATCGGATACATCGGGCCAGCGACGGCGCCCTGGATCGCACGGAACAGGATCAGCATGCCCATGCTTTGCGAAATGCCGCACAGGAACGAAGTCAGCGCGAACAGCAACGTGCTCCAGATGAACAGCCTCACCTCGCCGAAGCGGCGTGAGAGGAAGCCGGTCAACGGCAACGCGATGGCCATGCTCACCGCGAACGACGTGATCACCCAGGTGCTTTGGTCGTTACTGACGCCCAGGTTGCCGGCAATAGTCGGCAACGACACGTTGGCGATGGTGGTATCCAGCACCTGCATGAACGTCGCCAGCGACAAGCCGATCGTGGAAAGCACCAGATTGGGCGGACGGAATTGGCTGCTCGCGACTGCGCTCATGGTTACTCAGTACCAGGTGTCGTTTGGATTCAGATGACGTTTGAACGTCGCCCCCGCCTTTATGCAAAGACGGCAGGGGCGGGAACGATCGATGTGTTGCTTACTTACTGCCAGCCATGTTGTCGTGGATGATCTTCTCGATCATTCCATCGACCTTGACCAGCTGCTGCTCATAGACGTCGGTGCTGAAGGCCGGCTGCGTCGGCGACTGCTGCGCCAGCATCGGGCCGTCCTGGTGCAGGCTGACATCGACATTCAGCGACAGGCCAATCCGCAGCGGATGCTTATCCAGCTGATCGGGGTCCGTGAACACGACGCGTACAGGTACGCGCTGCACGATCTTGATCCAGTTACCCGTGGCGTTCTGTGCCGGCAGCAAGGAGAACGCGCTGCCCGTGCCAACGCCCAGGCTCTGCACCTTGCCCTTGTAGGTCACTGAACCACCATAGACGTCCGAGGTGATGTCCACCGGCTGACCAATACGCATATGGGTCAGCTGGGTTTCCTTGAAGTTCGCGTCGATCCACACCTGATGCAGCGGCACCACCGCCATCAATGCAGCACCCGGCTGTACGCGCTGACCGACCTGCACTGAGCGCTTGGCGACATAACCCGTCACCGGCGCCACCATGGTGGTGCGCACATCATCGAGATAGGCCGAGCGGTACTTGGCGGCGGCAGCCTGTACGTCAGGATGCGAGGCGACTACGGTGTCATCGACCAGCACCTTGCTGGTCTGCAACTGCTGCTGCACGGTCGTCAACGCACTCTGCGCGGAGGTCAACTCGTCACGCGCATGCGAGAGCTCTTCGGCCGAGATGGCGCCGGACTTGGCCAAATCACGACGACGGTTGAAGTCGGCCTGCGCCTTGTCCACGGCGATCTTGCGTGCCGCCACATCAGCCTGTGCGCCAGCTACGTTGCTGTACAAACCGCGTACGCGACGCACGGTGTTGGCGAGATTGGCGCCAGCCTCGGCCAGACCCACATCGGCGTCGGCCTGATCGAGCTTGACCAGCACATCGCCTTGTTTCACCAAGTCGCCGTCATCGGCGCCGATGCTGACCACCGTACCGGCGATCCGCGGCGTGATCTGCACGATGTTGCCGTTGACGTAAGCATCGTCGGTACCTTCGTACCAACGACCGTCGAAGTAATACCAAAGCGCCCACGCGATCACGCCGAGCAGCACGATCACGCCGACCAGGCGCAACAGGAAGCGCCGATTATTTTTCGGCGGCGGGACGGCCGTATTCTCGGCCGCAGGTGATATCTGGCTGGACATGGGGCTGCCTCAGGAACGATTAGAAGGAGTAGTGACGGATACGTCGGCATCGCCGGCCTGTGGCCTATAGCCACCACCGAGTGCCTGGATCAGTTGCACGGAAAGATCGACTTGCTGCGCGTGCAGTGCAGCCATGCGCTGTTCGGCGGCCAACAATTGCTGGCGCACGCTCAGTGCCTCCAGATAGCTGCCGATACCTGATTTGTAGCGCTGCTCGGACAACTTCCATGCATCGCTGGCCGCATCCAGTGCGCGCTGTTCTGCATCGACCTGCTGCTGCAGCGAGTTGATTGCGTCGTAGTCGTCGGACACTTCGTTGATCGCACTGACCAAGGTCTGGTTGTACTGCGCCACGGCCAGGTCGTACTGCGCATCCTTTCCGTTGAGGTTCGAGCGCAAGCGGCCGCCATCGAAGATCGGCAAGCTGATCGCCGGCGCGGCTTCGTAGAAGCGCGCAGGCATCTGGAACAAATTACCGCCACCGAGCGCAATCAGGCCGGCCATCGCACCGATGTTCACATTCGGCAGGAAGGCGGTCTTGGCTGACTTGATGTCCTTGCCGGCCGCTTCCACGCGCCAGCGTGCGGCAACCAGGTCAGCACGATGGCCAACCAGATCCACCGACACATTGGACGGCACGCTCAACGCATCCGAAGGCACGAGGTGTGGACGGCCGATATCCAACCCACGATCCGGACCCTTACCGAGCAACACCGACAAGGCGGAGCGCGCGGCGTCGATAGCGCGATCGGCAACGGCCTTCTGTCCCTGTGCGCTGGCCACTTCCGAGTCGCTTTGCTTGAGCTGCATCTGGTTATCGATGCCGGCCTCAACGCGCTGATGCGTCAGATCGCGTGCTTCGGTGGCACGCTGCAGTTCGGCTGTTGCCACATCCTGCTGCGCATAGGCGTAACCGAGCTGCACATAACCGCGCGCCACATTCGTGGACAACTCGATGCGTGCAGCTTGGGCGTCGATCTGTGCGGCGCGAGCCTGGCCCAAGGCAGCTTCCCAGGCGGCACGCTGACCGCCCCACACATCAAGGTCCCACTTGAAGCTGCCGTAGACATACTTGGCCGGCGCGGTGTGCCCGTTGCCCAGTGGTGGCAGCGTGGTGGGAATGCGCGCTTCGGCAATGCTGGCACCGACATTCAATGTGGGCTGACGCGCGGCATCGGCGGCACCCGCTTCAGCTTGCGCACCGCGTGCACGTGCATCGGCAACGGCAAGGCTCGGGTTGTCGTGTAGTGCTTCGGCGATCAACGCATTGAGCTGCGGGTCGCCAAGCCCGGTCCACCAATCGTTCTGCGGCCATGCGGCGGCAGATACCTGCACATTCGCCAGGCTACGTTCGGCCTTGAGCGAGGACGGATCAATCGGCGTGCCGTCCGGATGCAGGCCGCCGCTGCTGGCACAACCGGCCAGTACGAGGGTCACTCCGACCGCTGCCGCAAGGAGATGCAGACGCATGAGCTTTCGGTCTCAGGGTAGGGTAAGGGGAGGGTAGATCAGTCTTTATTACGAAGCGCGTGCAATACGCGCCCCAGATATTCGTGCAAATGCTTGCGTTCGGTCTCGTTCAACGATCGCTGTGCCGCAGCCAGCACAAATTCGTTGCAATCGGTCAGTTTGCTCCACATCACCTCGCCATCCTTAGTGAGCTCAATGCGCAGCGCGCGCCGATCCTGCTCGTGCGGGCATCGTCGCAAATAGCCTTTGCGCTCCAGCTGATCGAGCTGGCGCGTCATCGCGCCACCATCCAGCTCCACCGAACGCGCCAGCTCGGTTGCGGACATCGGTCCCAACCGAGCAAGACGCTTGAGTATCAGGAACTGCGTGAAACGCAGGTCCAGCCCCTTGGCGGCGATTTCCGCCTCAATGGAACGGACCATCTCCGCACGTACCAGTCCAAGCAACACGCCGAGGCTTTCCTGTGAGGTGGGGAAGTCGATCGATTCGGTGTTCATGGACGTGCATTCTATTGCCCGAGGTATATTTGTCAAGGCAAATATATTTCAGGCAATGTTTGTTTCAGCAAAAAGTCAGTTGCAAACTATTACAGGCCAACCACTACAGCTACAGGGCCATTTCGAACCCTGCCAGTTCGTCAGCCAACCAGGTACGTAGCGCCGGATCGCGCACCTCGAACAGCTCGAATACGCCTAGCGCACGCAGGGCTGGCAACTGCGCCAGCAAGCGGGGCTCCATGGCCTGACGAACTGCTTCAGGCGTCGTTGGGTCGAGCATCTGGTGGGCACAGGCGACAAAGGTCTCCACGGGTGATGTCGACGATGGATGTTCCAAGGTAAGCAGTCGGGTCGGCAGCATGGGGGGCATCCTGAAAGTTCATAGCGTTACGGCAGGTCAGGCCGGCAAGCATCTCGCCATAAAGACGCACAATGCCTACGGAACGTGACATCTACTGCAACGGAACCAATGGGGAAAACCGCGAGCGACGGCAGCGGCGAAGGCGCCCAGGCACGGGGATGGTGAGCGACTCCACACCAGCATAGGTAGAGTGGCCGCCAAGCTGATAACGTTATTTGGTCAAGTTATGTCGAGAACCGGCCATGAATGCCTCCAAGCAAGACCTCTACGAACTGATCGAGCGCGAAGGCGGCCCCGCCTTGATCACCTACTGGAGCGACGGTGAGGCCGCTAGCGAATACGGCCAGGGTACCCAGACCTACGATTGGCACTCCCATCGGCGCGGCCAGTTCTTTTGCGTCGAAAGCGGCCTGGTACAAGTGCGTACCGCGTATGGCTCATGGCTGTTGCCGCCGCATCGCGCCGGCTGGATGCCACCGGGCGAGTCGCACACCGTCAGCATCAGTGGCTCCATGCGCGGCTGGGGGGTATTCATCGATCCGAGCGCAAGTCATTGCCTGCCCGACCGCCCCTGCGTCATCGGCATCAGCGAGTTGATGCGCGCACTCGTCCACCGAGCCAGCTCATGGGCTTGGAATGAACAACTGGACGCGGAGCAGGAGCGGGTACTGGCCGTACTGCTGGATGAAATGCGCCGCGCCACGCACGAGCCGTTGTACCTGCCCATGCCGCTGGATCGTCGACTGCTGCGTATCGCTCAAGCAGTACTCGAGCAACCACATGACAATCGCAGCCTGGAAGACTGGGCCGCCTGGGCGGGTCTATCCGCCCGTACGCTGAGCCGATTGTTTCGCGCCGAAACGGCCCTGAGTTTCGCGCAATGGCGGCAACAAGCCCGCCTGAGCCGGGCGCTGGAACAACTCGCCGACGGCACCGCCGTAGCTGCCGTCGCCGACGCGCTGGGCTATGCCAGTACGAGTGCCTTTATCGCGATGTTCCGACGCGCCTTTGGGCACTCGCCGGCGCGTTATTTCGGTGATGCCCTGCGCCTGCGTTAAAAGCCTGCGCTAGTGCGACGCATAGCGTCCGAGCCAGTCACGAAGCTGCGCCAGCACCTGATGCCGGGCAGGCTCAGCTTCATTGAAAAGCTCGTGATAAAGCGTATCGAAGAAGCGCGTCGTGAGCTGTTTGGTGGCCCATGCACTGGCGGCAAAATCGCGGCTGCCGGCAGGGTCGACCAATCGATCGCTACCCGCCACCAACAGCAGCGTGGGCACTTTCAGATTTACGGCATCGGCGATGCTTGAGTCACCGGCACGGAAGATGAAGTCCGCCAACCGCGGGGTAATCTTTCGGCTGCACAACGGATCGTGGCGATAGTCCTCGATCACCTGCGTGTCGTGTGAGAGCGCCGTGACCGCCAGCCCGGTGCGCAACGGCAGATTCGGACAGACACGCTTGAGCACGCTCGCTAATCGATGCAGCCAGCGCGACTCATGGGTGCGCAGGGCAGGCGAAGACAGCACCAGTGCGGGCGGCGTAATGCGCCGATCGAGTACCGCACGCGCAGCCACCAAGCCACCCATGCTATGACCGAGCAGCAGCGGCGGATGAGGCAAGCTAGCGGCATAGTCGAGATACACGGCAGCCAGATCACTCAGCAGATCATCATCGCTCCGCAGTGCTCCGCGCGGGCCCACCGTACGGCCATGACCGCGTTGGTCGTAAGTACGCACGGCATAACCACGCGCATGAAACCAATGCGCCAGTCGCTCGTAGCGCCCACTGTGCTCACCCAGGCCGTGCACGATCAATACCGCACCACGTGCCGATGCATGTGGCCAATCGCGTACAAACAGCGACTGGCCATCGGCCATGGTCAGCCATGTCGTGGGTGTTTCATGGCTGACGCTGCTGGCTTTCGGCGTCGAATGCTTCCGTTGTTCCACTGGTTTCTCTGCCCCTGTTCCGGCTGACGCAGGCCCGTTCCTGGGCGTACGAAAGCTTCTTTGCATACGCGCGGGCCACGACTCGCCACGGCCCGCGCCAATCTTACGTAACTGTCCGTCTCAGTGCTCAAACACCTGCACGTTCTTCATCAACAGGTCGAGCTTGGCTTTCATGGCGTCTTGCGGCTGGGTGCCTTCGGCACCGTAGAACGCGGTGTACAACACCGAGGGGTCGGCACCGACCGGTGGATTGACGACACCAGTAATTTTCATCACATCGCTATCGCTGAGCGCAACGCCATCGAAGGGATGCCTACGCTGCGAAATCTTCTGCCATTCGCTCTTGTACTTGTCCTCAAGATCACCCGGCGGAGCCACGTTGCGCCTGATGTTGATCCAGTTCTGCTCGCTGGTATCTGTCCTGACCCGTACGGCACCCACGTCCCACACGACCTTGCCGTGGTCGTTGAAATAATCAAAACCCAGATTCAGCACACTGGTCGGCGCGATTTTCTGCAATTCCGGCGTGAACGAAAATGCCAACCGCTTCGAGGTGTAACTGAAGCGATGGTCGTTATCGACATCGATCTGGATATCTTTGAACGCATCCGGTAACAACGCCGTGTTTTGCAGGTAATCCTTCCACTGCGCCAAGGTGCCGTGATACGCCACGTAGATGAAATCGGTGAGCGCCTGCATGTCAGCCAGGTGCTCATGCTTTTCGCCGGCCGAAGTGAACTGCATCATGGTGACGTAGCCGTCTGGCACCGGCAGCGAATACGTAACGATGAGCTCGTTGTTAAACGCCAGAGGCCACACGCGCACTTGCCAATGGCGCTTCCATGCATCGGTGTACACCGTGTCCTGGATCGGCTTACCCAGCCCTGTAATCTTGACCTGCTCCGGGCCCACCTCTCGCTGCATGTGCCCCATTTTCGCCAGCTGATTACTGAATTGCGCCGGGTCGGTGTACAGCTGCTTGGCGGAAACATTGTCCGGTTTGCGCAGATGTAGCAGCACGTTATGTCCGGCAGCGCCCATGTCCATGTAGCCATTGTCGGACAACGACGTCTGCGGCCCCTTCCGCCCTGAAAGCTCCCAGTCACCATTGCTGTTACGCACGATCAGCCTGGGAAAATCATCCATCTCGGCCGCGCCGTACAGCAGGTGGTTGGAGCCGCTTCCATGCGGAAACACATTCTCTGGATCCTTGGCGAGCAGCGCCTTGAGCTGGTCATCGACGTACGCGTCGCCAAGTTTCAGGTAGGCCGCACTGAAATCGGCAAAGCTTTTCGGCAACGCAAACTGCGCCTTGAAGATGTTGCTGACGGTCGCCTCGAATACATCGAACCCATAGGGAATGCGTTCGTCGAGTACGGCCAGGTTATCCGGCGCATCCAACACCATGCCGATCGGCAGCGCGTAGTTGAGGTTCTCATTGGCCGACTTCATCAGCACCACACCAATGACCTTGCCGTCTTTGTCCAGCAACGGGCCACCGCTGTTGCCGGGCGAAGCCGCCGCCGAGAAGCGCATCCACTTCCAACTACCGTCCTGCTGCTCGGGTGTGTCGGAGGTATACAGACCATCGCGAATCACCACACCCGTACCCAGCGCGTTGCCGACGGCGTAGACCACCTGGTTCATGGCGGGATGGGTGTTGATATCCAACGCGACTGACGAGGGCTCACCGGCCAGCGTAAACACCACGAAATCCTCGCGTAGCGAGAACTTCTCGATCTTGTCGATCGCATACACATGGCCTTGGGTATCGCGCAGCGCAGGTGGCCCCCACAAACTGCCTACGCCCGCGAGCAGGACATGCCCCGCGGTGACATAACGGTTATGGCCAATGGCGAAGGCGGTACCGATCGAATGGTATTTATCGGTGCGCTCCTGATACGGCAGCAAGTCCAACGGCAACGGCTTTTCGTAACTCAGCGGATCATCGGTTGGTTTGGCCTGCACCACTTCGAACGTGGCAGCCTGGATGGTTGGAAGCACTGCCGGGTCCAGCGTGGCGGCAAGCGCCGTATTCGCTGCACACAGACTCATGCCAATGACCAACAAGCCGATGACCAACCACCCGGTCAACACGCGCTGCGGCAACCTGCCGGACAACGCCCCCGCACTTCGCACAAGCACGCTCAAAGCCAACATACGTTTCCTTTCGCATGGATGCCTGTCGGGCATCGCAGTGGGTGAAATCAGGCAACGAAATCGAGTGCGCATACTGGCATGGCGCCTGTGCTTTGGGGAGCGGGCAGAAAGGCCTTTCTGGTTGAGCCTGCAGACCCCTGCGTCGACCATCGCACACAGGCATTACGATGGAGCAACGAACACCCATGCAGACCTGAGGAGCCGAACCTTGAAATGCCGTGAAAGCGGAATGCCCGAGGAGACGATTTGGTCAACGTTCTTCGACGCCGACACGGCGATGGCACAGCTATGGCCAGAGTCTCACGGCAACGCGCTCGAATTGGGCTGTGGATTCGGCACCTTCACCCTGGCCGCAGCAC
>JBARCX010000158.1:0-17378 GCA_049794535.1 Rhodanobacter sp.
GCATCAAGCGACCGCGCTCTGCGACCAGTGCTGCCGCATCATGCAGCGACAGCGCATTGGCACAAACCAGTGCGCTGTACTCGCCCAGGCTATGCCCCGACAACTGTGCCGGCACGGCACCCCCCTGCTTCTGCCACACGCGCCATACCGCCACGCTCGCCGCAAGCAACGCGGGCTGGGTATGCTCGGTTCGGTTGAGCAGATCTTCCGGCCCTTGCTGGCTCAGCGCCCACAGATCAACACCGGCGCCTTGAGAGGCCTCATCAAAAGCCGCCTTCACTTCCGCATGCACTGCCGCCAGCTCAGCCAACATGCCGACCGACTGCGAGCCCTGGCCTGGAAATACGAAAGCGAGCGAAGTAGAAACTGAGGTCATGGGTGCGAGCTTTCCATCAATCAAAGCGGCAATGGTGCCAGCATTAGCTGGCGTACGCAGCCGTATTTGGGCCTTAGAAACACGATGCCGCCTCATGGGCGGCATCGGCAAACAAGCGGGAAGTTAAAGCATCAGTAACGCAGTAGCGCCGAAGCCCAGGTAAAGCCGCCACCGAATGCCTCCAACAGCAAATTCTGCCCACGCTGCACTTTGCCCGAGCGCACCGCATGGTCGAGCGCCAGTGGCACCGAACCAGACGAAGTATTTGCGTGCTGATCAACCGTTACGATCACGTTATCCATCGACATGTTCAAACGCTTGGCAGTCGCTTCGATGATGCGCAGATTGGCCTGATGCGGGATCAGCCAATCCAGCTGCGAAGCCTCCATGCCACCGGCCTGAAGCGTCTCTTCGACCAATGCATCGAGTGTCTTCACCGCGACCTTGAATACTTCGCGACCACTCATCTTGATGCGCACACCGTGGTTCGGCTCATCCGTGAATCCCGCAGAGACGCCAACCGGGTTCCACAACAATTCTTTATGACCGCCATCGGCATGCAAGCAGGTCGCATAGATACCGGGCTCACTCGAGGCCTCGAGCACCACGGCACCAGCACCGTCGCCGAACAAAACGCAGGTCTCGCGTTCATTCCAGTCAATCATGCGCGTAAGCGTTTCAGCGCCGATCACCAACACCTTTTTCGACTGTCCGCTGCGAATGAATTTGTCCGCTATGCCTAAGGCGTAGACGAAGCCAGAGCAAGCCGCGTTGACATCGAATGCCGCGCAACCGTTAGCGCCCAGGCGATGCTGTACCAAGCATGCCGTCGAGGGAAAAATGATGTCAGGCGTGGTGGTGCCGATAATAATCAGGTCAAGTTCGGATGCCTTGATTCCAGCCGTCTCCAGCGCGCGCTGAGCGGCAAGAAAAGCCAGGTCACCCGTCGTTTGGCCTTCGGCAGCAATGTGACGCTGACGAATACCGGTACGCGTACGAATCCATTCATCGCTGGTATCGACGAACTTCTCGAGATCGGCGTTAGTCAGCACGCGGTCGGGCAGCGCGCTGCCGGTGGCGATAATGCGGGAGTAGATCAAGCCCATTCACCTATCCATCAACGGAATCATGCAGGCAGATCGCGCCACACCGATACACCCGGTAGGCACGAATGAAGAGTGCAAAGGTACGCGCGAAAGCACCGTAAACGCAAAGCGGCGCGTCACCGCGCCGCTTTGCTGAATCGGGTTACCGCAAGGTACCGATCAATCCTCTTCGACCACCGCAGTCTTGGTCTCGATCACTTTCTTGCCGCGGTAGTAACCATCGGCAGTGACGTGATGGCGACGATGCACTTCGCCACTAGTCGGATCGGTGGACAACTGCACGGTCTGCAGCGCATCGTGCGAACGACGCATGCCGCGGGTGGACGGGGTTTTGCGGCTCTTGGCAACGGCCATGACGTGTCTCCAGCTAAATCAGCGTTTCTTGAGTTCGCGCAGAACCGCGAACGGGTTATCGGTATGCCCTTCGCTGGAATCCTCTTCCAGAAAGGGGTTGGTTACTTCGTCGGGCAACACGCTGTCCGGATTGACCGGTACCAACGGCAGCGCCAACAACACTTCGTCTTCGATCACATCCGCCAGTTTCAACGAGCCGTCTTCAGCGACCAGTAGTGGCTCGCATCCGGGTGGCAGCGCGGACTCCTCACGCTCAGTCCTGATCAGACCAAGCCGAGTATCCACCACCACCGGCAGTACAAACGGTTCCAGCGTACGCTGACAAATCAGCAACAGCGGCGCCTTGACGCGAACGTCGAGGTAAGCCGTGCCGAACTCGTCTCGACCGAAATCCAGCTCGAATTGCGCCGTACCGTCGCTACCCGCTAACAGCTCGCACAGGCGAGACATGGCAGCAATTGATAGCTCCCCGGTGAACGAACGCCGCGCCGAGACCATGCGCAAAGCGTCCACGGACTCTGGCAGTGTCACGGACATAACTGTTAAATGGTATGTTTTACGACCGTATGAAGTCAACCGAAACTATTCGGCACCTCATTCAGCCCTGTTGATGGGTGGCGGCATTTTACCTGACCCGGCCGCATGCGGCAGACTGCCGTCCCCGCACCTGAGCCGGAATTGCCGTGGATGCCTACCTGACGCTCGGCGTGGCCGCGCTCCTAGTGTTATTAGTCGTCGCAGTGGCGTTGAGCCTGACCTTGCGCCGGCGCCTGGCACACCGGGCCACCAGCTTACGGCATTTGCTGGAGCTGGCTGACCGCCTGGAGGCCGATCTAAAGACCTGCCGTAAGGGCCTGCGGCAAGCGCACGCGGTGATGTCACTCAATCCCGACCTTCCAGCCGCTAGTGAACAAGAAGCCGCGCATGCCATTGAAGCCGGCTTGCGGGCCTTGCTGCAACAGCGCCTGTGGATTCGTGACCGCGCTCCAAGCGCTAGCCAGCAAGAGCTGGACGAAGCAGATCGTTCGATGAGCGATACCCGTGATCGCCTACGCCCCTTGGTGCAGGCACTCGGCCAAGCCCAAAATGAGCTGGATAACGCCATGCGCGAACACATCCGCCGCGAGCCTGAACTATGACGGAGCCACGCCTGATTCTCGGCTCCACGTCGCGCTACCGCGCCGAACTGCTGCGCCGGCTATTGCCCTCGTTCGAGCAACGCGCGCCGGGCACCGATGAAAGCCCTCTGCCGGGCGAAGCACCTGCAGCCCGTGCCCTGCGGCTAGCCATCGCCAAAGCTGAAGCCGCCGCTACAGGCCAGCATGACGCCCTAGTCATTGGCTCAGATCAAGTCGCCGAGCTCGACGGGCAACAGATGGACAAGCCCGGGACACCCGAGCGCGCCCGCGCTCAACTAGGCGCCAGCTCTGGTCGCATCGTGCATTTCCACACGGCGTTGTGCCTGCTCGACACCCGTAGTGGCCAACGGCATACCCATGTTGACGAAACTCGCGTGCACTTCCGCATACTTGGTGCCGATGAAATTGCCCGCTACATCGAACGAGAACAGCCGCTAGATTGTGCTGGCAGCTTCAAGTGCGAAGGCCTTGGCATCAGCCTGTTCGAGCGGATCGACAACGAAGACCCCAGTGCCCTGATCGGCCTTCCGTTGATTGCACTGACACGATTACTGCGCCAGGCCGGCATCGCCCTGCCCTGAGCCACCGTAGGCCGCTGCATACGCCTGTCGCCAGACAAGACAGGCATCGCGGTCCTGTTTAGCTGAATCGCTTACTGCACCTTCAACCGGCACCCGACCGGCATAGAACGCGATGCGCGTACGGCCGTTGTACAAATCCAGCCGTTGCAGCGGTCGTGGCTGATCGATACGCGTGCATACAGTTCCCAGCCAGCCAGCACGGTCACGCTCGCGAAGCGCGGTCTCGCCCACCGCCAGCAGCATGGCCGCCCCAGCATGAGCGGCACGTAGTGCAGATTCATCGCGATGCCAAATCGCTAACTGCGGTGCGCGACCATGGATCACATTGAGTGGATTGCTCAGCACATAGACCGGCGTACGGCCATCCAACTGGAAATCCAGCTCGGCGGCCAACATGAAATTGTCGGCCACCAACACGGCACTCGGCTGCTGTTGAAGCAAATCACGGGCAAGCGCACCACTTTCCTTCCAACCCACAAAATTGCTTGGAAACGCCTTCATCCCTGCCAGCATGCGTGCGCCACCAGGAGCTGCAGCCAGCCCCAGATAGGTCATGCCAATCAACTGCCCCAGTGCTGCCAACACGCAAGCAGCAATCACAAAGACTCGCCCACCACGATGCGCATAAACGGGTCGCAGCAGCACTGGGAGCACTGCCAGCAAAGGCAAATAGCCCGGCAACGGCCAATGTGCGCGAAAGCGCAGATCATCCGCGAACAGGCCTGCGACGAAATACACCACGATAAAGGTGAGCGAGACCACGGCCAGCAGATCCCACGACCTGCCCTCACCGCGACGACGCCAGCATTGCCACGCCGCCCACAGCAACAACGCATACAGCAGTGGCGTACAGGCAAGAGCCTGCTCTAGCGGCTGTACGAGCGCGTCGACGTGGAATTGCCACGGATTGCGCTCAACCAGTTGGAAGGCCAAACCAGCCCCTTGCTGCTGCCAGTTGGAGATCAGCATGGGAACCAACCCCAGCGCCGCCACTGCCATCGCTAACCAGAAACCACCGCGCCGCCATTGCGCACGTCCACGTGGCGTGAATACGAACAGCAGCAGACCCGCCAGCATGGGCATGGCCGCGCGGTAATGCGTAAGCCAGCACACCGCCAGTGCAGCGCCCAGCAGTAGCCAGTCGCCGAGGTGGTTATCGTCCATCGCCCGGGCTAGCGCAAACAAAGCAAGCATGATCGCCACAGTCAGCGGCACATCAGGCAGCGCCAGCACGCCGAGGCTACCGGCCAGCGGTAAGGCCAGGCACAACAACCCCGCCTGCCAGCCGGCGCGCGCATCGAACAGGCGTCGGGCAAACGCCACCACCAGCCATGGCAATGCGCTGCCCATCAGCAAGAATGGCCAACGCATGCCGAACACCCCATGCCCGGCCACGCTTTCACCTAACCGAATCAGCCACGCAGTGAGTGGCGGCAGGTCGCTATAGCCCCAGGCAAGGTGGCGACTCTCCTGCCAATAGAACGCCTCGTCGCCGAACGGCGCCAGCGTCATCGCAATCGCCACCTTCACTAGCAGCAATATCACGAAGACCATGACGAACGTCGCTCGCCAGCGCGCGAGGGCGGCGACTACACTGCTCCTGTCATCGCTCCGCACCCACCCAGCCCGCGAAGAACTCATGTCCGCCATTACTCCGCTCCGCGATGAAGTCCTGCATCAGCGCCTGGAGGCCGCATTGGCCCAGGTCAACCGCGTACTACTTGGCAAGCCGCGCCAGGTGAAACTGTCCTTTGCCTGCCTGATCGCTGGCGGCCATCTACTACTGGAAGATGTGCCTGGGGTCGGCAAAACCACCCTTGCGCATGCCTTGGCGGCCAGCTTCGCGCTGGAGTTCCAGCGCGTGCAGTTCACCAGCGATCTGTTGCCGTCGGACATTATCGGGGTCAGCGTGTATGAGCGCGAGACGGGACAGTTTCGCTTCCACCCAGGTCCGATCTTCACTGGCTTATTGCTCGCCGACGAAATCAACCGCGCCACGCCCAAGACACAAAGCGCGCTACTGGAAGCCATGGCGGAAGGCCAGGTAACCGTCGATGGGCAGACTCATGGCCTGCCACAACCATTCTTCGTGGTCGCCACACAGAACCCCCTCGACCTCAACGGCACCTTCCCGCTGCCCGACTCGCAGCTCGACCGATTCATGCTGCGGCTAACGCTGGATTACCCCGATGCGGCGGCCGAGCGCGCCCTGCTCAACGGTAGTGATCGGCGCGATCTGCTTGCCAAACTTACCCCTCAGCTCGACGGTGCCGGCCTCGCAGCACTGCACAAACAAGCGCAGACGATTACCGCCAGCAGTGCCCTGCTCGATTATCTTCAGGCCCTTCTCACCGCCAGCCGTCGACATGCCGAGATCCGCGTAGGGCTGTCGCCGCGAGCCGGATTGTCGCTACTCGGTGCAGCACGCGCATGGGCGCTACTAAGCGGCCGTGCACATGTCATACCGGAGGATATCCAGGCGCTATTCGTACCGCTGGCCGCCCACCGCTTGGTATCGACACGTGGCGCCAGCGGCGATGCCATGGCACGACTTCTACTGGCTGAAGTCGCCGTCGATTGATGCCGCCCGCCCTGCACCGCATTCAGCTGTGGGCCGAACGACGACTGCCTGCGCTCACCCGTTACCGCCGCCCGGAGCCGCTACCGATCGAGCTGCATCGGCGACGCATTTACATCATGCCCACGGGTTTTGGTATCGGCTTCACTGTGCTGCTGCTAGTGATGCTGGTCGGTGCGCTGAACTATTCGAATAACGCCGCGCTGCTACTTACTTGCCTGCTTGGCGCCGCCACGGCAGCGAGCATGCTGGTAGCGTTTCGCACACTTAATGGGCTACGTCTCGACGGCATTCGTGCCGGCAACGCAGTCGCCGGGCAGCCGATCACGGTCGCGTTCGATTTCGAATCGAAACATCCACGCAACGCCGTTCGCATTGATGTGGGATCCGTCCATCACGCTTTTGCCATCCACGCTCGCGGCAAGACCAGCGTATCGATACAACTACCCACCGAACAGCGTGGCTGGCAACCACTGCCACGCGTACTCCTTTGGAGTACATGGCCATTGGGCATGTTCCGCGCGTGGAGCTGGTTGTATCCGGAGCAGACCATCCTGATATGGCCTCGCGCAGAAATCGCCGGACCACCGCCATCGCATCCCGCCGATGATCAGCATCGACAACGACTGCATCGTGGTGATGATTTAGCGACGTTGCGTGATTACCGCAGCGGAGACCCGATGAGGCACGTTGCATGGAAAGCCAGTGCTCGCCATCACAGCCTGCTAGTGAAGGATTTCGAACAACCTGAAGCCCGACAGGAATGGCAGCTGGACTGGCACCAGCTTCGCGGCATGGACAATGAAGCTCGCATCGCTCGACTTGCCCGCTGGCTCAACGAAGCCCTGGCACAGCGACGCCACTACAGCCTCCGACTGCCGGGAGAGGAAATGGATGCAGGCAGCGGCCCGATCCACTATGCGCGCTGCATGAACGCATTGGCGCAATTGCCATGATGCATCTGCTGCGCCGACACAAGGGTGCGAAAGCGCAGCTCGACACCCGCGCGTTCGATTTGCTGAGCCTGACGATGGTCGTCGTATTGGCCCTCCACGCGCCGCACCTGCCCTGGTGGCTCACCCCTGTACTCGCCCTGATTCTTGGTCTGCGCTGGTGGCAACGTCGCCAACATCCACAACGCATGCCGACCTGGGTCAAACTCCCCTTGCTTGCACTGCTCTCGCTGGCGGTGATCACCTATTACGGCAGCATCTTCGGTCGCGAACCGGGTACTGCGTTGGCAGTAGGCCTACTCGTACTGAAGCTACTGGAGAGCGAAACCCCTCGCGATGCGCACGTCGGCATCGGTTTCGCCTGCTTCGCATTGATGGCCGCCTTGCTGTTCGACCAGGGCCTGGTTGCCACTGCGGTAGTCGCACTCGGCCTATTGCCCGCGTTAGCCACCTTGCGCGCATTGGAACCAGCTCAGACACATACCAGCCTTCCGCGCGAACTATTGCCAAGTCTTGGCATGCTGGCAGCCGCCTTGCCGCTGGCGCTGTTCGCCTTTGTGCTGGTACCGCGACTGAGTTCGCCGCTGTGGGGCGCACCCGCGCCGAATGCTGCGCGCACCGGGCTAAGCGACCAGATGTCGCCCGGTGATTTCACCGATCTGCTTACCGACGATCACCCTGCGCTACGGGTAACGTTCGACGGACAGCTACCCGCGCCCTCACAACGCTACTTCCGCGCTTATGTGATGTGGGATTACGACGGCCACACCTGGCGCTATGTGGATTCGCCATCGCCCACTCCAGCCCCCGTCGAGGCCGCTGCATCCATCAGTTACCGCATCAGCCTTGAGCCGACCCACGGCCACGTGCTGCCCACGCTTGATGTGCCATTGGACACACCTGCGCAAACGCAGATGCGTGCCGATCGTGAGTTATTTGCCGACAAACCGGTGAACGATCCGATCGACTACGCGCTGCGTTCGGCCCTGCACTACCGCCTGCAGGCTCAACTCGATGCATCGACCCGGCAACGCGCATTGCAACTGCCACTGGATTTCGATCCGCGCACGCATGCATTGGCCGCTCGGTGGCGACAACGGTATGGCAGTGACGATGCAGCGATCGTGCAGGCCGCGCTCGCGCTATTTCACAATGGCGGCTTCCGCTACACGCTGGCACCTGCACCACTGGGCCGCAACTCGGTGGACGACTTTCTGTTCGACACACACGAGGGTTTCTGCGAGCACTATTCGTCGGCGTTCACCGTGCTGATGCGCGCAGCAGGCATTCCGACACGCGTGGTAACCGGCTATCAGGGCGGCTACTGGAACCCACTCGGCAACTACCTATTGGTACGCCAGTCCGATGCGCACGCATGGAGTGAAGTGTGGCTAGCCGGGCGCGGCTGGGTACGGGTTGACCCTACTGCGGCGGTACGGCCGCAGCGGGTAAGCCAGGGGGCATTGGCCGCGGCCGGTGACCAACTGCCGTGGTACCAGAACGGTTGGCCACAATCGCTGCGAAATCATTGGGACATCGTCAACCGATGGTGGAATGAAGGCGTTATCGGATTCGACGTGTTGCGCCAGCAAGGCTTGCTGACGCCGTTCGGCATCCCCCATGCCGACACCACGCTACTCGGCCTGCTGTTAGCCATCGGTGGCGTGGTGTTTGGGGCTTTGGGGCTTGCCTGGGCGCTGTGGCATCGAGCCGATACTGATCCAGCTCGCGCTTCACTGCGCGAACTGGAGCGCCGACTCGCCCGCCTCGGCATCGTACGCCGGCATAGCGAAGGTCCTCAGCATTACCTTCGACGTGCCGCTCGTGCACTACCTGGGCAGCGCAGTGAACTGAAACAATTGATGAGCTGTTATCTTGAACTTCGCTATGCCCACGACGAACCACCGCCTGAATCCTTACGTCGCTTCCAGCGTGCCGTGCGGGATTTTCGGCCGGCTCGCGTTGTCAAATGAAGGTGTAGCGCGACACACCGCGCATCCGCCCACGATGGAGAAAACGTCATGTCTCCCCTTTACCGATCACTAATCCTCGCTACGGCCACGACTGCGCTCACCGCGTGCGTCACCATGCCGCAGCCACTCCAGGGCACCTACACCAATGTCACCACGCTAGCTGCTCAGCAGGGCGGTGCCGGCGGCTCAAGCGTGCGCTGGGGTGGTGAAATCATCAGCACGGAACCCGGCCCGCAGGAAACCTGCTTCTACGTGTTGTCGCGTCCGCTGGACGACCAGGCACGACCGACGATGCTGGGCAACGCGGCCAATGACCAGGGTCGCTTCGTTGCCTGCCGCCAGGGCTTCTACGATCCGGAAGTGTTCGCGCGTGGTCGCGAAATCACCATCACCGGAACCTTGCATGGCACGGTATCGCGTAAGGTCGGCGAATACGACTACGCCTATCCGCGTGTCGAGGCGAACGTGGTCTATCTGTGGCCTAAACGGCCCGTCATGGTGAACTACGGACCCGGCTACTACGACCCATTCTGGGGCCCAGGCTGGGGTCCGTACTGGGGTCCGTGGGGTTGGGGTGGGCCGTATTACTACGGTGGCCCGCGAGTGATCGTGGTACCGCGTCGCTAAGTACCTCGTCACTGACGAACAACGAAAAACGCCGGCCTCGCGCCGGCGTTTTCGTATGTGCGTGTTTGTGCCCTGCCGCCCAGTCCCGCGTCCAGGGCATACGCCAACTCAGCCTGGCGGCCAGACGAACTTGCGACCAGCCAACAAATGTACGTGCAGGTGAAATACGGTTTGCCCACCGTGCTCGTTGCAGTTGACCACCGTGCGATAGCCCTGCTCGGCCAAACCCTCTTGCTTGGCATATTTGGCCGCTACAAGTAGGAGCTTACCCAGTAATTCGGCGTCGCCTGCGGTGGCGTCGTTGAGCGTAGCGATAGGTCGCTTCGGGATGAAAAGCACGTGCACCGGCGCCTGCGGATTCACGTCACGGAACCCAAGCACTTCATCGTCTTCATAGACGATATCGGCGGGGATCTCGCGCCGGATGATCTTGCCGAAAATGGTATCGCCCATGTGCTGAGTTCCCTTTTTTAAAATCAAAAACATAAAAGATCACAGACGCAGCAGCATACCGTGCGCGGCTGGTGCTACCAGCTTGAAGCCAAACCGTTGATACATCTGCCAGGCCGTGCCATCGGCAATCAGGCCAATCATCGCGGTGGCAGGCGCCCTAGCGCGCAACTGCTCCATCAGGGTCTCCATGATGCGCGTCCCCCACCCCTTTCCCTGCCAGGCAGGTGAGACCGCGATATCGACTACCAGGAAGAACAGCCCACCATCGCCAACAACACGCCCCATGCCGATCAATGCATCGCTGTCACGCACACATACCGAACACCAGCTCGCAGGCAAGCCGAGCATGGCAGCCTCAGCACTCATGGCACTCAACCCGGCGGCACTGCGCAGGGCGCGGTATTCGTCAGCAGCAGGAATTTCGAGTAAGACACGCGGCGTCGACTCGGCCATAGTGAATTAGCCCAACGTCTGCCGACTGCCGAAGGCATGCGCCAACGTGCTCCGATCGACATACTCCAGCTCACCACCCAGGGGTACGCCATGCGCAAGTCGCGTGGATCGAATGCCTGCAGCCCGTGCCAATTGCGCAAGGTAATGCGCTGTCGCTTCACCTTCTACGGTGGGATTGGTGGCGAGGATCAATTCCTCGATCTCGTCTTCAGCAAGGCGTTCGCTGAGCAGCCCCAGCCCGAGTTCCTCAGGACCCAGACCATCCAGCGGCGACAACCGCCCCATCAACACGAAATACTGTCCGCGGTACCCGGTAGCTTGCTCGATCGCCGCAAGTTCCGTGGGCGACTCCACCACGCACAACAAGTGACGGTCGCGACTGGTGCTGGCACAAATGCCACACACCGGCTCCTCGCTGAAGTTACGACAGCGCGAGCAGTGGCCAATGCGTCGCATCGCCTGCTCTAGCGCACCTGCCAGTTTCAGGCCGCGCTCACGCTCACGCTCGAGCAAATGGAAGGCCATCCGTTGCGCGCTTTTGCCCCCCACACCCGGTAGGCAACGCAATGCTTCAATCAATTCGGCAAGAAGTGGGGAGCCGCTCATGGATGATCAAAAGAGCCTGGGAGTGATGAACGGATAGCGGGAACGCCAGGCAAGGCATGCGCATACACGCTCGCACTCCCGCCCCAGTGCTATCAAAAAAAATCAGAACGGCATCTTGAAGCCGGCCGGCAGATTCATGCCCGCGGTCACGCCACCGAGTTTGCCTTTGCTGACTTCAGCCACTTTGTTCACTGCATCGTTGACTGCTGCGGCGACGAGATCCTCAGCCATCTCGGGGTCATCAGCGAACAGCTTGCGGTCGATCGTCACTCGGCGCACTTCGTGTGCACCGGTCATCAGTACGCTGACCAGACCACCGCCGGCATTGCCGGTGACTTCAAGCTTGGCAATCTCTTCCTGCGCACGCTTCATGTCTTCCTGCATGCGCTGAGCTTGCTGCATCAGCTGACCAATTTGTCCTCTCATTTCATGTACTCCGAACGTTTCAGGATTCGATGGGTTTGATCGAATTCGGCACCACGCGTGCACCAAATTCTCGCTTGAGCGTCTGCACCAGCGGATCTTCTTCGATCGCCGTCTCGGCCGCCGACTGTGCTGCGCTACGGGCATCAGCGGCTCGTGCGGCAGGTGTCTGTGTGGCGCTGTGTTGATCGCTATCAAAGCGCAGCCGGATCGGCTCGCCAAGCGCTTGGCCAATTTTATCCGCCATCTGGCCGACCATGGGCTCGACGGCTAAATGCATATGTGACGGCTGCAGCGCAAGTATCAGCGTATTCCCTTCGCGCCCACGCAACGCCGCATTCTGCGCTAACTGGCCCAGCGGGCCACGCAAACCAGCTTGCTCGATCATCCGCTCCCAATCCGGCAAGCCATTGGCATCCAGGGCAACACGCACAGGCGCTGCTGCAACGACGGCAGGTGCTGGCTCAACACGTGGCGGGATAGGCGCTGCCTGGGCCGATGGCGCCTGAAACGGTGGGGTTTGCGGTTCACGCTGAGGTGGCGCGGCGACAGGCGTCGGCGCCTGCGCACGCGGAGCGGCCGGACGCTCGGCACGCATGGGTGCTTCACCATCCGGTCGAAATGCCAGCATGCGCAGCAAAGCCATCTCGAAACCAGTACGCGCATCCGGCGCCAGCGCCAAGTCGCGCCGCCCAGTCGTGGCAATCTGGTAATACAGCTGTACGTCTTCAGGTGCCATCCGCTGGGCCAATGCAGCCAGTGGAGCATCGCCTTCATCCGGACGGTAGCCCGGGATGAGCTGAATCAGCTGAACGCGATGCAGCACGCTGGCCAGGTCGTCCAGCACGCCGCCGAAATCCGGCGAGAACGAGGCAATGCGCTCGCATTCGCTGAGCAACTGCGTGCCATCGCCAGCCGCCAGTGCGTCGAGCACACCAAGAACCTGTCCGCGCTCGACACTACCGAGCATGGCGCGCACATCGTCGGCCTTCAGCGAACCGCCGCCGTAGGCGATGGCTTGGTCAAGCAGGGACAATCCATCGCGCATCGAACCGTCGGCACCATGAGCCAGCTCACCGATGGCGGGCTCTTCGTACGCGATGTTCTCCGCACCGAGGATATGCCGCATCTGACCGGCAATTTGATCCGGTAGCAGACGTTTGAGATTGAATTTCAGGCAGCGCGAGAGCACCGTCACCGGCAATTTCTGCGGGTCGGTGGTCGCAAGCAAAAATTTCACATGCGGCGGTGGCTCTTCCAATGTCTTCAGCAGCGCGTTGAACGCCGGCTTCGACAGCATGTGCACCTCGTCGACCAGGTACACCTTGAAGCGGCCACGCGAAGGGGCGTACTGCGCGTTCTCGATCACTTCGCGCACGTCGTCCACACCGGTGTTGCTGGCCGCATCGATTTCCAGCAGGTCGACAAAACGACCGGCATCTACCGCTGTACAGACTGAGCACTCACCACACGGATCAGCCGACTCGCCACGCTCGCAGTTCAGCGACTTGGCGAAGATGCGCGCGATGGTGGTCTTGCCCACACCACGGGTGCCCGTGAAGAGGTAGGCGTGATGCATGCGCCCCGTGTCGAGCGCATTCGTGAGCGCGCGCACCACATGCTCCTGACCCACCAGTTCGGCGAACTTGCGGGGGCGCCATTTGCGCGCTAGTACCTGATAGGACATGCGTTAGAGCCTGCTCATGGCATCCCAGTAGCCCGCGCCGGAAGCTGTTTGCGCGCAGGACCAGGAAGAACGAAGGAGTGTATGTCGATACACGACTGAGTGATGACGCAGAACTGCGGGCAAACAGCTCCGGCCCCAAGGGTTACTTTGCTTAAGCCACCATGCGGCAGCGCGCGACTTGATCAGGGGGCCACCCTGACCTGCGCCGTGCACTACCACCTGGCGGCTTAAGCAAAACAACGCGGACTGCTGGGATGCCATAAGCAGGCTCTATTACCTTGGGGCGAACGTCGATTGTGCCAAGTCGCTGGCAGCAAGTCAGTAAGAGCTGACTTAGATCGCAACACTGCTGGTCACCATATCAAGTAACCATGGCCTGAAAAGGCGGCGGCCCCGTCAGCCACACCCCGGCACCCGAATCATTCGCTACCGTTGCTTCCTTCCGGACCTGGCGGAGTTTACGAACTATCGTCGCGGGGGGACCGACGGGGCCACCATAGACGTACTGCTTGCGCGCTGGCCTGGCGGCCGTTGCGTGGTTTCACTCACTGGCGGAGAGAGCGGGATTCGAACCCGCGATACGTTTTACCGTATACACACTTTCCAGGCGTGCTCCTTCAACCACTCGGACACCTCTCCGCAATGGTGAAACCGCTCTTGCCGGCCATCCAGGCCCAGCAAAGAAGCGGAAGGATAACGGGAGCACCGCCCAGGGACAAGAGATACCGGCTGAATTCAATCCAGATGAGGCCGTGCATCGCGCAAAAAGACCGGTAGGTCAGTGGCCGGTGGCTTGGCTGGCACCTGGTAGAACTGATCGGCAATGAACCCACGGTGGTAAGTGGTGTGATTGACCACGTGGAAAAGGATTTCGCCGCGGGTCATCTCACCCTCCCCTCCACCCACGAAGGTAAAGCGCACCGACTCGTCTAGTGCCTGGTGAGTCTGCACATCACTCCAGTCGATATACCAGCGGTCGATCACCTGTTGCTGCTGCCATAGCTCGTCCAGCGGGATCATCTGCGGCATGTTGCGCGTGGTGAAGCCATGCTTACGACCTTGCAGATGTGCCTGAAAAATCAGGTCGATGGCATGGTTGTGATTGAGCGTGTTGACCATGTTGCCAAACAGATTCTGCCGAGACTTCAGTACCTCGCCCTCGGGCAATTTCGCCATCGCATCGAAAATCAGCTGATTCGCCCACGCGTTATAGCGTGCGAGCGTACGGGCTTGTTTCAGGCTCATGTTTAGTCCGTTATGGAAGTGTTCGAGGGCTCAACCCGCATTCGCACGCGGCGATGGCGGTGCACTCAGGGCGATGCGTTGGCCGGTGCCGGCAATGCGATAACCACGCGCAGCCAACGCTGCACCATCCGCCGTGCTGCCGTAGTGATAGAGCAACAGCCGCGCACGCAGCGCCACGTCGTATTCGCGCTCGATATCGTCAATACCGGTATGTGACGGATTGCCATGCAGGCCGCAATCATGCGCGATCAGCTCGTTACTGCCCGCGTATTCCTGCAGCGTTTCAAGGATAGGCCGCGTATCGCCAGTGAAGGCAAAGCTGCCGGCCAACGCAAGACCAAACGAGGTATCCGGTCGATGGTGGCGAGTTGCAAACACGTCAAACCACAGGCCATCCAGCCAGAAACCGCGTGAACACGGGACCAGTCGAAACGCCTCCCAATAATTGACGCCCCCTTCAGCTAATACGCCGGGGTAATCGGCAATGCGAGCCTGCAACCACGGCACGAGCGCCGCATGGGTGAACACCCGTGTACGGCCGCGCAGTGCTTCGTCAAACCACAAGCGGGTAAACAGCCGTTCCATCCCACCGACATGGTCCAGGTGCGTGTGCGTGATGTAGATCGCTTGCGGCAGGCGGCCATAGGCCGCGAGATAGCGATCGAGCGTATCTGGACCGCAGTCGATCAGTAGCAACGGTTCGCCATCGCGCTCCAGCACGGCCGCCGATGAGCCAAGTTCTACCGCATGCGCGGCACCGGTTCCGAGAAAGTGCAGATGCCAGTTCATGCGCTCAATGTTCGCTCGTATCCATAGATCAGTGAATTCCAGATCGCCGCATCGAATGCCGCTTCGCCTTGCGCCGCCGCACCGAGCTTAAGCAGCGAACGACGCAGCCGCTGCAGATTAGCCAACCGCCACCCTTCAGCCGGTGGGCGGATACGACCCCGATCGAAATCGATCAGATACAGCGCCCCCGGCGTTACCAAGACATTGTGTGCATTGAGATCGGCATGCCAGATGCCTTCGCGATGGAAACGAGCCACCAAAGCGCCCACCTCCTCCGCCAGTTCTGCATCCAGCCTCCCAGCCGCCAGACATTGAGCCAGCGTCTGTGCGTCGGGAATGAGGGCCGTCATCAGGTCAGCACGATAGAGCATGCCGTGTCGCCGATAGTGCGCAGCCACCGGTGTCGGTCCGGGCAGGCCGAGTCGTGCAATGGTGTCCAGCAGGCGTAGTTCGGCGAAGCTGCGGGTACGTGCGGCGCCGCGCCACAGGTAGCGATCACCCATCAACGCAGCCACCATGCCGCCGCGACGATAGTGTCGCAACACGCACTCACCGGCAGGCGTAGCAATGATCGCAACACCACCACGCCCACCCGCTTGCGTGCGCAGTGCACCCTGCTCGCGCCAGTAATCGGGAGCGAACCAATGGGTATCGACTTGTGGCGACAGGGCCGCGTCGAACAGAATCGCGCCATCGGTGTCTTCGCGCAGTTGTTCTCGCATCGGTGCTGCCGTGCCTTCGTATCCGTTCACCGCCAGAGATTCTAGCCCAAGCCCATGACTGCGCCCGCCTCGATTTGCCTGTTGCGTACATCCGCCATCGGCGACGTCACTCATGTAGTACCGCTAGTGCGCACGCTGCAGCACGCATGGCCCGATACGGCACTGACCTGGCTCGTGGGCAAGCTGGAACGCAAGCTCGTTGGCGACCTGCCAGGCGTGGAATTCGTCACTTTCGATAAAACCAAGGGCTGGGCCGGCATGCGCGAAGTACGCGAAACGCTGCGTGGCCGTCGCTTTGATGCGCTTTTACAGATGCAGGTAGCCCTGCGCTCGAACCTGCTCAGCCTTGGCATTCGGGCGCAGCAACGTATCGGCTACGACCACGCACGTTCGAAGGATCTGCATGGGCTGGTGGTCAACAAACGCATCCCCGCACGCAGTGGTGAACATGTGCTGGATGCCATAGGCAGCTTCTGCGAGCCATTGGGCCTGAAGCAGACCGCCGTCCGCTGGGACATCCCGATTCCCGATGAGGCACATGCATGGGCGGCCGAACAGCTACCTGGCGATACACCTACCTTGCTGGTCAGCCCGACCTCCAGCCATGCACTGCGCAACTGGCAACCGGAGCGCTATGCCGCAGCGATGGACCACGCAGCCGCGCGCGGCTGGCGTGTGGTGCTAATCGGCGGCCCCTCACCGGGCGAGCGCACCATGGCTGACGCCGTACTGGCGGCTTGCAAGCACACGCCACTTGACCTGACCGGCAAGGACACGCTGAAGAAGCTCATGGCAATGTTCTGTCGCGCGCAGCTGTTGTTGACGCCGGATTCCGGCCCGATGCACATGGCCAATACCGTCGGCATGAAGGTGCTCGGGCTACATGCGGCCAGTAATCCCGACCGTTCCGGCCCCTACTCCGACCGTCGTTGGTGCGTGAACAAATACGACGCCGCTGCGCGTAAATACCTTGGCAAACCCGCGAGTGAAATTGCGTGGGGTAGCAAGATAGAGCGACCCGGCGTGATGGACCTGATCCAAATCGACGACGTGATTGAGCGTTACGAGGCCGCCGCTCAGGCGCTCGGCCTCGCTTGAACACCGCAGCGATCAGACGGCGCGGTAATCCTTGTAGGACTTCTCTTCAACCAGCTGCGAGCCAAGCTTGAGGTTGATCTCGCGCTTCACGGCCGCACGCTCGTCGTTGCGGAAATATACCGAACGCGCCAACTCGATGAATTCCTTATCGAACGCTTGCGCCTTTTCCTTCAGACGGATGCGGTCCTCGATGTCCCACAAGTCCTCGTTTACCG
>JBARCX010000159.1:0-21085 GCA_049794535.1 Rhodanobacter sp.
ATCTCAAGCTCAATCCGCGCGGCGTGGTGCCCACCCTGGTGATCGATGGACGACCGCGCATGGAATCCGCAGCACTGCTGATGATGCTGGCCGAGCGACATCCAGAAACACCACTGGCACCCGCGCCAGGCACGGCAGAGCGTGAGGCGTGGCATCAGTGGATTGTCTATCTCAGCAATACGCTGATGTCCGCGTATCGGTACTGGTTCTACCCGGCGGACCTGGGCATGGCGGAGCACACACCGGACATACGCGCCGCCCTGCAACGACAAATCGAAGGTGTATGGGACGTACTCGATGCACAACTCGCCACTAACGGCCCTTACCTGCTCGGCGAAAAATTCTCCGGCGCTGACCTGTTGCTCATCATGTTGATGCGCTGGTCGCGCAACATGCCGCGTCCAGCCACCGAATGGCCTGCACTGAAACGATTGGCCGATCTCATGCGCGCTCGTCCCAGCTGGATCAAACTGTACGAACTGGAAGGCCTTAGTGGGTGGTAATGCTAACCACTAAGAAAACCTTACTCCGCACATGAGCCAGGCAGCACAAGCAAAGCTCGGCTGGCGCGCGCGACTCAAAGCCGAATGGTTACTGCTGCTGTTTGCCGCACTAGCCATTGTGCTGGCACTTGTTGATCCGCAACCGCTTGCCAACTATCAGCGCTGGTTACAGCTACCTACGCTGGCTGGTTTGCTCGGGTTGTTGATCGCGATTCAAGGCATCCGCGACAGCGGCCTGGTGCAGCATGCAGCGGGTGCCCTGGTAGCGCGAGCGCATTCGATTCGCAGTCTTGGCCTGGTATTGGTCGCGGCTACGGCCGTGTTGTCGATGGTACTCACCAACGACGTAAGCCTGTTCCTGATCGTGCCACTGACGGTGGCGATTGGTGGCCTATCCAACCTACCTGTAGTGCGCATGGTGGTACTGGAGGCACTGGCAGTAAATGCGGGCTCTACGCTGAGCCCGATTGGCAACCCGCAAAACCTGCTGTTGTGGCAAGTCGCGCACGTTCCCTTCCTGGATTTCGTTACTGCCATGCTACCGGCGGCGTCGGTGATGTTCCTGTTGGTAGCCATGCTGACGTGGCTATGGCTACCCAAGGCCCGCGTCACCCTGCATGCCGAACAGATCGATGGCCATACCGTTTCCGTGTCACTCGCCGTGCTCTCGACCGTCGCACTGGTGACCATGGTGTTGATGATGGAACGCGGACACGCCGTACTTGGCGCCTTAATGTTATTGCTGCCGTTTGCGCTTGTAGCGTGGCGCAGCCTAATGCAGATCGACTGGCTACTACTGATCACCTTCGCAGCGATCTTCGTTGGCCTTGGCCATTTCGCCGAACTATCGCTGGTGAGTCATGCGTTGAGCCGACTGGATTTCGATCAGCCGTTAACGCTGTACCTAAGCGGTATCGTTGCTTCACAGCTGATCAGTAACGTGCCTGCCACCGTGCTGCTACTCAACCGTGCGCCTGATGCACTGGCGTTGGCCGTTACGGTGAATGTTGGCGGCTTCGGCGTCGTCATCGGCTCGTTAGCGAACCTGATTGCGCTGCGCCTGGCAAAACAGCCGCAAGGCTTGCGGCTGTTTCACTTCGTCTCGATTCCATTTCTGCTGGTGTGCGCGCCGCTGGTGTATCTGATTTGGCGCTGGCTGGGCTGATAGCCGCACTCAATCATTATCGTTCGGCACGCTCACCTTGCCGCCGATACCCGAGTGATTCACATCGCCGCTGCCCTTGGCGCCGACGCTGAAATCGCCGCGTACGTCCTTCACGGTAAGGTCGCCTGATCCCAACGTATCCACGCGCACGCTGCCGCCTACCTGCCGCAATTCCACATCACCCGAACCCACGCTGCCGACGCGCGCATCGCCATGAATGTTTTCCGCCTTGAAGTCGCCTGAGCCCACCGAACCCAAATTCAGGCTGCCGATATCGTTTACCTCGACATCGCCCGAACCCACACTGGCGCTAAGTTGACCGGTGATGCCACTCACTTTGAAATCGCCCGAGCTGACGCGACCGGTAAGTTGCTGCAATCCACTCGCATGGACTTCACCCGACCCCACATCCAGCGTGACCGGTATGTTCGCGGGCAGCTGCAATTGGAGATCCAGATAGGCATAGGAGACGCCGAACAGGTTGAGATCGAAGCCGCTCCTGCTGCCGGTATCGATGATCAGTTGGTCACCCTCGCGCCGCTGAGTCACTTCCAGCTTGCTGAGTAACTCCTCGCTGGAGGCGCAGGCCCGCCCGGTCAACTCCAGATTCTTTGTACTGCCGCTACCGTTGAGATGCAGGTCGTAGCTGTGTGTCTGGATCTGTACACCGCGGACGCCGGCCAGATCCACGTTCAAGTTACGTGACGCCTGGTGTTCGCACTCATCTGCGACAGCGGCCGTCAACGGGAGCAGCAGCAAGGCGAGAATGAAGGTGCGACGCATGGAAACACTCCGTGGACATGAGATTCAACAGTGAGATGTTGCTCGTCGGTAAAAGGTTGCAACCAGAAAGAGCTCGTCCAAAGCTTTACTAACCCGTGTCGCCTGTATGTGACGACGCTGGCATGCTGCCCACACTCGTCTAGGCCTTCCGCTCATCTGCCTTGGCGCGCTGCCATAGCGCCTCCTGCGCCGGCAGATCATGCGCTGCCATGCTTCCGCCATCCTCGGTAGCAAGCTGCTCCATCCGACGAAAGCGACGCTCGAATTTCGCATTGGCGTGTCGCAATGCCCGTGAGAAATCCACGCCAGCATGACGTGCCAGATTGACCACGACGAACAGCACGTCGCCAATCTCATCTTCCAGCCGTGCCGGGTCGGCACCGGCAGCAAATTCAGCGCGGACCTCGTCCACCTCTTCAGCGAGTTTATCCAGCACTGGCGCCGGATCAGGCCAATCGAAGCCCACAGTAGCGGCACGTTGTTGCAGCTTCAGCGCACGCTTCCACTCGGGAAGGCCATGCGAAATACCGGCAAGCGCACTGGCATCGTGCACCTCGCCCTTTGCAGCGCGCTCGGCGGTCTTTATGTCATCCCATGCCTGCTTTTGCGCCTCGAGATTTGCATACTGCACGTCGCCAAACACATGTGGATGACGGCGCAGCATCTTGGCACTGATGGCATGGGCGACGTCGTCGAAATCGAACAGCCCTTGTTCCTTGGCCATCTGCGCATGGAACACTACCTGCAACAGAAGGTCGCCGAGTTCGTCGCGCAAGTCATCCCAGTCGCGACGATCGATCGCATCGGCTACCTCGTACGCCTCCTCGATGGTGTATGGCGCGATGGTGCCGAAATTCTGTTGCACGTCCCACGGACAACCACGTTCGGGATCACGCAGGCGCGTCATGATCGCAAGCAGATCGTCGAGGTCATGCTTAACTAGATCAGGCTTGGTCTCACCAGGCTGCGTTGTATCCGTCATGGCAGATCCGCATCACGTAACCGCGAGGCCCAATCGATATCGTTGTCGCCGATTGCGATGAACTCCGGATTGAGCAGCGACTCGCCACGGTTGTAGCGCAGCGGCTGGCCGTGCAAATCGAGCACCATGCCGCCAGCCTGCTCCAGCACACACTGCGCGGCGGCTGTATCCCACTCGCTGGTCGGGCCACGTCGCAAATAGACGTCCGCTGCACCACGTGCGATCAAACAAAATTTCAGCGAAGAACCCAACGGCTCCAACTGGAATTCATCACCCAGCAGGCGGCGCAATGCCTCCTCCTGCGCACTGCCATGCGAACGACTGCCGGCAACACGCGGTGGCTGTGCCAGTGCGCGTGTCGAAATGCGTTCCCAGTCACCGCCCTCTTCAGCCTGCCACCATGCACCGTGTCCGCTTGCGGCAGCAAATAGCTCGCCGGTTACGGGCGCCAGCACCACACCGAGAACCGGCTTGTGATCGTCGATCAAGGCGATATTGACGGTGAATTCGCCATTGCGCTTTACGAATTCGCGAGTGCCATCGAGCGGATCCACCAGCCAATAACGCGACCACGCGCGGCGCTGCTCCCACGGCAACTGGCTCGCCTCTTCCGAGACGACCGGCCATAGCGGATCGAGCTGCGCCAAGCCCGCGGCAATAACGCGTTGCGCGGCCAGATCGGCCGCTGTAAGCGGCGAGTGATCCGCTTTGATTTCGACGTCGAAATCCTCGCGGTAAACCGCCATGATCGCGTCGCCGGCGCGACGCGCCAACACACCCATGTCTTGCAGTAACGGATGATCGGGCGTTGCACTCATGACAGATGCAACCGGCCGGCCAAGTATTCGCGCGCCATGAACAACGCGGCGATCGAACGCCCTTCGGTGACATCGTCGCGCGCCACCAGCGTATGCAATTCGGCCAGTTTCCACGGCACCACTTCGAGCGGCTCCGGCTCATCGCCAGGCAAGCGCTCGGGGTACAGATCCTGTGCCAGCACCACGTGCGCCATATGCGTCATATAGGAAGGCGACAACGACAGGTTGTGCAGAATCTTCAACTTGCGCGCGCCGTAACCAACCTCTTCCTTCAGCTCACGGTTCGCGCCCTGCTCGGCGGTCTCGTCGCGATCCAAGCGGCCCTTCGGCAGGCCCAGCTCATAGCGATCCAAACCCACGCCGTACTCACGCACCAGCAGCACGGTTTCATCGTCGATCATCGGCACGATGATGACCGCGCCAAGGCCACTGCCCTTCAATCGCTCGTAGGTACGGCGCTCGCCATTGGAGAACTCCAGGTCAACCTGCTCGACGTGCAGGAAACCGCTGGCATCGGTATCGCGTGTGGCGTGAATGATCGGTGGCGTAGGCATTAGGCGATTGTAACGCGGCGTAGCGCCTGCGCATGGATCGCCGGCGTGCCGGCCAATACGCTGGATGTCTCCAGCGTCAGTGGCGCGCCGTCGAGATCGGTAAACACCCCGCCAGCCTCACGTACGATCACCGCCAGCGCTGCCACGTCGAGGATATTCACGTCCGACTCGAGCACGAGATCCAACCCGCCGCGTGCCAGCAGGTGGTAATGGCAAAAGTCGCCATAGCCACGGATCCGATTGCTGTCGCGAATCAGTGCGCCCAGTGCATCCCAGCGTGCATCGCCGGTGAGCGTCTTCACATTACCGATGGAAATCGATGCTTGCGCCATTGCCGTGGTGTCCGCCACATGTACGCGTTCACCCTCGTACCAGGTGCCTCCGCCAGCGCTGGCCCACATGGTTTCGCCATAGATCGGCGCACTGGATACACCGAGCACCAATTCTCCCCGATGCATAAGCGCAATCTGGGTGGAGAAGAACGGCGTGCGACGCACAAAGCTCTTGGTGCCATCCAGTGGGTCGACCAGCCAGAGCAGACCGTCGCGCTCGCCATCGAGACCGAATTCCTCACCGTAGATCGCCGCCTCCGGCAAGGCTTTACTTAGCACTTTACGGATTGCTTGCTCCGCTTCACGGTCGGCCACCGTCACCGGCGTGGCATCGCTTTTGATCTCCACTTCGACACCGCGATGCCAGTAGTGGCGGATCACTTCGGCGGCGGCAGCGGCGGCTTCACGTGCAGCGCTCAAAGCTTCATCAAGTTGCAAAGAATTCATTACTGTTCCGTAGAAGATGTTGGTGACGCCAGCCCACCATGGCCTTGCAGATGTACCGTGCCATCCGGCCCTGGTTTGCCGAGGCTGGCTAGCCAACGGTGTAGCAGCGGATCATCCCGACGTGGTTCCAACGTCACCGTATAGCGCCAGCCAAGCGGACTCAATGACAGCTGCCCGGCAACCTGCAGTGGACCGCTGCCATCGTCGCTCAGATTTGCCTGCAATACGCCGCTGCGACTGGCCGCCTCTAGGTTCAACTGGCCCAATGACAGTATTCCCTGTGGGGTTTGTATCGCGGCATCGTGCCATTGCGCCGTAGCATCGAGCTGCATTGGCCAATTCCCTTGCAACTGCGCCTGCGCAACACCGATATCCAGCGTGCCGCGCGGTCGGTTACCACGCAGCAGGGGCTGCTGACCGAGTGGGCTTTGATCAAATAGGGCCGTATCGACATGTAGCTGCACGTCATGCCAATCGATCTCGGTGTCGGAAATACGCTGCATGAAGCCGTGGAAGTGCAGCTGCGGCTGTTCGAGATCCAGCTCCAGCCGAATATCACCAAGCAACGCACGCCTGGACAGCGTCCATTGCGCACGGCCTAGTTCCCTGCCGTCACTAGCCACAACCCTGTCGGCATGCCCCTGCCAGAGCAGGCCGCCTACCCCTTCCAACTGCAAGCCATGCAGCCGTGACTGCAACATGCCCATTGCCAAGCGGGCTGGCAGAAACCACACCAGTACGATGACTGCCAACAGCACGGCCAAGCTGGCCAGCAGAATACGCGACCACTTCAAATGTCGTTCCTTTACCTAATAGGACATCAAGACTTGAGCAGCCATAGCTGCTGCACCGATGATAGCCGGATGACCAATATCCCTGCCGCCTACGCTGCGCTCGTTGCACGCGACCTGAAACACATCTGGCATCCCTGCACACAGATGCATGATCACGAAACCATACCGATGGTGCCGATCGTGCGTGGCGAAGGTGCGTGGCTGATCGGCGCCGACGGTCGCCGCTATCTCGACGGTATCAGCTCGTGGTGGACCAACCTGTTCGGACACGCCAATCCACGCATTGCCGCCGCACTGGCCGACCAGGCGCGCACGCTGGAGCACGTGATCTTCGGTGGCTTCACCCACCCACCGGCGATCGAGCTAGCCGAAGAGTTGGTACGTATCACCCCACCCGGACTCGAGCGTGTGTTCTTCGCCGACAACGGTTCGGCGGCCATCGAAGTGGCGCTGAAGATGAGCTTCCACTACTGGCTCAATCAAGGCCACGGTGAGAAAACCCGCTTTATCGCGCTGACCGGCAGCTATCACGGCGAGACGCTGGGCGCGCTATCGGTAAGCGATGTGGCGCTGTACCGCAAAACCTATGCACCGCTGCTGCTGACGCCGATCCTGGCGCCCTCACCGGATGCTTATGAGGGCGAACCGGGCGAATCGCCTGAGCAAGTCGCCACACGCCGGCTTGGCGAACTACGCTCACTGCTGGAACGCCACGCACACGAAACCAGTGCCGTTATCGTAGAACCACTGGTGCAATGCGCCGGTGGTATGCGCATGTATCACCCGAGCTATCTCAGCGGGCTGCGCAAACTGTGCGACGAGTTCAACGTGCACTTCATCGCCGATGAGATTGCGGTGGGCTTTGCCCGCACCGGCACGCTGTTCGCGTGCGAGCAGGCCGATATCGCACCGGACTTCATGTGCCTCTCGAAGGGGCTCACCGGCGGCACACTGCCGCTCTCGGTGGTGCTCACGACCAACCATGTCTACGAGGCGTTCTACGCCGAATACAGCGCTGGCAAAGCATTCCTGCACTCACACAGCTATACCGGCAATCCACTCGCCTGCCGCGCAGCGCTGGAAACGCTGGCGATCTTCCGCGACGAACCGGTATTGGAACGCAATCGCGCACTGGCCACTTATCTGGCAAATCGCTTGGCTCCCTTGCGCGATCACCCGCATGTGGCCGAGGTGCGCCAGACCGGGATGATCGCGGCCATCGAGCTGGTTCAAAACAAGGCTACGCGACAGCCCTTCCCCGCCGCTGAGCGGCGCGGGCTGCGTGTCTATCTGCACGGCCTTGAACACGGTGCGTTACTGCGCCCGCTCGGCAACATCGTCTACTTCATGCCACCGTACGTGGTCACCGAAGCAGAGATCGACCTTCTGGTCGATGTGGCGATCGCTGGGATTGAACGCGCAGTCAAAGGCTGATCGCCAACGCGCCGTGCTTGTCCCAAACAGCCGAACTCAACGACCGTGCACGGTCACGCTAGGGTCCAGATCCTGCAGCGCCGGCCCTAACTGGGTCTGGCCGGTGTTCTGGATATCCTTCTGGGTGTAAGTGCGCCCGGTTACCGGCAGGCATGCGCCCGGCTTAGCCTTAATCAAGCTACCGGTATCGCGGATGCAGTTGCGATCGCCGGGTTTGATCGGCGATGCCGACTGTTTGCTGGCCGATGCCTCAGTCGCTGATGTCGACGATGGCTGACTCTGCGCCATGACCGCCGTGCTCGCACCGAGTGCGGCGAGCAGCGCAAGGGAAACGAGAACCGATCTGGACATGAAACCTCCGGCTCGCGAAATAGGAGTGCGGCGAGCGCGCATGGGGGACAGCCCATCCTGACCCTGCCATTCGACGCGAGCAAGCGATAAGCGGACAGGTGTTCAGCTTATGGGCCGAAACCGCCATACCCGCGTGCGCCGCGCTATGCTGGACGGCCCGTTTTACCCGCTATAACGAACGATGCGCACGATCCGTATCCATGTCGACCAACCGCTGGCGGTAGCCAGTGAACTGAACCTGCCGCCCCAGGCCGGCGAACACGTGGCGCGCGTGCTGCGCATGACCGCAGGCGACCCGCTCACACTATTCAACGGCGACGGTCTGGACTATCCCGCCACCATTCTCACCGTCGGCAAGCGCGAGGTGATGGTGCAGGTGCACACCGCGCAGTCGCCCGCTAACGAATCGCCCTTGCGGTTAACGTTGGCTCAAGGCGTCGCACGTGGCGAAAAGATGGACCTGATCGTGCAGAAGGCGACTGAACTCGGCGTCGCACGCATCGTGCCGCTGCTCACCGAGCGCTCGGAGGTCAAATTGGATGCTGCACGCGCCGAGAAACGTCTAGCGCACTGGCGCGCCGTAGCAGCGAGCGCTTGCGAGCAAAGCGGTCGCGCCTGCTTGCCTGAGGTCGTTGCAGCTCAGCCGCTGCAAGCCTGGTTGAACAGCCTGACGGACGATGGCGCGCTGCGCCTGGCATTACTACCTGATGGCACCAAACAGGCCCGTACCCTCAGCTTTGGCGAGGCTGGCGGATTGCTGGTCGTTGGGCCGGAAGGCGGCCTGGGCGAGCGCGATGTCACTGCACTGCGTGACGCTGGTTTCGATGGCTTACAGCTCGGGCCGCGCATTCTGCGTACTGAAACTGCCGGGCTTGCCGCACTGGCAGCACTGCAAGCGCTGCATGGCGATTTGTAGCTAGAAACGAGTGAAGCAGAGTAAGAAACGAGTGAAGTTACGGCTTCCGCCCTTACTCTTTTCTCACTCCTGAGTACTCATTTCTCGCTTCAACTGGCTAATTCAAGCAATTCGGTAAGCTGATCTTCGATCCCTTCCAGATCCGGGATTACCGCAAGATCGTCGCGTACCAGCACCTGCGCCTTCACGCCTGGCGGCAACGGCGAGCCGTCATGGGTTGGGATGATCAATTCGGCGTTGAGTGTGGTCAGGCGTGGAAAGCCCTGTGTCACCACGGCCACGAACGGCAGCTTGGGATTGCCACCCAGTGCTTTGAGTACAGCGACGCGCACGCTTAATTCGTGATCGCCTTCCTGCGCACCGGCCAGCTTGGTAAACGACACCAGCGGTACGCGCCAACCGCGCCATGCAATGCGGCCGAGCAACCATTCCGGTGCACCCTCCACCGGCTCGGGTGTGGGCAGGGTGATCACTTCGGCGACGGTCGCGTTGGGCAGCAGCAGGCGCAACTGGCCCACCGGCACGAGCACACAACGGATTTCGCGCGGTAGCGGCTGTTCGCTCATCGATAATCCTCACTCAAGCGCGCCGCGAGCTCCTGCGGCGTACCGGAAAAACTGGCCAGCCGTTCGGCTAGCACGCCATGCACCATGTCGGAGTACTGCTCCCCGTCCGACAACTCCACCCACACTTGGCCGCCGCGATCGTGGATCGCTTGCGAGCCCGCCACCGCATCCGTCGCCTTACCGGCAAACACGATACCTAGCGCATCGCGCCCGAATACGTTCGCCGCCATCGTGAAACTGGCGTCGATCGATACACCCTGCGCCACGCCTGAGTCCACGGCTTGCAGTTCGACCCGTCCATCGCGCAACAAACGCAGCTGCTGGCCATCCGGCACCAGCAACACCACGCCTGGTTTCGCGCGCTGGCCTGTCGTGGCGATCTGCACGGGCAATGCGCTATGCGTGGCGAGGGTTTCCAGCACATCTGCCATCGACTGGCCCGCTAGATGCTGGGTCAGTAGTAGCAAGAGGCGAAGGTCTTTCGGCAGGCTAGCAAGGAAGGTGCAAAGCGAGGTCACGCCATCACGTGCTGCGCCGAGAACCACCAGCCGACCCAAGGCAGAATCGAGTTCATCCAAACGCACTTCAGTGGGTTCGTAATGCGTTGGCGCAATCGCTTCTTCAATCGAAACCAGTTCCAGACTCAGACCCGGCTCGATCGTTGGCGCATCGCCCTCTTCGACATTCGGCGCCAGGAAATCGGCGGCGCTCATCTTTTGGATACCGAAATGGCTGGCCTCATGGCGCGCAGGCTCCGTCACAGGAGGCAATATCTCGTCGTCATCCAGCAATGACCATGCAGATGGTGCCGTAGGTGCCACCACCGCAACCGATGCCTCAGGCACGATCACATCGGCATGCATCGCCCACTCATCGTCGAGCGATGCGAGTACCAAATGATCGGTCTGAAATGCCGGCATTGAAGTCGCAACAGTGGTTGATGTTATCGCCGGCGGAATATCGATCTCCAGCAGTGCAGATTCACTGGACACATAGTCCAACTCACCGTCAAAACCATGGCCTGGCGCGCTGCCAAAATCACCGTCATGCAACGGCGGCAATTCCGCGTCGGCGTCGTACTTCAAACCGGTACCGAATACTTCGGATTCTGCGGAATGCTCAGCCGGATGCTGTTCGTCAGCAGCGAGCAATGCTTCAAGCTCAGCGGCCAACGTTTCGGACTCGGCAGCAGCGTGCTGAACTTCCAACGGGGTCGTTGGCAACGCGATGTCATCGACGATCGATGCAAACGACGCCTCGACCGGCATGTGTTCCATCGGAGCGTCGTCGATCGGCGCGTCGATGAATGTCTCGTGCAACGCTTCAACCGGCATCTCAGCATGCACTGCATCGATACTCGCCAGCTCCACCGGAGCTGGCTCTGGCGAAGCAGGCACAAACTCGATGGCACGAGCATCCAGTGGCCGTGGCGGATCGACATCACCAACGGATAGCGCCTTCAACGCCAGATGACGTGCCCAGCGTGCACGGTCCCAACCATCGAGACTGCGGCTGGCCTGCGCATCGTTGAACACGACTCGCGGCTGGCCACTCTCGACCAGTTCGTAGAGGTTATCGAGCGCGGCTTCGCCGGACTCGTCATCCAGATTGACCACGACCACTTCCGCACCTGCCGCGCGCAACTGCGCATGGTCGAGACCGCTAAGCGTGCCCTCGTGCACGATCCGCGCCCCATGCTCGCACAGGGCCGCACGCAGATGACCGCCGAGCTCGGCATCATCGAACAGCAGTGCGACCGCTGTGATGCTGTCACTCATGGATTCGCTTCCGTAGCCGTTTGATCCAGCACCTCAACAATCTGCGCCAACAGTTCCGCTTCCTGATACGGCTTACCGAGGTAGCGCTCAACGCCAATATCAAAGGCGCGTTGACGATGCTTCTCACCGGTACGCGAGGTGATCATGATGATCGGCACATGTCGCAGACGCGGATCGGCCTTCATATGGGTGGCCAACTCGTAGCCGTCCATACGTGGCATTTCGATATCGAGCAGCATCAAGTCGGGCACGCGCTCGTTGAGCTTTTCGATCGCATCAATACCGTCTTTGGCGGTATGCACTTCGTACTCGTGACGTTCCAGCACACGACCCGTCACCTTGCGCATGGTGATGGAATCGTCCACCACCATCACCAGCGGACGGACGCGCTGCTCCTCGACCACCGCCAGCTTCACCGCGCTGAGACCTTCGGACAGGCGCTGTTCGCGGCGGATGATGCCGTGACGCACCAGCGGCGCCAGATCGAGAATCACCAACACCGAACCATCGCCCATGATGGTGGCGCCAAGGATGCCGGGCACCGAGCTGATCTGCGGGCCCACCGACTTCACCACGATTTCGCGTGAGCCGATCACGGCGTCGATACGAATCGCCGCACGCAAATCACCCGCGCGAGTCAGCAGCAGCGGCAGCTGCTCATCATCGTTGGCATGGCCCGGCACCAGGCCAAGCAGATCGGCCAGGTCGTGGATGCCAAATTGCTCGCCGCCGTATTCGAATGCCGGCTCGGCATCCGCCATGCGACGCGCCAGCTCGTCCGGCGTGATCCGCGCCACGCCCTGCACCGACGTCATCGGGATGGCGAACGTGGACTCACCAATACGCACCAGGATCGCCTGAGTCACCGCAAGAGTGAATGGCAGGCGCAGCACGAAGGTAGTGCCCACGCCCTGCTGCGAATCGATGGCCAACGAGCCACCTAGCAATCGGATTTCGTTCGCCACGACGTCCATACCGACACCGCGACCCGCCAGCTGAGTCACCTCGTTGGCGGTGGAGAAGCCGGTCTGGGTGATCAGTGCCAGCAACTGGTCATCACTGGGACGGGAGTCGGCGCGCAGCAAACCACGCTCAACGGCACGCTTACGGATCGCCTCACGATCAAGACCGCGGCCATCGTCGGTCACGCGCACCACCACCTCGGTGGCTTCGCGCGATACGCGGATGCGCACCGAGCCTTCTTGTGGCTTGCCTGCCTTACGGCGTTCGGCCGGTGACTCGATACCGTGCGCCACCGCGTTACGCAGCATGTGTTCGAACGGCGCTTTGATGCGGTCGAGCAGGTTGCGATCCATTTCGCCGTGCGCACCTTCCACGTACAGCTGCGCACTCTTGTCCTGCTCTTGAGCAGCCTGTCGCAACGTGCGGCGCAGGTTCGGCACCATGGTGTCGAACGGCAGCATGCGCGTGCGCAGCAAACCTTCCTGCAGCTCCGAACTGACGCGCGACTGCTGGATCAGCAAAGTCTCGGCCTGACGGGTGAGCTCATCCAACATGTTCTGGATGGACACCAAGTCGGATACCGACTCGGCTAGCGCACGCGAATACTGCTGCAGCTGCGAGAAACGATCCAGCTCAAGCGGATCGAACACCGCCATGCCTGCTTCACGATGCTCACGCTGGAAGCGCGCGATGATCTGCGCTTCCGTTTCAATTTCCAGCATGCGCAGCTGACTACGCAGTCGCGCAACGGTCTGTTCCAGCTCGACCAGGTTGAAGCGGTAACCGGCTACTTGCTGTTCGAGGCGCGAGCGATAGATCGCCACCTCACCCGCATGGTTAACCAGGTTGTCGAGCAGATCTGCACGTACGCGGATCTGCTCCTGCGACGAACGATTCTCGTCCTGATCCTCAGCGGGCAACAACGATGGCAGATCGGCGGGCAACAGTGCCGGCAGATCCAATACCGGCATCGCCATCGCCACCGGTGCCGCGACGCCGGCCGCATCGTCGTTCGCGGCAACGCCATGCTTGGATCCCGCCAGCAGGCGATCGATCAAGGCCTGCGGATAAGCAATGCCATGTCCCTGCGCCACGCGCTGCACCATTCGGTGGAGCTCGTCGAAGGCAGACTCCAACGTACCGATCAGCTCGCCAACACGGGTCGCATCGGCATTCACCGGCTTCTCGAGCAAGGTCTCGATGGCGTGAGTGAGATCGCCGATCGGGTTCAGCCCAGCAATACGTGCACCGCCCTTGAGCGTATGCAGATCGCGCAACAAGCTGGCCAGATGCGCCGGCTCCATTGGTTCAGCATGCCATTGCGCCAGTACGCCATCGGCGTGGTCGAGAATCTCATGCGCTTCTTCGCTGAAGATCTCCAGCAAATCGGGGTCGATGTGACCGAAGCTCAGCAACTCGTCCGACGTCGCCTCAGCATGCACAGCCTCAACATGCTCTGGTTCGGCATGCTCTGGTTCAACATGTTCTGGTTCGACATGCTCGGCCTCAACAGGCGTTGACTCAACCAGCTCTGGCTCTACATGTTCCAACTGAGCCTGATCTAGACCAACCTGTTCCAGCTCAACATGCACTGGCTCGTCGTGCGTCTCGTGAATCGTGGGTGCTTCGAGCTCTTCATTGGCAGCAACATGCTCGAATGCCGGTGCGGCATCGGTAGGCAGGCCGACCAGTGTATCCAACGCTTCGGCCGGCAGATTGAATACCGGCTCATGTTGGATCAGCTCTACGGGCTCCGTCACATGCTCCGCCTCTACATGCACAGCCTCTTCGGCCGCATGAGTGGCTTCTTCGGTGACATGCTCCGGCACCAACGCGTCGTGCGTCGTCGTGGCTACATGATCTTCAGTGACAATCGGATCTTCAATGACAGCCGGCTCTTCGACAGCCGTCGGTGCTTCGACGCTCTCAGGAACATCGTGCACAAGCGTGGCTGTCGGTGTCGCGGGCTCGTCCAGGCTGGCAAGCAGCGCGGCGAGATCATCATCCGACTCGGCAGGCATCGCAGCCACGGATTCATCCGCGTCATGCAGCTGCGGATCGTGACGTTCAAACTCGGACAACGCGGCCAGTAGTTCGGCGGTGTAGTCCGTGTGCCCCACTTCTTCAACGTGTGCCAATGGTTCGGCATGCTCGAGCGCAGGCTCAGCAACATGACCTTCGACGGTCGAGCTTAGACCGTGATCATCCGTCGACTCATTTGTTGCCAACTCAGCGTGCGAAGCGTCGTGCAGATCTTCGTCCGCCAGATCGGCGATATCGCCATGATGCGGCTCGAACACCACATGAGCTACCTGCGGCTCCGGCTGGTGATCACGCAATTCACTGATTCGCGCAATGAGTGCGCTCACATCAGGCAATTGCGGATGTGCAGCGTCGAACTGCTCCATCACGTGATCGACCATGTCAGCGCTCTGACTGAGCAACTGCACACCCTCGGTCGTCAGCGCCTGGCCTGCGCCACGCAAGCGCTTGAGCAGGCTTTCCAGCGGCGATAGCAATTGCGTCAGTAGCGGGATATCGACCATGGCAATGGCGCCGTGCAAGGTATGCACAGCACGTAACAGCCCATCGTCTACGGCTAGCTCGCCAGAAGCGCGGGCCACCGTCGTGCGAATGGTTTGCAGATACTGCGCCACTTCACTGCGCAGGATTTCCAGCAACACCGGATCGACCGGCGGTAATACCGGCCCTGCGATGACATCAGCAAGGTCATCCTCCGGCCGATACGTGACCGGTGTGGTCTCGATCGATGCCAGGCTGGCGGCCGGAATCGCCTCGGCAGCAAGCTGCGCACGCGGCACGCGACGACGCACGATACGTCGCACGGTCTCCATCACGGCCGGCGCATGATCTTCGATCGTGGCCGACTCCTGCCCGTTGGCGAGTCGCTCGGCGGTGTCCATGATCGCCGCGAGTGGCGCATTGGGCAGCGTGCCGTCCTTCAATGCCTGCTCTAGATGCGGCAAAGCATCTACGGCGTGGCGCACCAGCGTCAGTACACCGGCATGCGGCGGAACCGACTGATCGAGCACACGGTTGAGCAGGTTCTCGACCTTCCACGCGAACTCGCCCAGCAAGCTGGCACCCACCAGACGGCCGGAACCCTTGAGCGTGTGGAAGGAGCGACGAATCGGCGTGATTTCGCCCAACTGCTCGGGGTCAACCAACCATGCCTGGACCGTGCGGTTCAGGTTATCGATCTCTTCCTGCATTTCCTCCAGGAAGATCTCGCGGATATCGTCATCGATACCATCGGTGCTCGACTGGAAGCCGGCATGACCATGACTGGTCAACGCATCCGCGACCGGCACCTGCTCGTCAACCTCCTCTTCGATTTCGACCCAATCGTCTTCGCTGGAAGCGGCGACATAGGGTGCGTTCGATTCGGTTTCGACCAAGTGCAACCCGGTGAGATCGTGCACCCGTGGCGACGGTGTCTCACTGCTACCAATGAATAGCTGACTCGGATCGTGCCCGGCAATCAGGCTGACCGGCTCCGACAAGCTCAGCTCGGACAAGCTGGGCTCGTTAGCCAGCTCGTGCACGTGCGCTTCATGCGCCACCTCTTCATGCACCACGGCCAGCTTGGCCGCAGGCGGCGGCCAGTAGCCAAGTCCGCTCAGACTGTGCTCGGCCACATCGAGAATATGTTCCAAACCACCACGATGTTCGCGAGCAGCCTCGAGGTAGTACTCCAACGCAGCCAGTGCATCGGCCAGTTGATCCATCTGTGCGCTGCTCGGCACGCGCTGATCGACAAACAACTCGTTGCCGATGAAGCGACCGATGCCCTCAGCGATCTGTCCCGAGCGCGGCGAAGAAAGCATGCGCAAGGCGCCAGCCACTTCGTCCATCAGGACCGGTGTATCCACCAGCGTATCGTGATGCCAACCCGATTCGACGAAGGCAACGATCGCCTCCTTCACCTTGCCGGTGTTCGCTACGGCTTCGCGCATCAGCGTCGCCAGAATATGGCGCGCCTCGCTGCGTGGCAGTAGTGACGTGGGTGCTTCATCCGACTGGCTACCTTCGGCACCCAGGCTTTCGATGTGATCATCCAGCGAGGCTTCGACGTACAGCAACGCACCGGCTACATCGAGCAGGGTTTCCTCATCAGCCGTACGTATCCGACTGGCGATGTCGGACAGTACGCGCCGTTGCTCATTAACCACTCGGCGCGGCACACCCAGCGCCAGCATGCCCAGCGTATCGCCGACGCGATCGAGTACTTCGGTCTGTTCGGACAACTTGGCCGGATCACCATCCTGCTGACGCAGGAACAGATCCAGCGATTCCTTCACACGGAGCAGGTCGTCTTTCAGCGCACGCGATACCGAGTCGAGCAACGCGCGGTTGTGTCCGGACATCGAACCACGTGCGTGTTCCAGCTCATTGGCATCAGGTAGCAGACCATCGAGGCCATAGGCCTGGGCCAGCAACACCATCTGCGGGCTGCGTTGCTTGGCCTGCGCCACGATGTACAACAGCTTGCGCGCGAGATCGTCCGCATCACTGTCGCGCAGACTTTCTTCGCCCTGCTCGATCAACTGACGGATGCTGCGGTCGACCTTGCCGATCAACTGACGTACTTCGGCGGCATGACTCTTGAGGACGCCCTGATCCAGACCTTCCAGCACGCCGGCAGCAATCCACCATAGACGCCGCCCCGGCACGCTGTAGCAGCGCGCACCAATGGCATGCAGCGTGTTGCGCATACCGGCCAACTGCTGCTGTGCGCCTTGGCCACGAAACCACGCCAGCAGTTGTTGCTGGAAGCGCAGCCGCAGTTCGGAAATCTCACCGCGATGACGTTCGGCGTCTTCGATGCTGGCCGCCGCAGGTGCCTGCGGTGGCAGTACGGCTTCGAGATTGGGCGCGAACAGTGCCGACTCGTTCAGCGCCTCTTGCTCTCGACTGGCGCGCAGCTCGTTGAGCAACGGCAGCAACACGACCGGTACGTCACGATGGCCGCCGGACAGACGTTCGAGATAGTCCGGCAGTTGCATCAGGCCGCGCATCAATGCGGTGTAGGCATCCTCGCGATGGCGCACGTGGTCTTCGAGTAGCGAGATGGCGAGTGTTTCCATCTCCTCGGCAACCATGGCGGCGCCGTACAGCTCGACCATGCGCAGGGTGCCCTGCACTTGATGCAAGCTGTCCGCGCAGGAGCGCATGACGTCGCGATCGCCAGGGTTGTCGACGTAGGTCTCCAGCGCCTGACGCGCAATCGCCAGCGTCTCGTCAAGCTCGGGCTTGACCCACTGCAGCGTAGTGAAATCGATGTGGTCTTGAAGTCTCATGCGCCCCTCTCAGCGGCTGCGCTTTCGCGCATCGCGCAACCGTCGAGGTTGCCCTCTGTCATAAATCGGATGTCAACCCGGCAGCTTAAAGTGCGCCACCGAGCGCCGCAGATCACTCGCCAGCTGAGCCAGATAACCGATGGAGTCGGCCGTCTGACTCGCGCCCTGCGAGGTTTGCGAAGTGATTTCCTGGATCGCGTTCATCGATTGTGAAATGTCCGTCGCGGCCGCCGACTGCTGACGTGCTGCGGTGGAGATGTTCTGAATCAGCGCCGACAGATCGTGCGACACACGCTCGATATCACCCAGTGCGCTACCGGCGTCCTCCGCTTTGCGCGCACCAGCCACCACCTCGGCGGTGGTTTGTTCCATCGAGTTCACCGCTTCGTTGGTATCGGACTGAATCGCCTGCACCAGCGTTTCGATTCGCTTCGTCGCGCTCGCCGAACGTTCGGCGAGTCGCTGCACTTCGTCCGCCACCACCGCGAAACCCCGACCCGCTTCACCCGCCGACGCTGCCTGGATGGCTGCGTTCAACGCGAGGATGTTGGTCTGCTCGGCAATGTCGTTGATCAGTTCCACGATCGAGCCGATCTCTTGCGACGACTCACCCAGACGTTTAATACGCTTGGAGGTCTCCTGGATCTGATCGCGGATGGAGTCCATGCCCGAGATCGTTTCGCGCACCACCTCCGCACCGTGCGAAGCGATTTTCACTGAGCGCTCAGCCACGTCGGCCGACTCGGCGGAATCCTTCGACACGTTATCCATCGAGCTGGCGATCTGGTTGATCGCCGAGGTCGCCGTACTAATGCGGGCCGCCTGGCTCTGCGCCGCATCGGCCAGATGACGTGCGGTGGTCTGCGTTTCCTGAGCCGACGACGACACCTGCTCGGAGGTCTCGTTGATGGTGGTCACCAGGGTGCGCAGCTCGTCGATGGCGTAGTTCACCGAGTCGGCGATGGCGCCGGTGATGTCCTCCGACACCGTAGTCTTTACCGTGAGGTCACCTTCTGCGAGCGAACCCATTTCGTCCAGCAGGCGCATGATCGCCTCCTGGTTACGCTGGTTCAGCTCGGTGGAGTCCTGGAAGCGGCGGCGCTGATCGCGTACCAGTGCGATAACCAGCAACAGTGCGAATGCAACCGCAGCCACTGCACCGATGACGCCCCACCACACGTTGGGGAACAAACGACGAACCGGCAGCTTGGTGATCTGGTCGGATAATTCGTTCGCGCGCAACAACACGTTCTGCGAATCCAACGATGCCTGGTTACCGGCCTGTTTCACATCGGCAATGTTGCCGGCGGCAGCCACCAGCTTGGCGACGGGATCGCTCAGCTTGTCCCAGTTGGTCTGCATGTCGGTGAGGATCTTGCGCGCGTTGGCGTCGCCGATCTGCTTCACGCCTATGCTCGCGTTGCCTTCCTGCAAGCCCTTGAGCACCTCGCCATAGGACTGGGCATCGCGGGCCATGCCGTCAGCCGAGGCCTGCTCCGAGTCGCCACCCTGCAGCACTTCCTGCACGCGGCGAATAATACGGTCGGCCAGCAACATCTGGCGCGAGGTACCAAGCATCTGGTCGGCGCTGCCACTGCGCTGCTGCAGAATGTTTACCACCTGCTCCATGCTGGAGTTCAGCAACGGCAGCTGTTTGGACAAATCATCGGCGCGCTGGCTCGAGTCGAGCACCACCGCCTTGTTCAGCAGGATCTTGCTGATGTCACCATCGAGCTGTTTCCATGCGTCGTTGAGTTTTGTCGTTGCACGACCAGCCGGCGTGGTGTCCTTGTCGGCATAGGGCTGCATGCCGCTCTTGGGATCGCCACTCATCAGCCGCTTCACCGCCGAGTCGATGGCGTTGCGCGTGCCTTCCAATTCGTTGAACGAATCCACGTTACCGCCAGACGCCTCGATGGCGTACTTGGCAGTCTGCTGTGACAGCACCTGAATCTGTGTCGTCAGCGCGATAGCTTGGCGGTCTTCGCTGTTCTTCGCGTTGAGCATGAAGAAATCCAGCGCCGCAAAACCAATCGCGACCAACAGCAAGATAATGAGGCCGGTATAGCCCCGTTCCTTGCCGACGCCCCCTGTAGTGCTCATGCTCTTCACCTCACCCGTCTACACACAACCCGCGACGCGACACAATCGGCGTCGGCACGGGACTTGTCGCCCCTAGATTCCGGTCACTGCTAGCACCGGCCCTACTGTGATAACGATCGACTCAGGCCGCAGCCTGACGAAAATCCGGTGCCCGCACCAACTTGTTCATGCTGAACAGCGCTAGCCGCTGCTCACCCACCCTGTCGTCGACGAAGCGCGTTAGTCGCGGATCATCCTCACGCTCGGCCTCTTGCCGCTGCTCCGCATCCACGGTGCGCTGGCCGAACACTTCGTCCACCATCAGCGCGACGTTGCCGCCACCCTGACGAACCACCAGTAAACGCGTGCGCTCGGAGAGCAGTGTGCGCTCACTGAATAGAAAGCGCGCCAGGTCGATCACCGGCACCAAATTACCGCGTACGTTCGCCACACCCAGCAACCACGTCTGGGTACCTGGTACCGAGGTCAGCACCGGTACGGCCAACAATTCGCTGATCTCGTCGATGCCGCTGACGAACAAACGACTGCCAACGCGGTAGCCAATGCCGCGCCACAGACCCGGCGCCTCCAGCTTTTCCGGCGTATCGGAGGCATGCGCCAGCGACAGCCGCTCATAGCGGGCAAGGACTTCGAACGGGGTAAGGGTGGCCGTTTCGCTCATGTCCGCCTCATGCCGCGTTCGGTAGCAGATCGTTGATGCACGCGAGCAATTCCTTCTCGTTCACCGGCTTGGTGATAAAGGCACGAGCTCCCTGACGCAGGCCCCACACGCGATCGGTCTCCATCGACTTGGTGGTGATCATCACGATCGGCACATTCGATGTCGCTGGATCGCGGCTTAGCGTACGGGTGGCCTGGAAGCCATTCATGCCAGGCATGATGACGTCCATGATCACCAGGTCGGGCTTTTCGTCGCGCACGCGCACAATGCCGTCCTCGGCATTGCCGACAGCATTCACCGCGTGACCGGCTCGCTCGAGCAGCGTGGTGAACACACGCACGTCCGTCGGCGAATCGTCGATGATGAGAATCTTGGCCACAGCTCCCCCTTTAGAGCCAGGTTTCATATTCCAAGCGCTCCGCGCCGGAATGTGTTTGCGCGCAGGGCAAGGAAGAACGAAGGAGTGTATGTCGATACACGAGTGAGTGATGACGCCGCCATGCGGGCAAACAAATCCGGCCCGAAGGGTTGCGCCTGAGCAGCCGCCATGCGGCAGCGCGCGGCTTGACCTGACGGCCAGTCAGGCGCTGCGCCACGCGCTACCACCTGGCGAC
>JBARCX010000160.1:0-18503 GCA_049794535.1 Rhodanobacter sp.
CCCCCTCCCAACCTCCCCCTGCGAGCAGGGGGAGGAGTGCAAACTGGAGTCTTCAGCACAATGGTTCGGCAGGCTCCTTATCCGCGCGACACAAAGATCGCAAACACGCTCTCAAGCCCATCCAGAATGCGTATTCTTGGTACTCCGGTACCCGCTGCGGGCGTATTCCAATCCACGCCCTTTCATGCAGCGCATTGAACGCAAGGTGATGGAGAGAACCCCCGCATGCCCGCAAAGCTTTGTCGCCCGCTGCTCCCTGGCTTACGTTTCGCAAACGCCGCACTCCACACGCTTCGCATCACCTCGCTGCCTGCCTTCGCAGTACTGCTGTTGGGGGTAGGTAGCGTGGCGACATCTAGTGCGCACGCATCAGACACCGATGACCACACGCAGGCTGCAGCACTCGTAGCCAAAATGACCCTGCAAGAAAAAATCGCGCAGGTGCAAAGCGGCGCACCCGCCATACCGCGACTAGGCGTAGCCGCCTACGATTGGTGGAGCGAAGGTCTGCATGGCATCGCGCGCAACGGCTATGCCACCGTCTTCCCGCAGGCCATTGGCCTTGCCGCGAGTTGGGACCCTGCGCTTTTGAATCAGGTCGGCACCACGGTCTCCACCGAGGCCAGGGCCAAGTTCAATGCGGTGGGTATCAACCACGATCATGCTCGCTATCAAGGCCTCACCATCTGGTCGCCGAACATCAACATCTTTCGCGATCCGCGTTGGGGCAGGGGGCAGGAAACCTATGGCGAAGATCCGTATTTAACCGGCCAGCTTGCGGTGGGTTTTATCCGTGGCATCCAGGGTGATGATCCGGCGCATCCGCGCGCCATCGCTACAGCCAAGCACTTTGCTGTGCACAGCGGCCCGGAAGCCGGTCGACATGGCTTCGATGTCGATGTCTCGCCATATGACCTGGATGCCACCTATCTGCCAGCGTTTCGTGCTGCGATAACAGAAGGCCACGCAGGCTCCGTCATGTGCGCCTATAACGCGCTGCATGGCACACCGGTATGCGCCGACGATGCATTGCTGAGCACAACGCTGCGCCATGACTGGGGTTTCAACGGCTATGTCGTCTCCGACTGCGACGCGGTCGACGACATGACCAAGTTCCACTACTACAAGCCCGACAACGCCCAGTCGTCCGCCGCCGCCATCAAGGCCGGTACCGATCTGGATTGCGGTGACGCCTATGCCGATCTGCTCGACGCCGTACACAAAGGCCAAGTGCAGGAATCCGTGCTGGACACCGCGCTGACCCGTCTGTTTACAGCGCGCTATCGCCTCGGCGAATGGGGCACGAAGAGCGCTGATCCCTATGCAAGCATCGGCGCTGATCAGGTAGATAGTCCCGCGCATCGACAACTCGCCTTGCAGGCCGCACTGGAATCGATGGTGCTGCTGAAGAATGCAAACAACACGCTACCGCTGCGCAGCCATGCGCGTCTTGCGGTGATCGGGCCGAACGCCGATACCTTGGAAACACTGGAAGCCAACTATCACGGCACCTCACGCGCACCGATAACGCCACTCCAGGGATTGCGCCAGCGCTTCGGCGTGGAGCAGATCAGTTATGCGCAAGGCGCACCCATTGCCGGTGGCGTGCCGATACCGATCCCCGAGACCGCATTGCGCACGAGTACCCAAGGTCATGTCGGCCTGATCGGTGAGTACTACGACAATCTGGATTTCAGCGGCACGCCACAACTCAGCCGCACCGATCGCACTATCGATTTCGACTGGGATCACGTCGCTCCCATCGATGGCATGCCAGCGAATGGTTACGCCGTGCGCTGGAGCGGCAAACTGATTCCTCCCGGTCCCGGCGATTACACGCTCGCCGTACATGTCGACCGTTGCTTCGATTGCGCAGGCCACGATCCGGTACGCCTTTATGTCGATGGCAAGCAGGTCATCGATGATCAGGGCGATGACAAACACATGCAGGCCGCATTGCATTTCGCCGATAGCCGCCCGCACGCCATCCGCCTCGAATACATCCACAGCGGGCAGGACCAGGGCATACGTCTGCAATGGCTGGCACCAGCAGACGCACAACTGGACGAAGCGAAAGCCGCTGTGCAACATGCCGATGCCATCGTCGCCTTCGTCGGCCTATCCCCCGATGTCGAGGGCGAAGAACTCAAGATCGACGTGCCAGGCTTCAACGGTGGTGATCGCACCGATATCGCGCTGCCAGCAGCACAACGCGCCTTGCTCGAGCAGGTAGCCGCCAGCGGCAAGCCATTGGTAGTAGTGCTGATGTCCGGCAGCGCCGTCGCACTCAACTGGGCACAAGCGCACGCCGATGCCATCCTCATGGCGTGGTATCCCGGCGAAGAAGGCGGGCGCGCCATCGCCCAAACCCTGGCCGGCGACTACAACCCAGGCGGTCGATTGCCGGTAACGTTCTACCGCTCGACCAATGACCTGCCACCCTTCGTCAGCTACGCGATGAAGGACCGCACCTATCGCTACTTCACCGGCGCACCGCTGTACCCATTTGGCTACGGCTTGAGCTACACCCACTTCAGCTACGCCGCCGCCAAACTCTCTACGACGACACTGCAAGCTGGCACACCACTGACGATCAGTGCCGAAATTCGCAACGACGGTAACCGTGCCGGTGACGAAGTGGTGCAGGTCTATCTGGATAGTCCGGATTCGCCGCAAGCGCCGCGTCATGCACTTGTGGGCTTTCAGCGCGTGCATCTCGATGCAGGTGAAAGTCGCAAGGTGAGCTTTGAGCTGTCACCACGGCAACTTGGCACTGTCGATGCGGACGGCCATCGTGCTGTCGAGGCAGGGTATTACCGCGGATTTGTCGGCGGCGGCCAACCTGGTGAAGCGAATGGTGTTGCCACCGAGTTCACCATCACCGGTCACGAGACATTCCCGCGCTGAAAATACCCAACGCGGGGCGCGGATCGAGTCAGGCAAAACGCTTATGTGGGTCACACAGACTTGCAGCTCCGCCAGCCAGCGGAGCAGCACGCTTCTTCACCGCAAGGCGATCCGCTCTCCAAGAGCGCGCTTCAGCCTTACCGCTTGTGCCGCTCCGTCCGCATGCGCAAGCTCGGCACAGCCGCAGCCCATGTCGACGAGCGTGGCCACACCAAACAGCGCACTGGCGAGGTGGTCGGTATTGATGTTGTCTACGTAGCGCATCGCGTGGCTCAGCGTTTGCGCCATGCCACGTGCGCCGTCGAGCCATAAGGTGGCATCGTCGAGTAGATCGCCGGGCGTGGCATCGGGATCGATGCGGTAAGACGCGGTCGAATCTGCGGTGTGCGCGGAGTGCAGCTCTCACTCGGTATCCACTAACAGCAGCTCAGAGTCTTCGGCGGGCTCTTGTTGAGCTGCTCATGATTTACGCCTACGCGCGAGATTCGCGGATCAGGCTGTGCATCGTCAGCGGGCCGCCGAACTGCTGCAGCAAACCGCCATTAGCGAGACTGCCCAGGGTGATAGAACTAAAGCCCAGCAAGGTGACGAGCAATTCGATCTGCGCGTTAGCATCAGCATGGTCGCCTGAAACGAAGATCGTGCGATGGCCATCGCCCCGACGCGGCTCATCCGCAAGCACCGCCGCTGGCAGTGTATTGAACGCCTTGACGACCTTGGCGCCCTTGAAGTGCGTTGCCACCACCTGACTGGAGGGGCGGCCGCCAAGATCCAGCGGCTTGAAGGCAGGAAACTCGATCGCATTGGTGGCATCCACCACGATCTTGCCGGACCAGTCACTGCGCAACTGGGCAATCTCCTCCACTGCCCCGAATGGGATAGCGAGGATGATCACGTCGGCCTCCAACGCATCGGAGATCGAAGCGGCGTTTACGGTAGGGACGAAGGCTTGCAGTGCACCTTGCAGCGAAGCTGGTCCACGGCGATTGGTAATCACCACCTTGATCTTGCTGCATGCAAACTGCTTGGCGAGGGCGCCGCCGATGGCGCCCGATCCGATGATGGCGTAGCTCATGCGATGTCTCCTGAAGAACTATCGAAGGGAAGGGACGGGATGTGTCAGCGCGACCTGTTGTTGAGCTTGTCGTCGAGGCTGACCATCTCCTTCTCTCTTTTAGCGGTGGCTGGAGCGACTTTCGCCGCTCCAGCTGAAAGGTCAGGACCGACGGCCATCGAGGCTCACTCGACCGCCACCGAAAGCGATCACGTGCAGCAGTCCACCCGCTATCGCGATGTTCTTGAAGAAGTGGATGAACTGGTTCTGGTCACCCAAGTGGTTGTGAAAGAACGCTGCGGTTGCCAGCGTGAACACGAACAGCACGGTTGCGACGATCCGGGTGCGATAGCCGAGCAGCAGCGTGATGCCACCGACGATCTCGGTAAATGCTGCGAGACCGAACGCGATCGATGGCAACGGCAATCCGACGGACTGGATATAGCCAATCGTCATCGCCGGCGCGGCGATTTTCGAAAGCCCGGCAAGGAGAAAGAGCGTGCTGAGCATCACGCGGCCCACAGCCGGGACGATGGTGGTGACAGCATCGGGAAGGGTCGAGGGAACGACCGTGGTTTGTGCATAGGTCTGGGTGTTCATGGGAATGTCCTTGGTAGTGGATGTCTGTGGTGACGTTTGGGGGGCGTTGAACGGTGTGGCCGGTTCGAATGCGCCCGGTCACTAATGGGTTTTCACTAGGTGTGCTTCAGACCTGAGCCTGTCCGCCGTCGACGAAGAGTTCCGTGCCGGCGATGAAGCTCGAATCGGAGGAAGCAAGGAAGGCAGCGGCGCTGGCGACCTCTTCGGGGTCACCCACACGTCCGAGTGGAATCGTTGAGGCCATGTAATCGAGTAAGCCCTGTTGTTGCGCGGCGTCGGGACCCGCAAGGTCGACAAGACCAGGCGTCTTGATCGGACCTGGGCTGATGACATTGACGCGAATGCCGCGCGCCTTGAGGTCGAGCGTCCAACTGCGTGCAAAGTTGCGCACGGCTGCCTTCGAAGCGCTGTAGACGCTGAATGCGGGCGTGCCTTTGATGCTGGCGTTGGAAGCGGTGAGAATTACCGAGGCGCCATCGACCAGCAGTGGCAGTGCTTTCTGCACGGTGAAGATCACGCCCTTCACATTGCGGCCGAACGTGTCGTCAACCTGTTCTTCGGTGATGGATCCCAACGGCAGCATGGAGCCGCCGCCCGCATTGACGAACAGCACATCGATGCGACCTGCCTCTGTCTTCACACGCTCGTAGAGGCGATTGAGATCGTTGAGGTTGGCCGAATCTGCCTTGATGCCGGTGGCCTTCGGGCCGATGGCCGTAACGGCGGCATCGAGCTCGGCCTGGCGACGGCCAGTGACAAACACCTGCGCGCCTTCGGTGGCGAAACGTTTGGCGGTGGCGAGGCCGATGCCGGTGGTACCGCCGGTCACGACGGCAATTTTTCCTTCGAGTTTGCGAACCATGATTTGTCTCCGGGATGAGGTGGTGGTGTGCGACGAGACAAATCTAGGCCTGCGTGTTAATTTTCGAAATAGCAAAGAATGAAAACTATCGTTGCAGGAATGTCATGTCCAAGCTGCCGGATTTCGAAGGGCTCGCCATGTTCGGGAAGGTCGCCGAAGAAGGTTCGTTCGCGGCGGCAGCCACCGCCATGGGCGTGTCGGTCGCCACGGTCTCCCGGGCCGTTACCCGCCTTGAAGAGCGATTGGGAGGGCGACTGTTCAACCGCACCTCGCGGCGGCTGGCACTCACGGACTATGGCCGCTCGCTTGCCGAACGAGCCGCGAAAATTTATGCCGATGCCGAAGAGGCAGAGGATGTCGCGCGCGAGACATCGAGCCGACCACGCGGTCTGGTAAAGCTCGCGGCGCCGCTCTCCTTTGGTACGCGCTGGGTCGCGTCACTGTTGCCCGAATTTCTTCGCACCTATCCGGACATTTCCGTCGACCTTCATCTGTCGGACGCGCAAGTCGATTTGATCGGCGAAGGTTTCGACGCGGCACTTCGCATCGCGATCATGGAAGACTCGTCACTCGTCGCGCGCCTCATCGCACCCGTGCGTCGATTTGTAGTGGCGTCGCCGACGTATCTGTCTCGCTATGGTCGACCCCAGCACCCGCACGATCTCGGCGCGCATCAGTGCCTGACCTACGTCAACAGGAATAAGCGCGATGTCTGGCGTTTTACGCACAAGAACGGTGAGGAATGCACGGTCACACCCACCGGAGCGTTGCGAGCAACCAGCGTGGAGGGATTACTGCCTACGGTGCTCGCTGGGCTCGCCATCACCGAGCTTCCAGAGTTTGTCGCGACGCCGTACTTACGCGACAAGCAACTCGAACTCGTTCTGACCGATTGGCACTTGCCCGAAGGTGGTCTGTATTTCGTAACGCCCACTGCTCGTGCACGGCCAGCGAAGGTGAGTGCGTTGGCGGATTTCTTTGTCTCAAAACTCGCTACGGCGGAATGGAGAGCAGAGACCGTTATGGATTTGAAGAAACCCAGTCGCAGGAAAAAGTGATTTTGGTTTTCTTCTTATGCTTTAACGAATACATATGTTCTTGAAAGCATAGCTTGGCCACCACGCATAAATTATTGATGTTTAGGCCGTTAGTAACCTTGTTTGGGTGCTAAGCGGCCTCAAACATCCAAAAGACTATGTCGTTCGCAATGTCAGCTCATTGCCGCGACTCTGCCCAAGCGTCACTGGCTCTGAAACATAGCCATTCGCCGGGTCGCGAACGTAAGCAAGATAGGCGGGATCGAATGCATTCTCACCGAATATGAGCGCTCCGGGCCTCAACGTGGGTTCAAGCATTTTCAGCACAGGGAGGTAGAGACTGAATGCGCCGTCAAGCAGGAGCATGTCTACTTTGCCACCGGTATCGGCCAGCGTTTGTAGCGCGTCCCCTTCCCGCAGTTCAACGAGATCAGACAATCCCGCCGCTTCCACGTTAGCCCGTGCGCGCGCGCACTTGCTTGGGATCAGATCGCTACCGATGAGGTGACCGCCGCCGTTGTCCCGTAACGCGGCAGCCAGATAGACCGTTGAAACGCCCATCGACGTGCCAAATTCAATAATCCGAGCGGCTTTAATTGAGCGGGCCAACATATAAAGAAAGCGGCCGCATTCCGCTGAAACGGCAAGGAATCGCTCGGCGTTCCCTTGAGACATCGATTGATAGGCAGAACGTTCCTTTTCGAGGATTTTTCCAACCATTTTGTCCAAGCCCATCCCTGAAGTCGCCGCTTCGCGCTTCAGGCCTTCGATCATTTCGCGGTCGGCATGCTCAGCTTCATCGTGGAGCGTCGCCAACAGCTTTGACACCCGGTCAGTGTGTAGGGAATTCATAAGTCCTCGTAGATTGAAGAAGCCTTAATTACTCTGAAATGCATCATCGTGTTCTGAATCATTATGTTCTGACCAGCGTGATAGCCCGCTCCGGACAAGCCGTCACGCACAACCCACACGCAAGGCACGCGTCTTCGTTCGGGGTATAGGCCACTTTCATTCCGTGAACGCGCAGCTTGAACTTGTGCAGTAGGCCCAACTCTTCATAGTCTTTTTTTTCGACTCGACGAATCTCAAATACATTTTGTGGGCAGACGGCAACGCAATCGGCCTTCCCTTCGCATTTGGTCAAATCGACCCTTGGCCGAATGACACCGGGCGCTTGCTTGCACGTCGAAATATCGTGCCGGTTCATTTGCTCTCCTGCCCATCATCGTGCTGTCGAACACCCGCGACTGTTTTGTAAAGGTGTTCCCTCTCTTCGGGCGTCATCTGTTTCCATCGGCGCCATGGTTTGTGCTGGCGATGACCGTGAAAGCCTCCGAAGAGAATGCGACTGAGGACAAGCAAACCGATGGCTCGCGCATAATCGATCGCATGAGCGCCGACAAAGAGATAAGGAATGATCCAGTTCCATAAGCTCATAACGATCCATCCCAGTATGGCGATGACGATCAAGATCAACGGGACTTTGAAAAACAATTTCCGACGAAAGCTCATGGACATCTCCTTCAGATATCGAATTGTTCGTAGATCGATTGCAAGCGAACGCGCAGATGCAATACGGCATAACGCTTTCTGGCCAGCAATGTATTGAGTGGCACGCCACTTTCGGACGCGAGCTCCTTGAAGCTTCGGCCTTCGAGTTCATGGGCTATGAAGACGTCGCGTTGAGTCGCGGGTAGTTCATCAAGTCCAGCATGAAGCTGCTCCAGTAACATCGTTCTGAGGTAATCAGCCTCTGGACTTCCGTCTGAGGCGGGTAGCGCGAGATTCAAACGAAGCTCGTCTTGCGATTCCGGAGTGAGGTCCTCGAGCGGCTCTTCTTTCTTCTTACGAAAACGATCAATGATTCGATTTCGCGCCACCCGAAATAGCCAAGCGCTCACTTGTTCTATCGGATCGAGCAAACGGTAGGCTTGGACGAGCTCATATAAGACATCTTGTAAAATGTCTTCCGCCTCGTCCTGATTGATCACCCTCCGCCGGATAAAGTGGCGAAGTTTTACGCGATCACGCGCGATGATCGTTGTGATCTCGTTATCTTGTTCGCGCGTTGAGGGGGAGGGCATCGACATTCCTATATATAGAAGGTTGACGAATCAGACGCGGAAATATTGTGTCGATCGAGGATCGCCAGATAAGTGGGCGTGTTATTCGATTCTTCAGTGAAAGAGGTGATGTCATAGATGTGGAGGCCGGACTCACTGATGCTTCGCAGGTTAAGCGTTAAGCAGCACCTTGCGAACTAGCGCCTCGGGTACCTCGCTGTGCGTTCTGAGCCCCTGCACGTCCAACACGCCGCGGCGGTCATTGAAGCGCTCGATGAAACACTTCTGCATGGGGCGACCTGGCTTTATGGCGTCCAGCGCAACGCTTTCACGCTCTGGTCCATCTGGCCAAGGCCAGCGCGGCTAATTCCGAGGCGTTATCCAGACGAAGTTTCGTGGGGTACCCGCGAGTAAGCGCAAGAGAATTCATGGTGTGCGTAATGCACACGTCCAGAACGGACGACTGTGCGGTAAACCATAATTTGGCCGTTGCTGGAATGCATAGTTTGGCCACGCCAATAGTTAAGCGCGTTCGGCAACCTCTTCCCAGGTCAAATCGAAGCGAGCCAAATACTTGCGTAGCCGGTCGGCATCGTTTGTCGTCGATCGGCGCTTTCGCGATGCGGCAAAGAGCATGCGCCCCGCCTCGGAGAGCGATTTGGCTTTGCGGCACGTGTTGACCACTTCACGCAGCTGCGCATGATCGAAGCGATCTATGTCGTGCAGTCGATCGCCGAGTAGTTGCGATAGCGCCTGGTCTTCCTGGCCACCTGCAGGTCCCCACAGTCGCTGAAGTCGGCCGATCTCTTCATCGACGGTCTCGATGCGGATACGACCGGAAGCCGAAAGGGTAGCCATGCGTGTCACCGACGCCCCGAGATCGCGGAAGTTACCCTTCCATACCGCATTGGCGGTTGCTGCGAACGATAGATATCGGTCGCGTGCTTCTCGATTGAACATCACCCGGCGCTGATTACTCTGAGCGAATCTTTCAAGCTCGAAATCGAGATTGGGCTCGATGTCTTCAGGGCGATCGACGAGGCCTGGCAACTGGAATGTCCACAGATTCAAGCGCGCGTACAGATCGTCGCGAAAGCCGCCTTCGTCAACGCGTTGACCGAGATCCCGATTAGTGCCGGCGATGAGCTGGAAGTCGCTTTCCACTTCCTTGTCGCTGCCGACAGGCAGGAATCGCTTTTCTTCGAGCGCACGGAGCAGCATGGCCTGCTCGTCCGCTCCCAGTTCGCCGATTTCGTCGAGGAACAGAAGGCCTTTGTTCGCCGAGCGAAGCAGTCCGGCACGTTCGTTTACTGCGCCCGTATAGGCACCTTTGATGTGTCCAAACAGGGTGCTCATTGCACCATCGCCACGAAGGGTCGCGCAGTTGACCTCGACAAAGTTGCCCGGAAGTTGGTGGCGCAATTTCTTCAGTTCGAAAATACGCTTTGCGAGCTGACTTTTCCCCGCGCCGGTCGGGCCCATGAGCAAGATCGGCGCTGTGGAGCGGATCGCGACGGTTTCGATCTGTTCGATCATGCGGTTGAACGCGAGGTTGCGTGTCGCAATGCCGCTTTTCAAATATGCCTGATCGGCTTGTTGCTCCTTGACGAAGCGTTCGGCGATGCGGTCGTACTTGGAGAGATCCAGATCGATCACGCTGAAGTCGCCGCTAACGCCTTCGCGTTGTTTACGCGGCGGCGATGTCTGCAAGAGACGTGCAGGGAAGTGGCGGCTCTCCGTCAGCAGAAACAGGCAGATCTGCGCGACGTGCGTGCCGGTGGTGATGTGTAGGTAGTAGTCCTCGTTGTCCGCATCGAACGGATAGTCGCGACTGAAGTCGTGGAGCACCGAGTAGACCGATTCGAAATCCCAGGGATCGGCGATATACGTGTCGCGCACACAGACTTCGGTTTCAGGCGACACCTGCGCAAGATCCGCGCGGACCTGATCGATGAGCTGGCCGTAGCGCCGCTGATCGACCAGCAGTTCCAGTCGACTGACCAGGAAGTCCTCGTGCATGCCCAGTGACACGGATGGACGCCATTTCTCCCAGCGGCCGGCGCCTTGGCCGGAATCAAGCTGGGTCCCGAGGAATCCGATGACGACTTTGGGCTTCATGACGATACATTAAGATAAATATCTAGCTATAGCTATCTGAAATCTAGCCTTTTAATTGGTTGGAATAACGAGCCAAAGAAAAATAAATGCATATGTATCAATGAATTAATTGTTATATGCCATCGTTGGCACGGGAACTGCAGTCATGGGGATGTCAAAGGAGAATCCCCATGGCCAACACACAACTCTTCGCTAGCCAACGTGGCCGGATGGTCCCGAAGGCCAATGCCTTGAACGAGGCGGGTGGCGTCGCTTACGAACGGTCGCCCGAGGCTGTCCTGGCGCTCTACGCGGCGACCGGTTGCCTCAACAGCACGTTTTATAGCGATGCCGCGATGCAATTGGGTCAGGTGCTGGGGCTTTGTGAGGCGATCGCGCCGGAGTACATCGCCAAGACGGCGCTATACGCCCGCAAGACCGCTTATATGAAGGACATGCCGGCGTTGCTGCTCGCGCACCTAGCCGTTCGCGATGGAGACTGGTTGGACAAGGTGTTCGATCAGGTGATCGATAACGGTCGGATGCTGCGCAACTTCGTGCAAATCATGCGTAGCGGTGTCGTGGGGCGTAAGTCATTGGGTACGCGACCGAAGCGATTGGTCCAGCGTTGGCTGGAGAACGCGTCGATCGATGCGGTCATGAGTGCGGCGATTGGTGACAAGCCTTCGCTCGCGGATGTGATTCGCATGGTGCATCCCAAACCCAAGGACGCCGAGCGCGAGGCGTTGTACGCGTGGCTGATTGGTAAGCCATACAAGTCGGAGGCGTTGCCAGAAAAGGTGCGTGAACTGGAGGCTTTCAAGAAGGAGCAAGGGACTGTCGTACCTGATCTTCCGTTCCAGTATCTGACCGCGTTACCGCTGAAGGCGCAGCACTGGAAAGATATTGCACGTCGCGCGTCATGGCAGGTAACACGCATGAACCTAAACGCGTTTGCACGCCATGACGTGTTCGAGGACGGCGCGCTGACGTCGCGAATGGCAGCTCGGTTGCGTAGTGCGGAGGCGATTCAACGGGCACGGGTTTTCCCGTATCAGTTGATGACGGCTTTCCGGGTGTCGTCTGCAGGAATTCCTGCTTCGATTCTTGAAGCGCTTCAGGACGCTATGGAAGTCGCCACGCGCAACGTGCCCAAGGTCGCGGGCAAGGTGGTGGTGGCTGTGGACGTATCTGGTTCGATGCAGTCGCCCGTCACCGGGTTTCGCCGTGGCGCGACGTCGGCGGTGCGTTGTATCGAAGTTGCTGCATTGATTGCGGCATGCCTGAAGCGCGTCAACGCCGATGCTCGTGTGGTGCCGTTTGCTGAGGCTGTGCGCGAATGCCGCTTGAACCCGCGCGACAGTGTGATGACGCAGGCTCAACAGCTAGTGGCGATGTTGGGAGGTGGTACGAAGGTGAGTGCACCGCTGGAAATGTTGAATAAGGAACGTAGCAAGGTGGATCTGCTGGTGCTCGTGTCGGACAACCAAAGTTGGGTCGATACGCGCGCAAGTGGTGGTACGGAAACCATGCGTCAGTGGGAACAGCTGAAGGTGCGTTGTCCGCAGGCCCGGATGGTCTGCATTGATCTTCAGCCGTACATAACCAGCCAAACCGTGGAGACCAAGGATGTGCTTCATGTGGGTGGTTTCAGCGATGCAGTGTTTGACTTGCTGGCAAGCGTGGCATCCGAAGGAACGGATGCGCGTCGCTGGGTAGAGCGTATCGAAGCGATAGCGCTCTAAAACGTCAGTCCCCGGTGGAAGAGCCCATCGGGGATGGGCCCGGAGGGATGGGACGAATGCGTGAGGGACTACTTGGAACCAGCCGGTTTGAATCCGGCATCTCTCGCAAGCTTTGTCGTTTCACCCGAAAGGGCAAGATTTCTTACAACTTTGTTTTACAGCGAATGCAGGTGGAATTACATGGTAAGCCTTCGGGCGATAGGGTTCGAATCCCGCTTTCATGGCAGTGTGCTTCGGCGATTTCCATGCAAGGTGTTTCATCAATCTTTGTCGCTGCACCTTTTCGTAAGTAGATTGAGTACGTTTGGTTTGATGTTTGTTGCGAATGCCAGTGGACTTACTAGAAATCTCGTGTCGCGGGTTCGAATCCCGCCAGCCTCGTGGAAGCGGCGCTGTAGCTCAGCCGGTAGAGCAGGATCGTTCACTTCAACTTGTCGCTGCAGGCCATGCAAGCCATAACCATTTTGCGTTGCGGCGAATGCCGGTGGAACTACACGACCTCATAAGTCCCAGGTCGCGAGTTCGAATCTCGCCAACACGTTACATGTCGTGTTGTAGCTCAGAGGTAGAGCAGGGGTTTCGCCACTACTTGTCGCCGCACTTTTTATAGGAACCACGAACGGCGTGGACGCTTTAAAGCACCGTTTGATAAAGGAGAGAAACATGACCACGGCCTATGAGGTTATAAACGCGCCGGGTGCGGTACCCATCAAGACGTGGACAAACGGTGTCCCGGTCGAGGACTCCGCACGTCAGCAGCTGATCAATATTGCCAAGTTGCCGTTCATCCATCGCTGGGTGGCGGTGATGCCCGACGTGCACCTTGGCAAGGGTGCAACGGTGGGTTCGGTCGTGCCGACCATTGGTGCGATTGTTCCCGCTGCGGTGGGCGTGGATATCGGTTGCGGGATGATCGCCACGCGTACCACGCTGATGGCTTCGGATCTGCCCGATAACCTCGCCGGTCTCCGCTCGGCGATCGAGCGCGCCGTGCCACATGGCCGTACGGTCGGTCGACGCGACAAGGGTGCGTGGGAGACACCACCGTCCGCCGCAATCGAAGGCTGGTCTCAGCTTGAGCAGGATTTTCGTCGGATCGTCGACAAGCAACCGAAGCTGGCGCGGACCAACAACCTCAACCATCTCGGCACGCTCGGTACGGGCAACCACTTCGTGGAGGTTTGCCTCGACGAGGAGGATCGCGTGTGGTTCATGCTTCACTCCGGTTCGCGTGGCGTGGGTAACGCCATCGGCACGCGTTACATCGAGCTGGCCAAGGAAGACATGCGTCGCTGGATGATCAACCTGCCTGACCAGGATCTTGCGTACCTGCCGGAAGGCAGCGAGCACTTTGATGACTACGTGTTCGCGGTGGAATGGGCGCAGCGTTTTGCGCGCACTAACCGCGCCATCATGATGAGTCATGTCATCGATGCGGCCGCAAAGGTGATTCCCAAGCCGTTCGACGCGTGGGCCGAGGCGGTGAACTGCCACCACAACTACGTCAGCCGGGAATATCACTACGGTAAGAACGTGATGGTGACGCGTAAGGGGGCGGTAAGTGCCAAGGCGGGTGAACTTGGGATTATTCCCGGCAGTATGGGCGCGAAGAGTTTCATCGTTCGTGGCCTCGGCAACGACGAGAGCTTCCATAGCTGCAGCCACGGTGCGGGTCGCGTGATGAGCCGTACCGAAGCACGTAAGCGCATCACGCTGGACGAGCATAAGCACGCCACCGCGCACGTCGAGTGTCGAAAGGACAGTGACGTGATTGATGAGTCACCGGCAGCCTACAAGTCCATTGATGCCGTGATGGCGGCGCAAAAGGATCTGGTAGAGATCGTGCATACGCTTCGCCAGGTGGTATGCGTCAAGGGATAAGGTGTGCGGGTTTTGGCCCGCCCGCCCATTTATATTAAGAAACAGGGTTCAGGGGCGTAGGGAAATGATCGAGATCGACGGATCGGAGGGCGGTGGTCAGCTACTGCGCACAGCACTGACGTTGAGCATGGTGACGGGGACGCCGTTCATCATGACGGGCATCCGTGCCAAGCGGAGCCGGCCAGGCCTCATGCGTCAGCATTTGACGGCGGTTGAGGCCGCACGTCAAATCAGCGACGCGGCGGTAACGGGGGCGGAGCCTGGCTCGCAAATTCTGACTTTCGTTCCGCAAGCCATTCGTTCGGGCGATTTTCATTTCCCGATCGGTACGGCGGGTTCGACCACGCTCGTACTGCAGACGGTGTTGCCCGCGTTGAGCCGGGGGAGTCAGGCATCCACCATCCGGTTGGAGGGCGGCACACATAATCCGCTTGCGCCACCAGCCGACTTTCTTATCGATGCCTTTGTACCCATGCTTGAGACGATGGGTTTGCATGCGGAAATCCGCCTTGAGCGGCATGGGTTTTATCCCGCCGGTGGTGGTGTGATCGATGTGAGCATCCAACCTGCGCAGGCTCTTAATCCACTTTACTTGAGTGGGCGAGGCGAGCTTCGTGCTATCTCGGCTAAGGCCCTTGTCTCGGGTATCAATGCGAGCGTCGCGCAGCGTGAACTCAAGGTTGTGGCGCGTAGGCTTTCATTGCCCGAAGCTGCCATGCAGATTCGTGAGATCAAGCCAGCACTAGGTCCTGGAAATGCCTTGATGATCCGCGTCGAATCCGAGCACGTGATCGAAACGTTTACGTCATTTGGAGAGCGAGGCGTCAGTGCAGAGCAGGTTGCGGAATATGTTTGTGATGATGCCCAGGCTTATATCAAAGCCGGTGTTGCTGTAGGTCCATACATGGCCGATCAACTTCTGTTGCCGATGGCGATGGCAGGAAAGGGATCATTCACGACGACTACGCCCACGGCGCATTCGCGAACCAATGCAGCACTGATCGAGAAGTTTCTTTCGGTCGAGATTGAGTTTGTTGAGCTTCGGCCAAACGCGTGGGGCGTGGGGATCAGCTAAGCGTAGACAGCTTGCTTGTCTGGCGAGTGGCCTGCATCAAGCTGCTGCCGAATCGCAGAGGAGGCCATGTGTGCACTTCCCCATAACTTGGCCGCACTATTTACCCATAACTTGGCCGGGGCTCTCGAGGTAGTCAAGGACGTCGTGCGGACTCCGGTGACGGCTGAACACCATTCCGGTACGGCCTGAACAACGTGCCGGTGTTGATTACCTTGCGGCCGTTCAATTCACATTGACCCAGAAGGTCCGCTTTAAGTGGCGAACGCTAGTTGTCGAGACAAGCGCAGGGCTTGATAAGTCACTGGTGGGTTAGACTGAGCAGGTCGTTTTTACGAGGTTTTTAAGGGTCATGGCCGAGAATCCGCTCGAGGATGGCGAAGGCCGCATCGGGGAGGTCATCGAAATACTTGATCGTTGGCGAGCCTGGCTGCCCCACGAAATCTCGGTCGCTGCCCTCCTGTCGCGCTGCCCCATTGCATATAAGTGGAAGGCTCCGTTCCGCTGCTTGGTGGTTCGCGAGGCTCTTCTGCGCCGCATGCTTGCCCTTGGCGACGGAGTCGTCTTGCTGACCAACCAAAACTGCCACGTCGGTGCGCGCGTCCTGTTGCGTAGTGCGGTAGAGGCTATGGCGCTGCTCGAATATACCGTCCAGCGGATGGAGGCCCTTGTAAAGGGGCACATCGAGTGGGCTCGATTTGACGAGCTGACCATGAAATTGATCGTGGGGAGTCGAGACTTCGGCGATGTTGAGCCGATCCAGATATTGAATGCGGTTCGGGATGCGGCGAAGGTCTACGCGGGCCTCAAAGATATCCACGATAGGCTTAGCGAGACGGTCCACCCGAACTATGATGGGGTAGTGGGCAGCTTCGTGAAGCTGGATCGCGAAGAGCATGTCGCTTATCTGGGTGACTTCACAGGGGAACGGTATGCTTCTCTGCTAGTGCCATACGCCGGATATACCTTCGCCGCCTTCCAATACTCATATAACACCCGCTGGTTGGCGGCTATAGAGCCCCTTGAGCAATGGCTGAGAGACAACGATGAACGGCTCGAAAAGCTTCGATCAGACATGGACTAAATGTCGCCTGGCATGGATGACCAAAGGTTGCCATATCAGCAGAAGAAAAAAGCCGATCAGGGCCACTATCAGTGGTCACTAGTCGATGAGCCCATTCGACTTAAACTTTTCGATTTCTTCCGGAGCTACCGTCCGAACAGGACGAATATACGCGGCAATCTTTCCACCTCTTGAGTACGAAAAGTGCTCATAGTTGCTTCGAATTGGACAGGCCTCACGTAGATCGAAGTCATTTGCATGCCGTTCTGAAAGATCTACCGAATTGAGTGTGTTCCGATAGTAGTCGGAGAAGCCACTATCGACATTCAACGACTTAATAATGGACTTAACGTTCGACGATCTCTGTGCGGCAATCGCCTTATCGCTAGCCGAGCCAGCAGATATACGACTCGCGCTCCGTGGGCAATTGCTGCGTTTGCTAGGGGACAGCGCTGCGGCCGACCAGCGCGACCGTCTCGTAGTTCTGGTTGAAGAGACGTGCACACTGTCCGATGCGAATAAGGCGCTGCGGCAGGCGGTCGATGCACTGCATAGCGCCTTGATTCGCTACCTGCCGAACGCCCCGCAGCACCTTCTGCTCCAACGATGGATCAGCCGTGGAACACGGGGGGCTATGGCGCGGTGGTTGAAGGCGGCGAGCGATACCCCGTCATTATTTGATGCGTCCGTCGCTCTAGCGTATTGGCGTGCCACCCGGGACTACCGGGCAGCCAAAAGCCTTGCCTATCAAGCCTCTCCTGAGGCGCTGCGTCCTGCTCTTAGTGAAATCGTCGCGCATTGTGAGGAAGGCTGGATCATTTCTAAGGCTATCGTTCGCAGTGGCTGCGATGACGAGACGATATGGAACCTCATCAGGGCCGGTCACCCCGCGACCTACCTCTATCTGTGCGCGCAGCTAGGTCGGGAGATCGTGGATGACGATGCCTTCGATCTCGTTTGTGCCTGTTCAAGCAGTGCCCTTCAAGGCGGACGCGGGTTGGCGATCTGGGCAATCGGGCAGATGGGCAATGTGGCGTTACTCGACCGAATCCACGATGCTGCCGAAGCGTTGCTTGAGCAAGACATCACCAAGCTGCGGGCGCGCTATCCGGAGATACCTGCACGCGCCGATGAAGTTGATCAGTAGAACCAGCTGATCATGATCAGCGCGCCGGCACCATGATCTGCGTGATGCCACCGGCCTGAATCGACCAACAGGAGACAGTGACAGCCTCTGCCAGGCTGTCCGAAAGCTGCCTTTATAGGCTCACCTGACACGACATTTTGTCGGGCGTAAACCCACCATAGTTAAGCTGGCGCCGGCGGCAGCAACGACCGGCGCCATGGACTTAGCTACAGGCGGTCAAGCGGGCTTGTCGTATGACGCATAGCTTGGTCGACGTGGGTGTAGATCATCGTTGTCTGCAGGCTGCGGTGCCCAAGCAATAACTGGATGGTTCGAATATCCGTCCCCTGGGCCAGCAGGTGCGTGGCAAACGAATGGCGCAACGTGTGGACGCTGGCATGCTTGCGGACATTGGCTTGCTCCAGCGCCAGCTTGAACGCCCTCTGGATGGTGGACTCTGACGCATGCCAGCGCAGTAGTCGCCCCGTTTCGGGGCAGGGGCGCACAACTTTGGACGGGAACACGAACTGCCAAGCCATGCTGCGGGCGACGTTGGGATACTTGCGACTCAACGCTCCGGGCAACGGAACATACCCGCGCCCTCGACAGACATCGCGCTTGTACAAAGCGACGACGTGAAACAGGTGCTGTTGAAGCGTCTGCGTCAGCGTCGCCGGCAGCATAGTGGTGCGGTCCTTGGCTCCCTTACCGCTACGGATGGTGATAGTTCCTGCTCGAAAATCGAGATCCTTGATGCGCAACGTCACACACTCAGTAACTCGCAGGCCGGCACCATAGAGCAGCTCGGCCATGAGTCGAGGGGTTCCTTGCATCTTCGTCAGGGTGTCGCGAACCTCCTCGACGGTCAGCACAACAGGAAGTCTCGACGAGCGTTGGACGCGCCGCAGGCCATTCAAGTGCCTGACCTCCAATTCGAGTACGTCGCGGTACAAGAACAGGAGAGCGTTTAGTGCCTGCGACTGCGTGGACGCAGCG
>JBARCX010000161.1:0-7329 GCA_049794535.1 Rhodanobacter sp.
TGCCAGCACCGCTCAACGAATTAATCGAAGCGCCATGGGTCGTGTTGCTGAAATCGAACGTGCCGCCGTCGCTCACGCTGCTCGAGCTGGCAATGTTGCCGCTGCTGCTGAGTGCCAGCGTGCCGGCACTGATCGTGGTGGCGCCGGCATAAAAGTTGACTCCGCTCAACGTCTCGTTACCTGCGGATAACGTGAGGCCGCCGCTGCCGTTGATCGAACCGCTGAACGTATCGCCCGCATTGGCCAGGGTTAGCGTCTGCCCCCCCAGCGTGACCGTGCCATTACCGCTCAACGATGTGATCAAAGCACCAATGGCCGTGTTGCTGATATCAAACGTGCCGTTGTCGATCACGCTGCTCGAGCTGGCGATGCTGCCACTGCCGCTGAGTGCCAGCGTGCCAGCACTGATCGTGGTTACACCGAAATACGTATCGTTGTTGGCAAGGGTGAGCGTGCCGGTGCCGACTTTGGTCAAGCCACCGTTACCGGAAACGACGCCGGTGAGTGTCAGGTCGTTGACGCCGGTATCGAAGGTGCCGCCGTTGCCACCTAAGGCAATTGCGCGATCGGAGTTGAAAGTGGCCGTGGTCTGCAGCGTGCCGCCGTCCAAGGTCAGACCGCCGGATGTTCCGCCCAGATTGTTATCCGTGGAGATGGACAACGTGCCCTGATCAACGACCCACGCGGTGGTTGCTGTCGTGGTGTTGGTCAGGGTCCACGTGCTGCTGCCGGTCTTGCTGTAGGTGTTGAAACCGTAGTATTGCGGCGTGCCGGTATAGCTGGTCGGTGCGGTGGTGACGATCTGCGAGACATCGAAGCTGCTGTTTGTCGCACCACCCAGCGCCAGCGTGTCACCGCCATTCGTGCTGCCACTGGTGCTGACTACATTGCCGACAAAGCTGTAGCCGGCTTGGAGAATCAAGGTGTTAACGCCGCCACTGAAGTCGACAGCATCGGCCTGCGAGACAGTATTAGTGCCATTAATAGTGCCCGTGCCACCGGCGATTACGCCGGCATTGATCACCGTGGCGTCCCCCGTCGAAACCACGCCTGCGCCGCCTACGTCACCAATGGGATTGCCCGTGTGAATGTCGCCACCGTTACCACCGTTAATCCCGCCATTGTTGGTCAGCGTAAAGGACGAACCGGCAACACCCGCGCCACCATTTCCACCCGAACCGTACTTAAAGATGGCTCCTCCAACACCAGCCGCACCGCCCGCTCCACCGGTGACCTGACTGTTATTGGTCAGCGTAAAGCCGGTGCCATTGATGCCCGCGCTGCCCGCTCCACCGTTACCACCTGGGGCACTGGTTCCAGCGCTCGCACCGCCCGTACCGCCAGCACCACCCGCACCACCCGCACCACCCGCACCACCGGTGATCTGCCCGTTATTGGTCAGCGTGAAGCCGGCGCCACTGATGGCTGCACCGCCCGCTCCGCCGTTGCCACCCAAAGCGCCATTGCCACCGGAATAACCCGGGCTGGCTCCACCGCCCGCACCACCGGTGCCGCCCGTACCACCCGCGCCACCCGTGATCTGGCCGTTGTTAGTCAGACTGCCACCCGTGGCGCCTATAGCTGTACCGCCTTGTGCGCCAGCGTTACCTGCACTGCCACTGACACCGCCACCACCAAGGTAGCTGCCGTTTGCACCGTTTGCACCGTTGGCGCCATTACTACCGTTCGTACCCGTTACATTGACCGCGGCACCCGCACCCGCGCTGCCAAGTGTCGCGGAAGCATTAGTAAGCACCATGCCTGCCGTCAGGCTGGTGCCCGTGCCGGCCAAAGTCAGCGTGCCGGCGCCGGTCAATGAAACCATCGCGTTGCTGACCAAGGCACCATTGATCGTGATGTCGCCAGCATCGTTGATAGTGGTGGTGGCGGAGAGCGCGGGCAGCGTACCGCTGACATCTATCGTGTTGCCCGAGGCAAGCACGATATCGATGGTGCTACCTGGGTAGCTGTTTGCCTGCTGGATAGCCCAACTAAGACTACCGGTCGTTGCACCTGTGCCGTCATCGGTGGACTGGGTCACCGTGTAGGTGGCGGGAGTGGGATCGGCGAAAGCTGTCGGTGACGCCAGCAACGCGATGCTACCCAGCGCCATCGGAATCGAGCTGAGCAAACCGAACATCGCGCGCGGCAACGGCCGCAATGCGATGCCTGACACGCGATCGGCGGCGCTGACCGTATTGCCGCCCTGCGGCGAGTGCGCAAATTCCGAGGCGACTTGCAGTGCACCGAGTGTGCGGTTCCAGACCAAACGATAGATACGGTTCATTGAAAAGATCCCCTGTTTAAAGACCTGGCGAGACGGGCTCGCTCAAAAATGTGGCGCACGAATCTCTAGGGCACGGCAATGCCGTTCCCTTCATGCGGTGACTTAAAAAAACTTTTTTGGCACTGCGCGCGAACTAGTCGCAGCGCAGCTGGACTCAGATCACCCGCACTCCGCGCAAGTTGAGTTGCGGGTCGCGCCAGAACGCGTCGTTCTCAAATCGTCGAAAAACATCCGGTGGCAAAATGCTGGTGCGCTCACGTAGCGCAACCTTCTCGCGCACGGTATGCAGCCCAGGCGTGCCTGCGCGCATATCGAACTCGTTGGCGTCGTAGCTCAAACGCTCGAAGTCATGCGTGAAGGCCGGCTCACCGATAAAGTCGTAGACCGCCTGCATGGCGCGCGCCGGATCGCTGACCAGTGTTTCGTATTGCAGCAGCATCAGATTTGCCGTGTCTTCGCCGTAATACGCTTCTTTCAGCGCGTTGTAGGCAAAGCCGACCATGCCATCGCCATTGGCAACGCCTTCGCTGCGCGAATAGACGGTGCCACCGGGCTGGTAGTTGAAAATCGACGAGGGCTGGAATGCATTTTTGCGGATCAGCTGCTCGATGCTATCGATGATCCACGACACATGACGCACGCAGGCGATCACCTTGCCGCGCGGAAATAGCGACTGGAGATTGCGCAGCTTGCTGCACCAGATGCGATTAGTGTCGAACACGACTTCGGCATCGAACTCAGGACCGTAGTACTGCTCGAACAGGCCCTTGAGCATGCGGCGGCGCTGGTCATCGGTGATGAACACCGAATATTCGTTGCGCCCGCCGAGTTCGCCCAGCAGGGTGTTGAATGCCCCGCCGATCGGCCCGCTCATGCCCGCATGAAAACGCGGGTTTTGACGCAGGATGGCTGACAGCAAAGTAGAGCCCGACCTGGGTAGGCCCGAAATAAAGTGAAACCGACGTTCCATCCTTCCCCCTGAAGGCATTAATCAATCTGCGCCCTGGCAGTACCGCCCGGGCGCACCACATCTTTCAGTACTTAAGTAAACGAGCGACCACTTGGCCTTTGTGACAAGCCAACTTTCCGTTTTGTGATTATCCTCACAAAAAAATAGGCGACTTGACCGTCCGTCTCACTTTCAAAAGATGAACTCTTGTGCTTAGACACTATTTTCTAGGCAAGCTCTGGCGTACCGGTGAGGTGTTGTAGATCGAGCGCCCGTGCGCGCATGTCCTGCGGACTCATATCGAAGGCACGACGAAATGCCCTGGTGAAATCCGAGGCGCTTTTAAAACCCAACCCGTAGGCGATTTCGGCCACCAAAAGATGGGAAAAACGCACCAGCTCGTCCGCCGCCATCCGTAACCGGCGATGACGGATGTATGCGCCGAGCCCTCCTTCGTGCTCGAACCATCGATAGACCGTGGCGCGCTTCAGTTGCAGCGCCTGCACGACGCTTGCAGGTGTCAGGTCACTCTGATGCAAGTTGGCTTCGACATAACGGCGTACCTGCCCCATCACAGCGGCTTGAACGGCGGCGCGATCAGCCCCCATCAGGCGCGACTCTTTTCGAAACGCGGCAACCAGCAACTGAGCACCCGCCGCTAACGCGTCAATGGCGTCGTGCGGATCAAGCTGCGGTATTTCTCTACCAAGGGCTGAGACGTGAGCCATGATCAGGCCAGCAAGCGGCGACCCCTTTGGCACGGCTCGGCCATGAATCGACTCGCCATCGGATAGCTCTGCATCGAGAGTCGCCTTCGGCACGAACAAGCTCAGCAGGCGACAGTTCGATCGCTCAATGCGGAAAGGCTGCTCCATATCAAGCGCAAGGATCTTATGCACCGAGTCCGCAGCGCTGCGCTTCTTGTGCATGCCCGTTACGTTGTCGGCCTGGCCTTCCACGAAAAGATGAAAGACGTAGTCCCGGCGAACATCGGTGGAAACGCGCGCTACTGACCGCTCAAGCACCATCGCTTCGCTACGGCAATCTGTGAAAGTCATCCCGTCGACTGCATACCGATCGATGTTTGCAGTAAACCCTTCGGCGAGCTGCTTATGCGAAACCGGTACATCGACCACATGCCCCACCCGTTCGCGCCAAGCCAACAACTGCTTATCGGCAGCCAGATCGCTGGTGCTGAAGCTACTTGTGACGATGGAAGGGCGGCGCATGTTGCCGTCGGTAGGTCGAGGCGGCGTGGCGAGCTGGGTCACGGGCCGGTTCCCAGGGTTCCACCGCGATATCGAAGACCATCGGGTGATGGCCCTTGTCCATCGAGTGTGCAGGCGACGTTTTGTTGACGCAGATCGGCAAGCGATGTGGCGCCGGATCCCTTTTGAGCCTGTCTAAAATCCAAGGTGACATAGACAGGTCGCACGAACGTTTCCCCGATAATTCCAGCAGTTCACCCCGGGCCGGCTGTGCCACAGGTGAGTAAATACGTGACTTACATCAGACTTACATAGCGCCAAATACTATAAGCAGGGGCTTGTGTTCCCTATAGTCCATTTGGATTGATCGTTGCCGGAACGGTTGTACAGTTATCGGCTTCCGAGCCGACAAGTTGCTATGCGCATCACCCGTTTCCTGCTTATCGACGACCACGCGCTCTTCCGCTCCGGCATTGCCATGGTGCTGAGCGCCGGCCTGCAGGACATCGAGATCTTCGAGGCCGCCTCCATTGCGGAGGCTCTACGCAACCCTGCCGATACGCTGGACCTGCTGCTGCTCGATGTGCAGCTGCAGGGGCTCAATGGCCTGGAAGGCATTGCCTTGCTCAAGCGCAAATGGCCGGAAGCGAAAATCGTAGTGGTGTCCGCCCTCTATGACCCGGAGGTCGTACGCGAGGCGCTGGAACGGGGAGCCCATCGATTTATTTCGAAGGCTCAAACACCGGACGCGATGCTGGAGGCCATTACCGCACTGCTGAACGACCACTCGGCGACGTCGTCGGAAGGCCTTTCCCTTGCATCGGCAACAGCGTTGCGCTCAACCAAACTTACCCCGCGCCAATGCGAGGTGCTCGATCTACTGTGCCAGGGACTATCGAACAAGATGATCGGCCGACACCTCAATCTGTCTGAGAACACGATCCGCGGTCACGTACAGGCCATCCTGGCGGCATTGCAGGTGTCCAGTCGCTCAGAGGCTGCCTTCATGTCGCGACGCTTGGGGTTGATCGGTTGAACGCGCCTATCACTGACTTACGCGAACAACAGATACGCGTCGAACAGGTTCGCCTGCTGCTGGGTGGCGTGAAAAGCTCGCTGGTCTCCAGTGTGCTCATGGCGTCGCTACTGGCCTGGTTCCTACGTGGAAGTACCAGTCTGCCGATCTTGTTGACGTGGTATGCCTCCGTCGTGGGCTGCCGGCTGGTCGGCATTGGCTATGCCCGGCATTTCGTTCGCCGCGGCATCACGATCGAGCAGACGCGCAAGCTCACTTTGCATCTGGTGATATTGAACAGCCTTGCCGGAGCGGCCTGGGGTTCACTCGTGTGGATCGCGATCGACCATGCCGGAGTGGCGGGCAGCATCCTGGTGATGGCCTCGATGGCAGGCATCGCAGGCCATGCCATGTCCATGCTGGCGCCGGTGACACCGGTTTATATCGGCCAGGCGATCGCCATGCAGGGCGTCGTCGCCAGCAAGTTATGGCTATTGGGCATGGTGGACACACCTTATAGAGGGCTCGCTTTTGCGATAACGCTCTATGCGGTAGGCCTGATTGCCTTGGCACGCAATACGCACCAGTCGATCAGAAACACGATCATCTTGCGTTTCGAGAATATGGAGTTGCTCGAGCGCTTGCAGGTGGAGTCGGAAAACGCCCAGCTCGCTCGAGAGAAAGCCGAGCAGGCCAACCTGAGCAAGTCCAAGTTCCTCGCCGCTGCCAGCCATGACTTACGCCAACCGATACATGCCCAGGGCATGTTCCTGGAAGTGCTTGCCCGCAGCGAGTTGTCCGACAGTCAGCGCAAAGTGCTGGAGAATGCGCGCGCCACGAGTCAGGCCTCCGCGGAAATGCTCAATACGCTGCTGGATTTCTCTCGCATCGATGCGGGCGTGATCAAACCGCAATGGCGATCGTTCCGTTTGCAGCCGCTCTTCAACAAGCTGGAGGCTGAACTAGGCCAGCACGCTGACTTCAAGAACATCGTCTATCGCAGTCGGGAAACGCATCTGGCGATAGTTTCAGACCCCGCGTTACTCGAGCTCATGCTGCGCAACCTGATCTCCAACGCGATCCGCTACACCGAGCGCGGCGGCATGCTTGTGGCGTGCCGCAAGCGCGGTGGCGAGGCGGTGATCGAGGTCTTCGATACGGGAATTGGCATCGCGCCACATTTGCAGCAGGAAGTTTTTCGCGAGTTTCATCAATTGGGTAATCCCGAGCGTGACCGACACAAAGGGCTCGGCCTGGGCTTGGCCATTACCGAAGGCTTGGCGCGTTCCATGGGACATGCTTTAACCCTAGCCTCGCGTCCCGGTCGCGGTAGCGTGTTCCGAGTGAGCATGCCGCTGGCACAAGGCGCCTTCAGCGAGGACAGCTTGGGCCTACCCATTAGCCTGCCGCTTCAACCCGAGGCCTACATGGCAGGGCGACGGATATTGGTGATCGACGATGATGAGGCCGTGCGCCTAGGCATGCTTCAACTGCTGGGAAGCTGGGGGTGTCGTTGCGACGTCGCCGAGTCGTTCGACGAAGCGCTTGAGCTGGCGCGCATCCATATGCCGGAGTTGGTGATCAGCGATTACCGTCTGCGTGAGCGACAGACGGGCGCGGAAGTCATCGCTGCATTGCGAGCCGAACTCGGCATGGAACTGCCAGCACTGATCGTGACTGGCGACACGGCACCACAGCGATTGCGCGAGGCCACTTCCAGCGGTATTCCACTGGTACACAAGCCCGTATCACCCGTGCAGCTGTATCACGCGATGGTGAACATTCTGACGATCAGAGCGATTGAGCCGGTGATAGCCAATGAAGAAGGAATTCTTCAGCCGGGTTAAGCGGCGAGGCATGATTGTTTTGC
>JBARCX010000162.1:0-23907 GCA_049794535.1 Rhodanobacter sp.
GCATCAAGCCCAGACCGATGCCAACGCGCCCCAGATTCTTGAAGCGCACATCATCGCTGCGCTTGTGCATGAAGGTGCCGATCAAGATCAACACCGGCGCGACGATAGCGATATCGAACGACATCACCTGCACGATCAGCGTGGTGCCGACATTCGCGCCCAGCATCACCGTCAGCCCCGGCGCGAGGCCGAGGAAGCCACTGGCGGCAAACGAGGTTGCCATCATGCCGGTGGCAGTACTGCTCTGCAGTAATGCCGTGATGCATATACCAAACGTGAAGGCAGCCGGACGCCGGCCGAGATAACGCCCCAGCCAGCGGCGCAGCGCACTGCCATAACCGCGCAGCACGCCACTGGTAACCATATGCGTGCCCCACAGCAACAGCGCGACGTAACCCGCGATGTCGAGCAAGGCGAATGTGCCTTTCATCGTATTTCTCCCTGGCGCTTGGCGCCTGCCCACACCATGGGCAGACGCCATCGCTCTATATAAATCCGCTCTTTAAAGAGCGTTACAGCCAGCGTGCGTAGCGACGGATGTAGACCAGCTTCATCAACTGGGTCAATGCGCAGTACGCCAACACCGTCACTGCCAACCAACCGAAATACACGGCAGGCATTTCCATCATGCCGATCTTCGTGCCAATGGCGGTGTACGGCAGCAGCATGCCAATGACAATAATCGCCGTGGTCAGGCCAAGCACCGGCGCAGCAGCGCTGCTCTGCAGGAATGGGATTCTGCGCGTGCGAATCATGTGCACCACCAGCGTCTGTGTCAGCAGGCTCTCGATAAACCAACCCGACTGGAACAGCGACTGATGTTCCGCCGAATTCGCACCGAACACGAACCACAGCAACGCAAACGTGGTCATGTCGAATACCGAACTGGCCGGTCCAATCCACACCATGAAACGACCGATATCACCGGCATCCCACTTGCGCGGCTTGCGCAGATATTCGTCATCCATGCGATCGAACGGAATCGACAGCTGCGAGATGTCATAGAGCAGATTCAGCACCAACACCTGCAGCGGCAGCATCGGCAAGAACGGCAGGAATGCGCTGGCAATCAGCATGCTGAGCACGTTGCCGAAGTTGGAGCTGGCCGTCATCTTGATGTACTTCATGATGTTGCCGAAGGTGACACGCCCTTCGAGCACGCCCTCCTCCAACACCATCAGATTCTTTTCCAGCAAGATGATGTCAGCCGACTCCTTCGCGATGTCGGTGGCGGTATCCACCGAGATACCGACGTCTGCTTCGCGTAGCGCTGGTGCATCGTTAATGCCATCGCCCAGGAAGCCAACCGTGTGCCCCTGGCGTTGCAGCGACTTCACCACGCGCGCTTTTTGCAGCGGCGACATCTTGGCGAAGATGGTGGTGCGCTTGACCATCTCGTCGAGCGCAGCGTCATCCAGCGGCTCGATGTCACGGCCCTGCGCGGAGTGCGTTACGTCGAGGCCCACTTCGCGGCAGATCTTGCGCGTCACGGCCTCGTTATCACCGGTGATCACCTTCACTTCCACGCCGTGGTGATGCAACGCGGCGATGGCCGTGGCCGCACTGTCCTTCGGCGGATCGAGGAAGGCCAGGCAGCCGACAGCGACCATCTCGCTCTCGTCCTTGACGCCATAGGTATGCGTGATCGGCGGCTCATGCTTGATCGCCACCACCAGCACGCGCAAGCCATCCTCGTTGAGGTGGCGGGTCATCGCCTTGATCTCGCGCCGACGCTCGTCGGTCATCGGCACGATGGTGTCGCCATCACGCTCGGAGGTGCAGATCGCCAGCATCTCCTCGACGGCACCCTTGCAGATCAGCAGGTGCTGTCCGTCACCGTTGGCAAGCACGACGGACATGCGACGGCGCTGGAAGTCGAACGGAATCTCATCAACCACGCGATAGCGCGACACTGTACCTTCGAGGTCGCGATGGGCCAGCACGGCCTTGTCCATCAGGTTCTTCAGACCGGTCTGGAAATGGCTATTGAGATAGCCATATTCGAGTGCGTCCTCCGACTCCTCGCCATCCAGATCGAGGTGCCGCTCCAGCACGATCTTGTCCAGCGTGAGCGTGCCAGTCTTGTCGGTGCACAGCACATCCATCGCGCCGAAGTTCTGGATCGCATTGAGACGCTTCACCACCACCTTGCGCTTGGACATCGCCAGCGCACCCTTAGCCAGGTTGGCGGTGACGATCAACGGCAGCATTTCCGGGGTGAGGCCTACGGCGACCGACAGCGCGAACAACAGCGCCTCGAAGAAACCGTGCTTCACCCACTGAATGCCCAAAACGATAGGCACCATGACCAACATAAAACGGATTAACAGCCAGCTGACGCTCTTTACGCCGCGATCGAAGCTGGTCTGCACGCGCTGACCGGTGAGCGTCCGCGCGATGGAACCCAGATAAGTACGCGCACCCGTCGCCACCACCACCGCGCTCGCCGTGCCGCTGACCACGTTGGTGCCCATGTAGCAGACCGTGGTGAGGTCGAGCGGATTGTCGGTGGAAACTTTCTGGTCGTGCTCATTGATCTGCGCCACGGTCGGCGCGAGCTTCTCCACCGGCAGCGATTCGCCAGTGAGGATGGCTTGGCTGATGAACAAGTCCTTTGCCGTAAGCAGACGCATATCGGCCGGCACCATGTCTCCGGCCGCCAGATGCACGATGTCACCCGCCACGAGCTCGCCAACCGGCACCTCGATACGCTCACTATGGCCATCGGACGCCTTACGGGTCACCGTGGCGGTATTGCGCACCATCGCCTTGAGGTTTTCGGCGGCACGCGAAGATCGATATTCCTGGGTGAAGCTGAGCAATACGCTGATGGCCACCATCACGCCGATGATGATCGGGCCTGACAAGTCGTCCGGAGAAACGAACACCTGCACCACCGCCAGGATCAGCAGCACGACGATGAAGGGATTCTTGAACGCACGCAGCAGCTGCCGCGACCAATGCGGCGGCTTCTCGTGCGACACCTCGTTAGCGCCGTCGCGATCGAGCCGCTCAGCAATCTGCTCTTCGTTGAGACCCGCGAGCGTGGTATCCAGCGCGGCTAACAGCGCTTCGTTGTGGCGAAATGCTTCCAGTGCAACGGCCGCACGTACCGGCGCAGCCGCGCCTTTGCCAGCCACCTTGCTTACGGTGGCCTGGTTGGATTGCTGCATCATGACTCGCTTCCGTGAAATCGTTGACGCCAGAGGCATATCAGCGAGTCGGCGGGTCCTACCCCACGCTTGACGCCAAACGCCTGCACTATGGTCCGGGTGTACGCCACGCCGTTGGCGGAGGCCAACCTTTACGGGGCATATTGACCCTGATCACTGACGGCTTCATCAGTGACTGGATACCAGCTGCAGATGACAATGCGCTTGCGACGCAGCATGTTCTTCCTGCCAATGCGCCACCGGACGGCCACGGGTCGTCTTATCGGCATGCCAGCGCATGTCAATCACCACGGCCTCGGCCGGCTTGTTCAGCGGCTGGGGCACGGTAATCGTCCAGGAACGGCGCACAGCCTCATGACGGCCGGACAGAAGGAACCGGCCTGCGCTGCGCAGACGAAAAAAATCGCGAAGGAGCTTCATAGCCCATCTCCTCGTAATAGCGCCAACGGCGCCATCGGAGGTGGGCCGGACTTCCCTAGTCTAGGAAAGCACCGGCCGACCGCAGGCGGTCGCCGCAGACGATCAGCTTGTTATGCAATGCCGGCACCCGATGCTCGCGGATGTCGACGTTGCGACTAGGGTAAACGTCCATATGCCTTGATTAGTCAGGACAGAAAGCCAGCGGGCGCGTCGCGCCGTAGGGCGCGCGTATTGTCGTGTTGCGGTGCGGGAGTGTCAAGCTACTGTAACGAACATTTCCAGACCAGGGCCAAGAGCCTGTCTAAACGGCCCGCAGCAGCGCCAACCCCTGCTGAGCAACCGGCACCATCAACCAGTGATCGGCCAGCAGGAAGGCGAACAAAGCCATCAGGTAGACCACCGAGTACTTGAACACACGCATTGCAAAAAACTCATCCGGCGGGTTCAGCAGACGGATCGCGTAGTACAGGAACCCGCCATCCAGCACCAAAGCCCCGCCGAGATACAGCAGGCCGCTGTAACCAGTGATCGTCGGCAACAATGTCACAAGCACGAGTAGCACGGTGTAGAAAAGCACCTGCCAGCGCGTGTAAACCACGCCATGCGTCACCGGCAGCATCGGCACCTGGGCACGGGCGTAATCCTCGCGGCGGAAGATCGCCAGCGCCCAGAAATGCGGCGGCGTCCACACAAAGATGATCAGGCACAGCTGCAACGCAAAGGGGTGCAGGGCACCGGTGACCGCCGTCCAGCCCAGCACCGGCGGAATCGCCCCGGCCAGGCCGCCAATCACGATGTTCTGAGGCGTGGCCCGCTTCAGATAGGCGGTGTACACCAGTGCATAGCCGATCAACCCGGCGAACGTCAGCACGGCGGTGAGCCAGTTGACCAGCAACACCAGCACCAGCATCGAAACGATGCCCAGAGTGACCGCGAACACGAGCACCTGCCGTGGCGTGAGGTGCCCGGTCGCCAGTGGACGCCGCGCGGTGCGCGCCATCAGTTTGTCGATGCGTTCGTCGATCAGATGATTGAATGCAGCGGCCGACCCGGAGGCCAACCAGATGCCCAACGTGCCGAACACCAGCGCGCGCCACGGTGGAATACCCGGCACGGCGAGGAACATGCCGATGACGGCGCAGAACACCAGCAGCGCGACCACTCGCGGCTTGGTCAGCTGGAAGTATTCACCCATCACGCTCATCCGTGCATCCTCGCCGCCAGGAACATCGTATCGTCACGCCGCGGTTGCGTACGCGCCAGATTCGCCAGCAGCGTGAACAACAGTAACGCCGCACACCCGTTGTGCAGCGTCGCCACCGGCAACGGCAGGCCAAAGTGCACATTGCTGATGCCCAGCAACACCTGCGTCACCAGCACCACCGCCACGGCCATGCCACCAAAGCGCAGGCCGCGCTTGGCCAACCGATGCGATAACCAGCCGAGGTAGCAAAACACGACGAGTGCACCGATGCGATGCGCGATCTGAATCGCACTGCGTGCCGCCATGTCGAGCACGCCACCCTCATAGTTCACACCGATGCCGCGCCACAGGATGAATCCTTGGTGGAAGTCGGTGGGCGGCGCCCATGAACCCAGGCATGTCGGAAAATCGGTGCCGCAGGCCAGTGCCGCATAGTTGGCCGAGGTCCAGCCGCCGAGTGCGATCTGGCAGGCCAGCAGCACGATGCCAAACGTGACGGCCCTACGCATATCAGCCAGATGATTGTCGACCGCGCCCACGCCGGCAAACCGCAAAGCCGCATAGGCGAGCAACCCGAACGTAGTCATACCGCCCAGCAAATGCCCCAGTACCACGATGGGCTTCAGCAACAGCGTGACCGTCCACATGCCGAGCATCGCCTGGAAGATGATCACCGCCAGGGCCAGCACGCTCACGCGCCAAGCGGCTGGGCGCTTCAGACCGACCGCTGCCAATAGCGGCAAAAGAATCGACAACACCGCCAAACCGGATGACCACAGGTGTTCGCCGCGCATGTACATCGTCACGCCTGCCGCCGCGAGTAGCGCACCAACGATCACAGCGAAACGCGCCCAACGCTGACGCCACGCAGCGACCAATGCCAATGCCAGCACCAGTACACCAAGCGTGCCTGCCAGCATGCGGTGCACTTGCTCACGCCATGCTTTGTGCGCTTCGTACGGGCGATCCGGGAATGCCGCATCGGCGCTAGCTACGGCCTGTGCGTGTCCGGGCCAAGCCGCCTGGCCATAGCAGGTCGGCCAATCCGGGCACGACAGCCCAGCATTCGACAAACGTACGAACGCGCCGAACATCACCAGTCCGAATGCAAACACTGCAGCAAACAGGGACAGGCCACGCAGGATTCTGACGGAACGAACGGACATCAATGAACTACCTTCTGCAGATCCCGGAGCAAACCGGATGCATCAAAGCCCGCAGGATACAGCGACAACGCCGTGCCATTGGATTCCACCAGCACCGCACTGACGCTGTCCGGCGTAGTGGGCCGGTAACCATTGAGCTTCTGCTCGACATCGCTACCGAACTGCCAGTAGCTGCGCATGGAACTGACTTGGCTAGCATCGGTCGGCGGCGTGCCGATATAGAGCAGCCGCAGGCTCGATTGATTGCGATTGAGCATGACGCGCGCCTTCGCCATTGCAGTCAGCGTATCGAAGCAGCGCGCGGCGCAATCGGGGCCTGCTAACGCAATCAAGGTGAGCCGCGGTGAGCTGTCGCGCCATGGCCACATCACCCCATTATCCAAGCGCACATGCAGGTTTTCTTGCACAAAATTGCGCTGCGGTGAAATCGGCTCGCCGTTGCCTTTGGCGCCCGGTTGCCAACCACTCAACGTGAGGATCATGGCAACGACAAACGGAGCAGCGAATATTCCGGCGATCAGCAGCAGTTTCAGACGGCTTTTTCGCAGTTGATTCTCGATCGGCTTATTCATCGATTTTGCTCTTCGTACGTCGCTTTTTACGGTGCAAGACCAGAAAGATCACCACCGCAGCAACGGCAAAGGTGAACCATTGGAAAGCATAGGCTCGATGTCGTGCAGGCGGCATCGAGGAAAAGTCCAGCGTGTGCACGCGCACGTAGATGGCATCTGGTGCAGCATCCAGCGTCAGCACGCGTGGATACAACGTAACGCCAAGGTCGTGCGCTACCTGATCGAGGTCAAGATAAATCGTAGTCTTCGGCCATTGCGCCTGTCGTGCCAGTGCATTGCCGCCCATCTCGAAACCACGACCAGGAGGCGGCTCGTACACGCCTTGCAGCGTGGTATCACCTGTAGGCAGTGGCGGTAATTGCGGTGCCTGATCGGTGCCATTGCCCGGCAGAAACCCGAGGTCGACCAGCAATAGCGTGTCGCGCCCCTGCGGACGGAACGGCACAAATACCTCTACACCACCGCGATCGTCATGCTTGGGGTTGTCGAGCAGGTAGATCTTATCGGCGAGGTAATTGCCCGCCACTTGCACGCGCGGATAGGCATCACTCGGCGGGTTATCTGCAATGCCCGCGAAGCTCTGGACGGGTGCGCTAGCCGCTGCGGCATACCGTCGCAGAAGTGCATCCTTATCGTCCGCACGATGCAGCTGCCAGATGCCCAGACGCACAAAAAGCAAGGCTCCAGCCACCGTTAGCAGCACCGACCACCACTTGGGTTGTCGCATCCAGCTCACGCGGAAGCCCCGCATCCGATGGCTATACTGGCTATGTCAAAGCGGCCCGGATGAGTCACGTGGAAACCATCTATAAAGTTGCGCTGGTAATCATGTTCCTGGTGGTGGTGTTCAACCTTGGCCAGGCGCTGTATTTCATGATGACCGACAAGGACGGCAGCAAGCGCACGGTATGGGCGCTGACTCGTCGCATCGGCCTTTCACTGGTGCTGATCGCCATGGTGATCATCGGCATCAAGATGGGATGGGTACACCCCCACGGCGTAGGTGGGTGATTTTAATGAGGTGATTCTAGCGAGCCAGCCTCGCGGGCCGTAGTGCCTGCGTCACCGCGTCAGTCATGTTCTCTCTTCCTAAAAACACATCGCCCGCCTTTCGGCGGGCGATGTGTTTTAGCGTTAAGCGCTTCGATCGCGCTCAGAGAATGTAGACGAACATAAACAAGCCGAGCCACACCACGTCGACAAAGTGCCAGTACCAGGCAACGGCTTCGAACGCGAAATGGTGATCCTTGCTGAAATGGCCTGCCAGCACACGCAGCCAGATAATCGCCAGCATGATCGTGCCCAAGGTCACGTGCATGCCGTGGAAACCGGTGAGCATGAAGAAGGTGGCGCCGTAGGCACCGGTCTTCAGGGTCAGGTTCAACTCGTGATAGGCCTCGATGTACTCGTGCGCCTGGCAGAACACAAAGGTCGCACCGAGCAGCACAGTCACGCCGAGGAACAGCAGCACCTTGCCACGATGACCAGCTTTCAACGCGTGGTGCGCGATGGTCACCGTCACGCTGGAGCTCAGCAGGATCAGCGTATTGAGCAGCGGCAAACCCCACGGCACGACGGGTTGGAAGCTACCGCCGATATGCCCTGGACCATTACCACCACCCGGCCCCCACGAGGCCGCGTAGTTACTCCACAGGAACTGGTGGGTAAGCACACCATGCCCTTCACCGCCCAGCCACGGTACCGAGAACATGCGGACGTAGAACAGTGCACCGAAGAATGCGCCGAAGAACATGACCTCGGAGAAGATGAACCACATCATTCCCATGCGGAATGAGCGATCGACCTGGCTGTTGTAGTCACCCGCCAGCGACTCGTGAATCACCGAGCGGAACCATCCGAAGAACATCAGCAGGATGCCGACGAAGCCAACCGACAACAGGGTCTTGCCGAAGCCGGAATCGCCTGGCTCGGCATTGAGCCAATGCGCAGCACCGAATACGGTGATGAACATGACCACAGCGGCCACGATCGGCCAGTAACTCTTGCTCGGTACGTAGTAGACGTCTTGTTGCTGCTGACCCATGGTGGTTTCCCGTGGATTTCCTGATGACGGATTTCCTGATGACTTCGGACCCCGCTTGTGACGGGATGCTACCCACCGCCGCCGAAGCGGCGTAATGCGGTTAGTGCGTTGGCCCCACGTGTTGCACCCACAACATCTGCAAGATCGAGAACACGAAGAAACCCACAGCGACCAGGGCAACGATGGCTGCGGTCCGCCGTGCACGGCCGAGGCGCTTGCCCTGCTCTAGATCCAGCAATTGCTGATCCAGTATTGGCAAAACGCCGGCTGCGGAAGGGCGATCGAACTTGGCGTCAATCTTCGACATGACCATGCGCCAGCTCTTCGTCGTGAATGACCGGCGCTACCGAGAAGGTGTGATGCGGGGCCGGCGAAGGCACCGTCCACTCCAGACCCTTGGCACCTTCCCACACCCGATCGGTGGCCTTCTTCTTGGAGAACCACACGGCGTGAATCAGCACGCCGAGGAAGATCAACTGCGAGGCGCCGAACAGGAAGCCGCCGATCGAGCTGATCATGTTGAAGTCGGCGAAGGCCACGTTGTAGTCCGGGATACGGCGCGGCATACCCGCCAGGCCCAGGAAGTGCTGCGGGAAAAACAGCACATTCACCCAGATCACCGAGTTCCAGAAATGCATCTTGCCCCAGAACTCGCTGTACATATGACCGGTCCACTTCGGGATCCAGTAATAGGTCGCGGCGATGATCGCGAAGATAGCGCCGGTCACCAGCACGTAATGGAAGTGCGCCACCACGAAGTAAGTATCGTGATACTGGAAGTCAGCCGGCACCAGCGCCAGCATCAAGCCGGAGAAGCCGCCGATGGTGAACAGGATGACGAACGCGATGGCGAACAGCATCGGCGTCTCGAAGGTCATCGAGCCGCCCCACATCGTGGCGACCCAGTTGAACACCTTCACGCCGGTGGGCACCGCGATCAACATCGTGGCGTACATGAAGAAGATTTCGGCGCCCATCGGCAGACCCACCGCAAACATGTGGTGCGCCCACACGATGAACGACAGGAAGGCGATCGAGGCAATCGCGAACACCATCGCCTTGTAGCCAAAGATCGGCTTGCGGGCGAAGGTCGGGATGATCTCGGAGATGATCCCGAACGCCGGCAGGATCATGATGTACACCTCGGGGTGACCGAAGAACCAGAAGATGTGCTGGAACAGCACCGGGTCACCGCCACCGGCGGCATTGAAGAAGTTGGTGCCGAAATATTTGTCGGTGAGCAGCATGGTCACCGCACCGGCCAGCACCGGCATCACTGCGATCAGCAAGAACGCCGTGATCAGCCAGCTCCACACGAACACCGGCATCTTCAGCAGATCCATTCCCGGTGCACGCATGTTGAGGATGGTCGCGATGATGTTGATCGCGCCCATGATCGAGCTGATACCCATCAAGTGGACGGCGAATACTACGTAAGCGGTCGATGCACTCTGTAGTGATAGCGGCGGATACATGGTCCAGCCGCCGGCCGGGCCACCGCCTGGCAGGAACAAGGTGGACAGCAACAACGCAAAGGCGAACGGCAGAATCCAGAACGACAGGTTGTTCATGCGCGGCAACGCCATATCCGGCGCGCCGACCATCAACGGGATCATCCAGTTACCGAGGCCGACGAAGGCCGGCATTACCGCGCCGAAGATCATGACCAGCGCATGCATCGTGGTCATTTCGTTGAAGAAGTACGGCTGCACCAGTTGCAGGCCCGGCTTGAACAATTCGGCGCGGATCACCATCGCGAAGCTGCCGCCGATGAAGAACATCGTCAGCGAGAAAATCAGGTACAGCGTGCCGATGTCCTTGTGATTGGTGGACATCACCCAGCGCTGGAAGAAATTCTTCGGCGCGCCGTGATGGTCGTCGTGATGATCGTTGGTGGCTGCGTGGGCCATGGCCTTGCACCTCTACCTAAATTTGCGAATGCGTGGGACTGCGTGATGCAGCCTGGAATCAACCCTGGTTGCCGTGAGCCGGCGCAACTTGCGCGGTTTGCGGCGTAGCGGCGCTGGATGCAGCAGCGGGTGCGGCAGGTGCCGCGGCCTTCTGCTGATCAGCAAGCCACTTGGCGAAGTCTTCCTTCGAGACTGCCTTCACCACGATCGGCATAAAGCCGTGATCCTGGCCACACAGTTCGGCGCACTGGCCGCGGTAGACGCCCGGCACGGTGATATTGGTCCAGGCAGCGTTGATCACACCCGGAATCGCATCCATCTTCCAGCCCAGCGCCGGCACGAACCACGAATGGATCACGTCGTCGGCGGTGATCACAAAGCGGATCTTGGTGTCGATCGGCACCACCAGCGGATGATCGACATTGAGCAAATAGGTGTTGTAACCGTCCACCTTCACCGCATTCGGATCCAGGCCGGAATTCAGCTGACGCGTCTCGTCGCTCTGCGAGTCGAGCTTGGACATGAAACCGACTTTATCGATCGGCTTGCCCAGGTAGTCCACGTAGTCGTAACGCCATTTCCACTGATAACCCGTGACCTTGACCGTCATCTGCGAGCCGGTGGTGTCATAGAACTGACGCATACCATCGGTGGCTAGCCACGCCAGGGTCATCAGGATCAGCACCGGGATGGTGGTCCAGATGATTTCAACGGTGGTGTTGTGCGACCACTTCTCCGCCACAGCCCCGCGCGATTTGCGGAAGCGGAACATGGCAATGAACATCGCACCGAACACCAGGATGCCGATGACGACGCATACCAGGAGGGAGACCATGTTGAGGTCGTACGGCACGTGCGAATACGTCGTCACGCCCCGTGTCAGGTTCATCTGCCAAGGCTCGGGATTGGCCTGGGCCACGCCACCGAATGATGCGAGGGCGATCATCGCCAACGCTGTGCCTGCTTGCCTGATGCTGTCTCGTTTGCTGCCGTGATGCCCGATGCCACCAGATGTCATGTCTTGCACCTTGTGATGAACCTACCTGCGCGGCTGGGCCTGAAGATCGGTCAGCAGCACCATGAGTTTCCGAGACAACTCGACGCGCTCCTCATCGGCGAGGAAAGCTCCGATTTCCAGCTCTCGACCGTGCGACGACAACAGCAGGCGATCATGTCCGTCGCCCGGCTTTAATAACACGCGTACCCAATACGACTGGAAACACGTGCTGCGCCGGCCAGGCAGCGAGTGCACCTCCAGCGACGTAGCGTCGAGGGTGATGCGCTCACTGCGGTCGCCTGCCCGCCAAGCCACGCCCAAGGCGATAGCTACTGCGGAGGCCTCCAACAGGGCAAACAATGGAGCGAAAACATTCCCCTGCCAAGCACCCAGACCCGCTGTTGTCAGCGCCAGTGCCGCCAGCACCATGATCAAGCGACGCAGGCCGCGTCGGCTGAGTGCGCGATTAGGCCTAAGCCACATCGTCACGCACGGCAGACCGGCAACAGCTGGTCGAAGCACGATCATGGGAGTCCGGCGTGCCTGGAACACTCCGATCATAGGATGCGGCAGCGCAGCCGGCAAGAATGTCCCAGCGACTACTTGATCCAGACCCGCTATCGCTGGTACGCACCCGTTACTTAAAAAGAAAGTCCGTCACCCTCAACATGCGGGTGCGTGCGGCGATACGCGCGGCGTACAATCTCGCGTTCCACCGTCCCTGCGTACGCATCGGCTTCCATTGTGACCCTACCTATCCTCAGCCCCGAACTTCCCACCGGCGCCGAGCCGGCCCGCGCGCGGATCACCGCCGCGTGGCTGCGCGACGAGACCGAAGCGGTCAACGATCTGCTGGCCCAGGCCACGCTGCCTCCGGTCGAGCGCGAAAAGGTGATCGACCTGGCCGCGGATCTCGTCACGCGCGTACGTGCGCGTGCCAAGGATCAGAGCGCGGTCGAGTCTTTCATGCGTCAGTACGATCTCTCCTCCGAGGAGGGCGTGCTGCTGATGTGCGTGGCCGAGGCGCTGTTGCGCATTCCCGATAAGGCCACCGCCGACAAGCTGATTCGCGACAAGCTCGGCGACGCCGACTGGAAGAGACACCTGGGTCAGAGCGAGTCGCTGTTCGTCAACGCCTCGACCTGGGGCCTGATGCTCACCGGCCACCTGGTCAACCTGGCTGAAGATACCCGCCACGACTTCACTAGCGCGTTGAAGCGCCTGGTCGGTCGCGCCGGCGAGCCTGCCATCCGTCTGGCCGTGCGTCAGGCGATGCGCATCATGGGCCACCAGTTCGTGATGGGTCGCACCATCGATGAAGCGCTGGATCGCTGCGCGAAGAAGGAATACGCCGTCTTCCGCTACTCGTACGACATGCTCGGCGAGTCGGCACTGACCAGCGAAACTGCCGAGCGCTACCAGCAGGATTACCGCAACGCGATCGCCGCCATCGGTGCGCGCGGCCCGTTTGCGAACCACACCGATGCACCGTCGATCTCGGTGAAGCTGTCCGCACTGCATCCGCGCTACGAAGTCGCCAAGCGTGAGCTCGCTCATCGCCAGCTGAGTGAGAAGCTGCTGGAACTGTCGCAGCTCGCGATGAAGAACGGCATTGCGTTGTCGGTGGATGCCGAGGAAGCGGATCGCCTGGAGTTGTCGCTCGACATCATCGGCGACGTGTTCGCGCACCCCTCGCTGGCCGGCTGGAACGGCCTCGGCATCGTCGTGCAGGCTTATTCCAAGCGCACGCCATTTGTCATCGATTGGCTAATCGAAACCGCCCGCGCCTCCGGTCGCCGCTGGTACGTGCGTCTGGTCAAGGGCGCCTACTGGGACGCCGAGATCAAGCGCGCGCAAGAAAACGGTCTGGCTGGTTATCCGGTCTACACGCGCAAGCCGAATACCGATGTGTCGTACCTCGCCTGCGCACGCCGCCTGTTCAATGCCGGCAGTGAGCTGATCTATCCGCAGTTCGCTACGCACAACGCACACAGCATTGCCGCCGTGCATCACATCGCGCAGGGTCGTCCATACGAATACCAGCGCCTGCACGGCATGGGTACCGATCTGTACGCTGAGGTGATCGGCCCGCAGAACTTGAACGTGCCTTGCCGCGTGTACGCGCCGGTCGGTACGCACGAGGATCTGCTGCCCTACCTGGTGCGCCGCCTGCTCGAGAACGGTGCCAACACCAGCTTCGTCAATCGTGTCGTCGACGAGAGCGTACCGGTACGCACGCTGGTCGCCGACCCGTGCGAAACCGTGCGCGGCTTCGCAGCGCGCAATCAATCCAATCTGTCGCACCCGCACATCCCGCTGCCGGTGAATCTCTACGGTGAACTTCGGAAGAACTCCATGGGCGTCAATTTCTCCAACGACAACGAACTGAAGATGATGGCCGATGCGGTCAATGCCGCTTGCCCACCAGGATCTGTTGGCTCATGGGCCGCCGGCCCCTTGGTGCCGGGCGCCACGGCTTCCGGGGCCACCGTGGAGGTGACCAACCCGGCCGATCGCCGCCAGACCGTCGGCCGCTATGCCAGCGCTGATAGCGCCACCGTCGATAAGGCACTCAGCAATGCTGTCGCTGCCCAGCACAACTGGGATCGCCTACCGGCCGCCAGCCGTGCCGCGATCCTCGAGCACGCTGCCGAGCAGCTCGAAGCACGCCGTGGCGAATTCATCGCGCTGTGCGTACGAGAGGCTGGCAAGAGCTTGCCCGACGCGATCGCCGAGATCCGCGAAGCAGCCGACTTCCTGCGTTACTACGCCACCATGGCGCGCCGTTTGTTCGGCCAGCCGGAAGCCCTGCCCGGCCCGACCGGCGAGAGCAACCAGCTGTTCCTCAACGGTCGCGGTGTGTTCGTCTGCATCAGCCCGTGGAACTTCCCGCTGGCGATCTTCCTCGGCCAGGTCAGTGCCGCACTCGCCGCTGGTAACGCCGTTATTGCCAAGCCGGCCGAGCAGACATCGTTGATCGGCCATGCTGCGGTGAAGCTGTTGCATGACGCCGGCGTGCCCGCGGATGTACTGCAGTACCTGCCGGGCGACGGCGCCACCGTTGGCGCGGCACTCACCAAGGACCCACGCGTCGCTGGCGTGGCCTTTACTGGCTCCACCGAAACTGCCTGGGCGATCAACCGTGCGCTCGCCGCACGTAATGCACCCATCGCCGCGCTGATCGCCGAAACCGGCGGCCAGAACGCGATGATCGCCGACTCCTCGGCGCTGCCCGAGCAGATCGTCAAGGACGTGATCGCTTCGGCCTTCCAGTCGGCAGGCCAGCGCTGCTCCGCCGCACGCGTGCTGTTTGTGCAGGAAGATATCGCCGACAAGGTCTGCGCCATGCTCGCCGGTGCGATGGCTGAGTTGAAGATGGGTGATCCCGGCCAGCTGTCCACCGACGTGGGTCCGGTGATCGACGAAGACGCCAAGAAAATCCTGGTCGACCACGCCGCACGCATGGACAAGGAAGCGAAGAAGATTGGCGAGGTCACGCTCGATCCCGCGCTCGCCGCCAACGGCACCTTCTTCGCCCCGCGCGCCTACGAAATCCCGTCACTGGATGTGCTCAAGCGCGAGATCTTCGGCCCGGTGCTGCACGTGATCCGCTGGAAGGGCAGCGAGCTGGCGAAGGTGGTCGATCAGATCAACGCCACCGGCTACGGTCTCACGCTCGGCATCCACAGCCGCATCAACGACACCGTCGACTACATCAGCAGCCACGCTCGCGTCGGCAACTGCTACGTCAACCGCAACCAGATCGGTGCCGTGGTCGGCGTGCAGCCGTTCGGCGGTGAAGCCCTATCCGGCACGGGCCCTAAGGCTGGTGGTCCGCATTATCTGCTGCGCTTCGCGGGCGAGCGCACGCTCACCATCAACACCACCGCTGCTGGTGGCAACGCCTCGTTGCTGACCATCGGCGAGTAAGTCGCCCTGACCCCCTCTCCCCTTTGGGGAGAGGGGGCACAGCTGGCGGCGTTCATGAAAAAGTCGTGCCGTGAGGATTCATACTCCCTGACAGCGTAAAACTGGACACAGGGATGCTACGAACGTTGATGTTATTGGGATTCACCGGCCTAGCACTCATGCTGCCGGGACCCACGCACGCATTCCAAACCAGAGACAACGAACAGCACTTTGCCGCATCACTGCAGCTAGGCCCGTCGCCTCAGCTGCACTATCTCGACGCAGCGGGTCACCCGCTGGACTATGCCGCCTTCGCGCAACAGCTGGATGAAGGCCGCAGCTACAGCATGACCCGCGATAGTCAGACCCGCATGGCTGTACTGCGCCTACGCCCGGCTAGCGCCGCTGAAGGTCAACACGGCCGATTTGCCTTCAAGCGCGGCGACGCATTTCCTCCTTTCGAGTTGCCATCCCTGCAAGGCGATACGCAACGGCTCAGCAACGTCCACGGCCGCTATACCCTGGTGAGCTTCTTCTTCGCCGATTGCGCGCCCTGCATCGCCGAAGTACCCACGCTCAATGCCTATGCACGCGAGCACGGCGATATGCATTTCGTGTCCGTCACTTACGAGGACGCAGCCACCGCGCGCCAATTCGTCAACGCGCATGGCCTGACCTGGACCGTGCTGCATGACGGCCAGGCCCTTACCGACACGCTGGGCATCGGCATCTATCCCACCCTGATGCTTATCGATCCTTCCGGCCATGTCGCCGGCGCCGCGGTCGGCATGTCGATGCGCGACGACCCCGCCAAGCGCCTCGCCGACCTCAGTGGCTGGATCGAACAATGGAAGCACGTGCCGGATACGCAGCCCCGCTCTAAGCCCGCGCCGCCTTAGAGCCTGCACAAAAGCTCCGCGAGGCCCTTGTGCATTGCGCAAGGGGTCTGTGGCACATGCGTGATAGAAAGAGGCGAACGCCGGCATGATCCGGCCCGCATGCGCCCGAGCGATAGCACGATGGCACGTCCCGCTGCCCTTATTGATCTGACTCACACTCACGCCACCAGCTCGACGCTGGCGACGGACGATCCGCGTTACACCGTGGCCGAGTTTCCGTCGAACAAGCTTTTGTATCTGGCGCAGATGGCGGATGCGCAAGGCATCGATTGTCGCCCGTGGTTCGCTGGCCTGGCACTCACCCGTGTGCAGATAGCCGATCCCGCATTGCGGGTGTCTTATCGCCAGGCCAGCACCTTTGTGCGCCGCGCACTGCAAGCGCTCAACGTGCCGGACGCCGGCTTGCGCATCGGCCGCGAGGGTACCGTCGGCGGCTTCGGCTTGCTGGGGCTTGCCATGATGACCTCGCGCTCCTTCGGCGAGGCCATGAAGACGGGCATCGAGCATCACAAGATCTGCGGCTGCCTGCTCGACCTCGCACTGGAACCCGTAAGCGAACGTGAGGTAGCGCTGGTTGTGTGGCCGCAGTTTGGCGACAACGAACTGCTTCCGTTTTTCTGCGAAGAACTGTTCGCCAGCTGCCTGATGATCGCCCGCGAACTGGTCGGCCCTACGTTACGGCCATTGCGGGTGGAACTGAGCTATCCGCAGCCCGTCTATGCCCATGAATATGCCGATCTGTTTCAATGCGAATTGCGCTTTGGTGCAGCGCAAAGCCGGTTGCTGATCAGCACGCAATGGCTGGCCCAACCGTTGCCCGGCTACAACCCACTCACCGCAAAACAGGCATTGGCGTTGTGTGCTCAACAACTCACCCCGAACGGCGGCGAGCCACACCAGGAAATCGTCGCCGCCGTGGAACGACTACTGCGTAGCCAGTTGCGCCAGCAGCCCAAGCTCAATGAAGTGGCACGCACGCTCAACCTCAGCGAGCGCTCGCTGCGTCGCAAACTGGCCGAGAGCGGACGCATCTTCCGCGAGATACACGACCGCGTACGCGCCGAACGCGCGCTGCAGTTGCTACAGGCCGGCGTACTGAGCGTGGCCGACATCGGTAGCGAAGTCGGCTTCAACGACCCTCGCGAATTCCGCCGCGCGTTCAAGCGCTGGACCGGTATGGCACCGCAGGATGCTCGCCGCACGGCAGCCTGAGACACAATTCACTGCGCCCAAAAGCAAAGCCCCCAGCCCTAGCGTCAGGAACCCGATCAGTGAAAAGCCAGCCGTCATCGCAACGACTGGCAATGGAAGACATGGCCAGTCACTACGACAAATAGGTCGCATTGAAATGGCGTCCGCTTTAGACCGATAAAGTCAGCGGAGTGGAACGACCGACTACATAAGCCGCCGGCCACTAAAGGCGAATCACTGCCAATGCACGCCGCCATCACCGATACCCAAGCAGATGCGGGCAGTCTTCGACGTGCGCAGGGCATGGGATGCTTGAACGCCCCGGCTTTTGCCGGTAGCACGTGCGGGAAATATCGAAGGGTTTACCTGTGACAGAGCCAAGGTCTGGTCACTGACGCGGACATGCCGAAACAGCCGATCGATCCAGGACGAGCGCATAATCATCTCCGGAGAGGATTGATAGGTGCTCAAGATAGATGGGCTATATCGCCTGAAAAAGCGATATCTCTGCAACCCAGACTTGAGTGAATTTCAACTCGAATACATAGGTAGCAGCCCGCCTTGGTCACACTTTCGAGGCCATCCGAGCCGAGTCATCAGTGCACTGAAACAGTCACATAATCGTTACACTGGCCGCTTTGCCCCCCACCCATTGGCCGTTTTACCCTCCCCAGCCGCAGCAAATTGCGTGACAGTGGTTCATCCGCAGATGCCGTTCGAATAGGGGTTCAACGATCATGCGTAAGTTGCTCATCACCGCCGCGCTCGGTGCGGCACTCACTGGCTGTAATGGCAGCCAGACACCTGCCGCACAAAGCCAGACCGACGCCACCTTCGAAAGCAACCTGCAACAGCAGTTGCTCGACGCCAAACCGGGCAGCGTGATCGACATTCCGGCCGGGCACTATTCACTCAAACGTGGCCTCAGCCTACGCACCGATGGCGTAACCATCCGCGGTGCAGGCATGGATAAAACCGTGCTGTCGTTCAAGGGTCAGGTCGTGGGGCCGGAAGGCCTGCTGGTCAACGCCAATGACTTCACCATCGAAAACCTCGCCATCGAAGACACCAAGGGCGATGCGCTGAAGATCAATCAGGGCAAGAACATCACCATCCACGGTGTACGCATCGAATGGACCGGTGGTCCGCAGACCACCAATGGTGCCTACGGCCTGTATCCAGTGAAGACGCAGAACGTATTGGTCGAGGACTCCGTAGTCATCGGTGCCTCCGACGCGGGCATCTACGTCGGCCAGTCGAACAACATCATCGTGCGCCGCAATCGTGCCGAATCCAACGTCGCTGGCATCGAGATCGAGAATTCGGTGAATGCCGACGTGTACGAGAACACGGCCACCAAGAACACCGGCGGCATCCTGGTATTCAACATGCCCAACCTGTCGCAAGCCGGCCATGCTTCGCGCGTGTTCAAGAACAAGGTATTCGCCAACAACACCGATAACTTCGCCGCCAAAGGTGCGGCCGTGGCCAGCGTACCCGCGGGCTCCGGCGTGGTGGTGAACTCCAACGACAAGGTGGAGATTTTCGATAACGACATCGCTGACAACCAGACGGCGAACATCATTATCTCCAGCTATTACTCGACCAACTATTACAACAAACTCGGCGTGGCCGCCGACTACAATCCATATCCCAAAGGCATCGCCGTCTACGGCAATCGCATCAAGGGTGGCGGCGATTCACCCGACGGCCTCAAGCTGAAGACATTGAAGACCGCCGTGTTTGGCCTTACCGGCCGCTTCCCGGACGTGCTGTGGGATGGCTATGCGGACGCCAAGACGCTGGTCAATGGTTTGCCGCCAGCGGACGACCGCATCTGCATTCAGGATGTCAACGGCGTGCTTAATGCTGATGGCCCGCACGACTATAAGAACCCCAGCACCGATACCAAACCGTATGAGTGCACGCTACCTAAGCTGCCAGCGGTGGTGCTGAACCCGGAACCGAAGGTCTGAACGCGCAATGCTATCGATGCTGATGATCTATCGCCGATGGACGCTCCTGTTACTCGCCATGTTGCTGCTAACAGCCTGCCACCGCGGCATGGACCCGGTGGCATTCCAAGCTGATGGCCGACCGCCAAAGCTAAGTGACTGGCACGTGGTGGAAGCGCATGACGGCAAGCTGATGCTCAACGTAGGCGTGGTGCCGTACGACCTCAACACGCCACTGTTTACCGATTACGCGCACAAGCTGCGCACGATCTGGATGCCCAAGGGGGTATCGGCGAAGTACAGCCTCACCGACACATTCGATTTCCCGGTCGGCACGATCATCAGCAAGACGTTCTTCTATCCATTACCCAAGGGTGAGTCTTCTCGCAACGCCACCGATGTAGCGCGCACCTACGACACAAGCCGCGATTTCGCCGGCCAAGGGCTCGATCTGGCACACGTGCATCTGGTCGAAACGCGCATCCTGGTACGTCGTAAAGACGGTTGGGCCGCAATGCCCTACGTGTGGAACGATGATCAGACCGACGCCACGCTCGAACGCACCGGTGCAGTGATTCCACTGGCGTTGGTGGCCGACGATGGTACGCACGAATCCTTCAACTACGTGGTGCCGGATGAAAGCCAGTGCTCGAGTTGTCATGCGCACGATTGGGTGACTCGCGCGATTCAACCGATTGGCCCGAAAGCACGTCACCTCAATCGCGATTATCGCTACGCGGACGGTGACGAGAACGAACTCGAACACCTCATGCGCGTGGGTTATCTCACCGGAGCACCCGCGCCCGCCGATGCACCGCGCAACGCGAACTGGATGGATAGCCGCGCCACGCTCGATGCGCGTGCACGTGCCTACCTCGACATCAACTGCGGGCATTGCCACAACCCGAAGGGTGCTGCCAACACCACCGGGCTAACACTGGATATTGCTACACCCGAGGATCGCCACCTTGGTATCTGCAAACCGCCGACCGCGGCTGGCAGAGGTACGGGCGACCACTTCTTCGACATCGTCCCTGGCAAACCGGACGACTCCATTCTGCCGTACCGACTGGGTTCCGCCGAACCGGGCGTGATGATGCCGGAGCTGGGTCGCAGCACAGTGCACCGCGAGGGCGTGGCATTGATCAAGGCATGGATCACGGCGCAGCAGGGGGCTTGCGTCGCGCTTCATTGAATCACTCTGCATTGAATCATGTTGCACTGAATCAGGCTCCACTGAATCACTCATCGAGATATTCACGAGACATGCGGACGCAACGGCCCATTCGTGGCCGTGCGTCCCGACGCAAGGGGGAACGCCGGGATGACGATGCGCCAACGACCACTGTCCACTTCGCTACGCCGACTGCTCTGCAGCAGCACTGCGCTACTGCTGTGCATACCACTCGCAGCGCACGCTGCCGCTGATACGCCGGCGCAAGACACCAGCGCGAATACACCACAGGCCAGTCCCGTTCCTGCCAAACAGAGTGCGAGCAAGCCCGACCCGACCAAGGCCAAACTGCTCGGCAATGTCACGGTGACGGCGCAGAGCCGTACGCAGGAAATGCAGTCGGTACCGATTCCGCTGCAGATCATCACCGCCAAGCAAATCGATACGCTGGCCGCCACCGATCTCAGCAAGATGTCGCTGTTCGTGCCTGGCCTGGTGGTCGATGGAAGCCAACCAACCCAGCCCAGTTACGAGCTACGCGGCATTAGCACGAGCGACTTTGGCGTCGGTACTGAATCCGCTATCGGCGTGTATATCGATGGCGTCTACGCGGCGCGCTCGGGTGGTGCGCTACTGGCCTTCAACGACATCCAGCGCATCGAAGTGCTGAAGGGGCCACAAGGCACGCTGTTCGGGCGCAACGCGGCAGGTGGTGCCATCTCGATTATCACGAACGAGCCCACCGACACCTTTGAAGGCAAGGCGCGCATACGCATCGGTAACGATGGCATGCGCTACGCCGATGCCTTACTCAACATTCCGCTCAACAAAGACATGGCACTGCGCATCAGCGTGCTCGATAACCAAAGCGATGGCTGGATCAAGGATCAGGCCAATGGACAGCACTACGGTCGCAATGACGATTGGGGCAGTCGCATGGTCTATCGCTGGAACATTACGCCCGACACGCGTGTGCTGTTGTCATGGGATCACGAACGACTCGATCAGGCGCCGCGCCCGGCGATCGGCTTGATCGCACTATCGAACGACACCAATCAACGACCGCCGTTTCCGCCGGATCCGTCGACTTACCTCAACGCATTGACGGCACCGCTCTACAACGACGCGGTGAATGCTGCCGAGACGCGGCGCTTCGATGGCTCCACGCTGACCGTCGACCACTCCTTCAGCTGGGGAAGTTTCACGTCGACCACCGCATGGCGGCACTTCAATACATACAACGATGAGGACAACGACGGTACCGATCACATCGTCACGTATCTGGACACCGCCAATATCGAGCACAACAACAGCTGGTATCAGGAATTCAAACTGGCCGGCAACAACGACCTCATGGATTGGGTGTCGGGTGTGAGTTTCTATTCGGAGCAGGCGCGTCAAGCCAGTCAAACCAACGTCTACACCGATAGCCTCGATACGCTGGCGCAAAACGTGATGGGAGTGGGCACACCGCTGACCGAGATCAGCCAGGGACTGGCGGCGATGGGCGTCCCCTATACCTTGCTCGGCAATCCGTGGCGCGAACAGATCAGCAATGACGGCAACTTCAAAGCGTATGCTGCCTTCGGCGACGTGATCTGGCATCTCAGCGACAACCTCGATTTGACCACCGGTATCCGCTACACCCGCGACCAGAAAGATTTCTCCTGGTACAACATGCCGCGCCAGGCACCTCAGTTCGATGCCACCGTACAAGCGCTGACGAATGCCGGCATCATCGAGCTATTACCGCCGCAAGCTCAGGCCGCATTGGCGGCTTTCGGTAACAACATTATCTTCACTAACGCTGTCGGCATTCCGGTGAGTACCAGCCACACCTGGAACGATGTCAGCCCACGCGCCGTGCTCAGCTATAAGTTCACTCCCGACGTTATGGGCTACGCCTCGGTCACCAAGGGCTACAAAGCGGGCGGCTACAACAGCCTGCAGGTGGGCTCAATCTACGCGCCAGAAAAAGTCTGGAACTACGAGGCAGGCATCAAGACCGTGGTGCCGGAATACAACTTGCTGTTCAACGCCTCGGCGTACTACTACCGCTATACCAACCTGCAATCCTCGGTGCTGGATCCGAACAGCACCGGCTCGGGCGTGCCCTTCTACATCGTCAGTAGCAGCGATCAGGAGGCCAAGGGCCTGGAGCTAGAAGCGCAATGGCAACCCGTGGAAAACGTGCGACTGAACTTCACCAGCGCCTATATCGATAGCACTTACCGTAAAGGCATTGATACTTCCGGCCAGAGCTTGGCCGGCCAACCGACCGGTGAGCCATTCTTATCGTTCACCGCAGGCGCCAGCTATACCTGGCACGGTGTTAGAAACGGTGACCTGGAATTCGACATGCAGTACGCGTACCGCGGCCGGACGCGCTGCAATATCGATTCAGGGGTACAAGGGTCATGCCTGTCTACGCCGTATTTCACTATCGGCACATCGACCCAACGCACCGATGCACGCCTCGATTGGCACACCACCGACGACCGCTGGGGCGTAGGCTTGTTCGTCAACAATCTCTTCAACAAACGCTACGTCACCGGTATTGGCAACTACACCACCAATGTCTTCGGCACACCCTATGCCACCATCACGCCGCCACGGGTGTGGGGTCTAGAGCTACGCACCAAGTTCTGAGCACACCTCATGTCCGATTCCAGCTCTGACGATCTGACCACTACATTGCTGCGGATGCGCGACGCTCAAGCACGCGACCCGCTGCCCGCGTGGCCTGTGCGTGCGGCACGCTTGCGTGCACTTGCGGCCATGTTGCGCGAGCAACGTGGTGCCATTGGCGATGCCATATCGGCTGATTTTGGCCATCGCCCACCCGAAGAAACCGATCTGCTGGAAATATTTCCCAGCCTGTCGGCTATCCGTCACGCACTCCGCCACGGTCGGCGCTGGATGAAGCCGCAATGGAAGCTGGCTGGCCTGCCGTTTCTGCCTGCACGCAACGAACTGCGGCCTCAGCCCCTGGGCGTCGTCGGCATCATCGTGCCGTGGAATTACCCGGTGTTCCTGTCGGTAGGGCCGCTGGTCGATGCACTCACCGCCGGTAACCGCGTGATGTTGAAGATGAGCGAATACACGCCGCGCTTCTCGGCGCTGTTCGCGGAACTGGCTGCGAAGTATTTCCAGCCCGACGAAGTGCATGTGGTCACCGGCGATGCGGATGTAGCACAGACATTTTCAGCGCTGCCGTTCGACCACTTACTGTTCACTGGCTCCACCGCGGTGGGCCGACATGTCATGCGGGCGGCGGCAGCGAATCTCACACC
>JBARCX010000163.1:0-20622 GCA_049794535.1 Rhodanobacter sp.
GTCTTCGAGGGTGTCATGCAGAATCGCCGAGATGATCGTCTCGGCATCCAAGCCAAGCTCGGCCAGGATGCCAGCCACCGCGATGGGGTGGGTGATGTACGGCTCACCACTCTTGCGTGCCTGCCCCTCATGCGCCTGGGCTCCGACCTCGTACGCGCGCAGTACACGCGTGACCTGTGCTTCAGGGAGATAGGCAATGCGCTCTTTCAGCGCCAACACATAAGGAGGCAGCACGGACAGATCCACGGACGCGGAATGCGTGGCCGCCGGCATCGAAATTCGACGCCCGCTCAGGCGCTCGCCTCGCGAGACTTGCAGCGATGGCTGGGAACGCCCGGGTGCTGGGCGCGATCAGGTTCGCCGGTTACACCGGCATGGCGACTGCACGATCGACAGCCGCCGCCATCCATCAGTCGTCCCCGCCCTTGGAGAGGTCATCATCAACCTCAGCAGCGGCCCACTCCAGCGCTTCACGCTCAGCGCGCTCGCGCTCAGCCTTGTCGATCTCGTCAATAGTGGCCTGATCGATACGGCGACCGGCGATCTCGCGCAGTGCCAGTACGGTCGGCTTGTCATTGTCGGGATTGACCGCCGGGTCGGCACCTTTCTCGAGCTGACGAGCGCGCTTGGTCGCCATCAAAACCAACTCGAATCGGTTGTCGACTACCTCTAGGCAGTCTTCCACGGTAATGCGTGCCATGTGAAATCCTTAAGCGATAAAACGACTTATCTGGTCTGTCAGTGTAGCCAGCGGCCGCTTGGCTGGCAACGTGGTTAACCCGTATCATGGATGTAAGAGCCTGTTTTCATATTCCAAATGCTCCGTACAGCCACTCACGCTGGTTATACGTGGCGCAGTGCCTGATGCCCCTGTCAGACGCTATGGCATACAGCCACTCAGGGCTGTGAGCTTGGGACTTGGAATAAAAACAGGCTTTTCGGTGCACGGAAGGCGACCGAAAGAGTATCGAAAGCCGTGCAGAATATAAAACCAACCGGTACACTTTTGTGCTCCCCACCTCGCAGCGGACCCCCTCGCCGATGCCACTCCTGCCTCGCCTCGCCTCGCTGAGTCGCCTTGTTCCGCTGGCTGCACTGACCTTCTTGGTCGGCTGCGCCATCGCCAAACCGCGCACCGACGACCCACTGCAGAACTTCAACCGCAAGGCCTATGCGTTCAACAACTCGTTGGACAAGGCTGTCATTCGCCCGGTTGCCGTCGGCTATCGCAAAGTGACCAATCCACCGGTGCGGCGCTCAGTGAGCGACTTCTTCACCAATATCCATATGCCGATTACGGTGGCCAACGATCTGCTACAGGCACGTCCAGGGCAAGCGATCCAAGGCACTGGCCGTTTTCTGGTCAACCTGACGCTGGGCATCGGCGGCTTCTTTGATCCCGCCACCAAGATGGGCATTCCGCTGAACGAAACCGACTTCGGCATCACGCTGGCGCGCTGGGGTGTACCGGAAGGCGACTTCCTCATGCTGCCCTTCGTCGGTCCGACCACGGTTCGTGATGTGTGGCGCCTACCGGTGGACAGCTACTTCTTCGATCCGCTGAGTTACTTCTCGCGTAATCACAGCTTCCACTACGGCCAGTACTACATCCCGCAGGTGCTGTACCTGGTGCAGCTGCGTGCGCAGGCCATCGATGCGGAGAGCTTCCTCCAGTCCGCCTACGACCCCTACGCCTTTCTTCGCGACGCCTATCGGCAGCAGCGCCTGAACATGCTCTACGACGGCAATCCGCCGGCCAATGTCATCGAACAAATGCAGGGCCTGGACCAGAAGGGCTTCGACCCCGATCAGCTGCTGCAAGAACAACAGCAGTGGGAGAAGAAGAACTCCCAGCAGCAGCCTACGAAGAACTAAAAGGCTGCCCACACCGCACAAGAAAACGGGGCCATCGGCCCCGTTCTCGTTTCTACGCGGCGAACGATAGGCCCTTAGGCGATCAGCTGCTCCACACCGCACACTGTCGCCAGTGCACGCATGCCATCGGGAGCGTGCTGCACACGTACCGCCTGCCCCCGGCTATCTGCTGCCGCTAATGCAGCCAACACGCAAGCCAGGCCAGCGCTGTCGCAACTACTGACCGCTGCCAGATCGAGCTTTTGCCGCCCACCCTGAGCCAACACCGTATTCAGCGCATCTAACGCTGCGGCCGCGGTAGTAAAGCTCAGGGTGCCAGATACCGCGACGGTATCCGGCGTTCCGCTGTCGAGCTGGAAGGCTGCAGGGCTCATCGCATCACTTGCCTTTGCCATCCTGATCCATCGCTTTCAACGCCTGATCACCCTGGGTCTCCAGGTTGGTGGTCAGCTGATCGATACCGACCTTACGGATCTCCGCATCGACCTGATTACGGTAATTGGTGATGTAGGAGATGCCCTCGATGACCACGTCATACGCTTTCCATTCGCCACTCAGCGTCTTGCGGAAAGCATAGTCAACCGCCACTGTTTTACCGTCGCCCGTTGACACTTGAGTACGCACGACGGTGCGCTTGTTGTCGAGATCACCACTGAACGGCAATACCTTGACGGTACCCTTGGTGTAACTCAACAAACCTTCTGCATACCGGTTGGTAAGCGAGGTGTAGAACGCCTTGGCAAAACGCGAACGCTGCTCCGGCGTGGCCTCGCGAGCGTGCATACCGAGCACCAGAATCGATGCGTAATCGGTATCGAAATGCGGCAGGAAAATCTGATTGATCAACGCAACCAGTTTCGACTTGTTGTTCTGCAGCTCGCCCTTATGGTCGGCGATCTGGGTGTCGAGCTGATGGGTGATGTCCTGCACCACCTGTTCCGGCGTTTCCTGCGAAGCCGGCGCCTGCGTGGCGGGGGCATCCTGGGCAAAGGCCGGTGCGGCAATCACGCCGCCAAATGCGATTGCGGTGGCGATAGCCAAACTACGCAACATGGGGAAACTCCTATGGAATCAGCGTGTATAGGGGGACAGCCGGCTCAATGCTTGCCAGCAGGGGTGTTGGACGAATTACCAGTGCTCTTGCTATCACTGGACGAACCATTGACCAGGAATTTGCCGATCAGGTCCTCCAGCTGCATCGCAGACTGAGTCAGGATCATCTGGTCACCATCCTTGAGCATGTCCGGCGAACCACCGGGCTGGATCGCAACGAACTGGCTACCAATCAAACCACTGGTGAACACCGCGGCGGATGAATCGTCAGGAATCTGGTCATATTTCTTGTCGATGGCGATGATCACCAACGCATCCAGCTTCACCGGATCGGCCTGCACCGACAGTACGCTACCAATGGCTACACCCGCCATTTTCACCGGTGCGCCCGCCGAAAGCGCGCCCACGTTGGTGAAACGCGCCTTGACCCGATAGGTGCCGCCAAGGTTGTCCGCCGCCGCGCCAGCACCGAAGAACTTGCTAAGCATCTCTTCCAGCGGCTGGGTGGATTTGGTCAATGCCAACTCGCCACCGTCGGCAACGTACTTCTTCGAGCTACCAAACTGGATACCTACGTATTGATCGCCAAGCAGACCACTGGTGTAGATCGTGGCCACGGAATCCAGCGGGATCGTGTTGTAGCGGTTGTCGATCGAGAGCTTTACGTCGGCCACTTCCTTACCCGGCTCCAGCGCAATCGATTGCACCTGGCCCACACGCACACCAGCCACCTTCACCGGAGCACGCTCCTTCAGCTGGCCGACATTTGCGAACTGCGCGTCGAGCGTATAACTGGCGCCCTGGTGGGCATTGGCCACCGAGGTCGTTTGGGTCGCCAAGTAGGCCAGCGCAGCAAAGCCGAGCACGATGAACAAACCGGTGCCGACGGCATAGGATTTTCTCTGGCTCACGGCACAATCCTTGATGAAAGTTGGATGGAAAGAGTCATAACGAAAGTCACATCAGGAAAGCGGTGAGCACGAAATCCAGCGCGAGGATCGCGATGGACGAGGCAACCACGGTACGGGTGGTGGCATAGGCCACACCCTCACTGGTGGGCGGCGTGGTGTAACCCTGGTAGACCGCAATCAGCGACACCACCGAGCCAAACGCCAAACTCTTCCAAACCATGCCGCTGACCACGTCGCGCCACACGTCCACCGTAGCGGTCATGTTCGACCAGAACGTACCGTTGTCGATGCCTAGCCACGTCACGCCAACCAGGTGACCGCCGAAAATACCCATGGCGCAGAACACACAGCACAGCAGCGGCATGGCGATCACACCGGCGAGAAAGCGCGGCGCTGCCACATAGGCCATCGGATCGACCGCCATCATTTCCATGGCGGCAATCTGGTCCGTGGCGCGCATCAGTCCGATTTCAGCGGTGATCGAGGTACCCGCGCGGCCGGCGAACAACAGCGCCGTCACGACCGGACCCAGCTCGCGGTAGATAGCAATCGCTACCACCGTGCCGCTCATCGAGGTACCGCCGAACATCGACAGCACGTTGTACAGCTGCAGCGCCAACACCATGCCGACAAACAGTCCGCAAACCATGATGATGGTCAGGCTCATCGCACCAACGAACCACAGCTGGCGCACCGTTTCGCGCGAGTGCTTCAGGCTGAGCGGAACCGCCGCGAGGATTCGCAGCAGGAACAGGCCGCAAGCACCAATTTGTGCCAACGACTGCGTAATAACGTTGTCGCGACCCATCTGAGCGCTCATGCGCCACCTCGCGGAAAACCAAGCGATGCGGCGTAGTCACCGGCCGGATATTGAAATGGCACGGGGCCATCCGCGTCACCGCCGAAGAACTGGCGTGTCCACGGCGAGCCATCGTTGGCGATGGTCTTCGGGTCACCCTGAGCCACCACCTTGCCGTTGGCGATCAGATAGATGTGATCGGCCACCTGCTTGATCGCCTCCAGCTCGTGCGCTACCAGCACGCTGGTAATACCCAGCGTCTCGTTGAGTGTGCGGATCAGCTTCAGCACCTGATTCAACGCAATCGGGTCAAGGCCGACAAACGGCTCGTCATAGAGAATCAGCATCGGATCGAAAACAATCGCACGTGCCAGCGCCACACGCCGCGCCATACCACCCGACAGCTCGGTCGGCATCAGCCCTGCCGCACCACGCAAACCCACTGCCTGCAGCTTGGTAAGCACGATATTGCGGATCAGCACTTCGGGCAGCTTGGTGTGCTGGCGCAATGGAAAGGCCACGTTCTCGAACACGTCGAAATCGGTCAGCAAGGCGGAGTTCTGGAACAGATAACCGATCCGCTCGCGAAGTTCGAACAGCTGATCACGACTAAGTTCCGGCACACTCTGCCCGTCCACTCGCACCTCACCCGCATCGCCACGCATTTGCCCGGTGATGTGCTTGAGCAAGGTGGTTTTGCCGGTGCCACTAGGGCCCATGATGGCGGTGATCTTGCCGCGCGGGATATCCAGATCAAGCGCGTCGAAAATGGTCTTGCCGTTGAGCACCGTGGTCAGGCCACGAATGCGCACCAGGGCACGATCATCGGGCGTGGCACGAACGGGATCGGTCATGAGTCAGCTGGCACGGGGAAAGTGGCCAAGTTAGCCGAAGATCGTTGCTGTGGCTATGTGCGGCGCTGAATACGCCGTTCAAGTGCCAGTCATTAACCACCGCCGGTAAGCAGCTCGGCGATCAACGTCTCCTGCCGCTGCCACTGCAATGCACTGCGCTGGCGTACCGCCCGCACGATGGCCTGCAGATCACCTAGGGCATCCTCAAAACGATCGTTGACGATGATGTAGTCGAACTCATGCGCATGAGCGATCTCTTCGCGTGAGTTGCGCAAGCGGCGCTCGATGACTTCGGCGCTATCCGAACCGCGACCGCGCAGGCGGCGTTCCAACTCCACACGTGACGGCGGGAGGATGAACACGCTGACGCAATCGGGCTTGCTCTTGCGAATCTGCTGCGCGCCCTGCCAATCGATTTCCAGCAGTACATCACGACTTTGCGCCAGCAGGTCCTGCACGGTGTTGCGTGAGGTGCCGTAGAGATTGCCGTGCACTTCTGCGTGCTCGAGGAAAATCGCCTCGGCAATCTCACGCTCAAACGCCTCGCGCTCAACGAAGTAGTAATGGCGCCCGTACTGCTCGCCCAGCCGTGGCGGCCGCGTGGTGTGCGATACCGACAGCGATATCGCCGGCTCGTGCTCCAATAGCGCATTGACCAAGGTGGATTTGCCGGCACCCGAGGGTGCCGCCACCACGAACAGGGTGCCATCCAACGAACCGGAGTCGCGTGCGTCGGCGCTCATTCGATGTTCTGCACCTGTTCGCGCATCTGCTCGATCAACACCTTCAGCTCCACGGCGGCATTTGTGCTGCGCGCATCGACGGATTTGGAACCGAGCGTATTCGCCTCGCGGTTGAACTCCTGCATCAGGAAGTCGAGACGGCGACCTACCGGCTCTTTCAAACCCAGCACACGGCGCGTTTCGGTAATGTGCGTACTGAGTCGGTCAAGCTCCTCATCCACGTCGCTGCGGGTGATCTGCAGCACCAATTCCTGCTCCAGTCGACCCGGTTCCAGTTGCGTGTGTCCGGTCGGCAACTTGATATCGGATAGTCGCGTTTCCAGCCGGGTACGCAATGCAGTACGAATCTCCGGCATCCAACTGCGCACGTCGACAACGATGCGCTCGATCGCATCAAGCTTGTCACGCAGTATCTCGCCGAGCTTGGTGCCTTCACGGTCACGGGTGGCCGTAAGCGCATCAAGGGCACGATCGAGCACCTCAAGCAATGCAGCCTGCTGATCCTCTGGGTCGACCGCGTTCTGCTGAAGCACCCCCGGGAAGCGCAGCAATTCAGTGAACTCCACCTGCAAACCGGGAAAACGCGCCACCATGTCCAGATTGAGTTCGGACAATCGGGACAACAGCGCGTTGTTCACCTGTAGTGCGTCGCCACGTGAATCACTGCCACGGCGTACCGTGATATCCACCTTACCGCGAGAAAGCTTCGTCGCAATCCGCTCACGCAGGCTCGACTCGAAACCGCGCAATTCGTCCGGCAAGCGCGGGCTCAGCTCCAGATAACGGTGATTGACCGTACGCAGCTCACAGCTGAGTGTGCCGGCGGCACCGGTGGTTTCGGCAGAGGCATAGGCCGTCATGCTACGGATCATGGAGTGGCCGTCCCGGCGTTAGTAAAGAACGCAATGGTAAACTCTCCCACCCGCCTTGCCCAATCCGGCCCGCCCCGATGAATTCTGTCACCCGCCCGAGCGGCCGTGCTAGCGACCAGCTGCGCACCGTCACTATCGAACGCCATTACACCCGCCACGCCGAAGGTTCGGTCCTGGTGAGCTTTGGTGATACCCGCGTGCTCTGCACCGCCAGCATCGAAGATCGCGTACCACCGTGGCTTCGCGGCAAGGGCGAAGGCTGGGTCACCGCCGAATACGGCATGCTGCCCCGCGCCACCAACACCCGCATGCAGCGCGAAGCGGCTCGTGGCGGCCAGGGTGGCCGCACCATGGAGATCCAGCGCCTGATCGGCCGCAGCCTACGCGCCTGCATCAACCGCCAGGCGCTCGGCGAGCGCGTTATCACCCTCGATTGCGACGTGATCCAGGCCGACGGCGGCACCCGTACGGCAGCGATCACCGGCGCCTACGTGGCACTGGTCGACGCGGTCAGCCTGCTGATGAAGCGCGAAAACCTCAAGCGCAACCCGATTATCGGTGCCGTAGCCGCGATATCGGTCGGCGTCTACCAGGGCATGCCAGTGCTCGACCTCGACTATGCCGAAGACTCCTCCTGCGACACCGACATGAACGTGGTGATGAACGACGGCGGTGGCTTCATCGAAGTACAGGGCACGGCCGAAGGCCACGCGTTCCGCCGTGACGAGATGGCCGCGATGCTGGCATTGGCCGAAAAGGGCATCGCTGAACTCGTCGTTGCACAGCGCACCGCCTTGGGAATCTAAGATGTCGCGCATCGTTCTGGCCAGCAGCAACCAAGGCAAGCTCGTCGAATTCGGCGAATTACTCGCCGACACCGGCTTCGACATCGTGACGCAGGGAAGCCTTGGCGTCGAAGATGCTGAGGAAACCGGCCTGACCTTTGTAGAGAACGCGCTGCTCAAGGCGCGTCACGCAGCCCGCGTCACCGGCCTACCCGCACTTGCCGACGATTCGGGCCTGTGTGTCGCACATCTCAACGGTGCGCCGGGCCTGTATTCCGCCCGTTATAGCGGCGGTCACGGCGACGCCGCTGCGAACAACGCAAAACTGCTCGATGCACTGGACGGCGTGCCGACTGAGCAACGTGGTGCGTTCTTCATCTGCGTGCTGGTATTGCTGCAGCATGCCGATGATCCCGCACCGCTGATCGCCGAAGGGCGCTGGTACGGGCGCATTTTGACCGAAGGCCGCGGCACGGGTGGCTTTGGTTACAACCCTGTGTTCCTGCCTGAAGGTCGCAGCGAGAGCGTTGCCGAAATGGATGTCGCCCTGAAGAACGCACTCAGTCATCGCGGCCAGGCACTCGTGAAACTACACACACAATTGGCCGAGCGGCACCCGGCAGGATGAGCCTGATCGCGCCACCGCTAGCGCTGTACGTGCATATGCCGTGGTGCGTGAAAAAGTGCCCGTACTGCGACTTCAACTCGCACGGCCTGCGCAGCGAACCACCGCCGTATGCCGAATACACCGATTTGCTGCTCGCTGACCTCGATGCGGATATTCGCGATTTCGGCGCCGCCATCGGCCATCGGCCGATCGTCAGCGTGTTCTTTGGCGGCGGCACACCCAGCCTGTTCATGCCGGAGCTGATCGCGCGCTTTCTGGATGGCGCCCGTGCCCGGCTACCGTTCGTCGACAATGCCGAGATCACACTCGAGACCAATCCGGGCACCGTCGAACACGGCCGTTTCGACGGCTATCTCGCCGCCGGAGTGAATCGGCTCTCGTTCGGTATCCAGAGCTTTGACGACGATAAGCTCAAACGCCTGGGCCGTATTCATTCAGCCAGCGAAGCCGAAGCCGCGGTGAAGTCAGCACAGGACGCCGGCTACGCAAACATCAACCTCGACCTGATGTACGCGCTGCCGCAGCAAACGCTGGATGGCGCACTAGCGGACGTAGACCGCGCGACCGCACTGCAACCCACACATATCTCCCACTATCAGCTCACGCTGGAGCCGAACACTGCGTTCGCCGCCAATCCGCCACCGCTGCCGGATGACGACCACGCATGGGCCATGCAGGAAGCCTGCGAGGCACGTCTCGCCACGGCTGGTTATCGCCAGTACGAGATCTCCGCGTATGCGCAGCCAGACCGACGTTGCACGCACAACCTCAACTACTGGCAGTTCGGCGACTACCTGGGCATTGGCGCCGGTGCGCACGGCAAGCTCAGCGACGCTGCGAATAACGCCGTGCATCGTCGCTGGAAGACCCGTCACCCTCGCGCCTACATGGATGCCGCCGCAGGTCCAAGCCGAATCGGTGGCGACAACGTGGTCGCCACCGATGAGCTGCCGTTTGAATACATGCTCAACGCGTTGCGCTTGATCGACGGCGTGCCGATGCGCGATTTCGCCGAACGTACCGGTCTGCCACCTGAGCGCATCGCCACCGCGTTGGCTGACACGCGCCAGCGCGGATGGTTGACCGACGATGCACATCAGCTCCGTACCACCGCACTGGGCCAGCGTTTCCTCAACGACGTAATCGCTAGTTTTCTGGGCTAAGAGCCCGACCGCAGGCTCTTTCGGCTACACAGCCGATGGCGACCCTACCCTAACCGGCTTACACTCTTAGCTGGGGAAAAACTAGGAACTGCGTCATGGATGTCGAACATCCGCAGCGGCGTCAGCCCGCCGGACTTGATCGCAACGACCGACCGGACCACGGCCTGTGGTCACCGCGTGCGCGTCGGTTGGTCGAAGAAGTGTGCGCACTATGCACCGGCTGGCTGGAAAAGCCACTGCGGGAAAGCCTCGATGCCTTTGACCGTAACCTCTACCAACAAGCCGAACGCTCACGCAATCACCTTGACCAGCAACGGTGCTTTGACAGCCGCGCATTGCTGCTGCAGCAGCGTGAGGTATTCGAGCAAACGTACATCGATGGCCTGCACGATAATTTCAGCCAGATGGGCGAGGCGCCCGCAGCCCCTATCGAGCCGACCCTTCGTCAGCCACTGACCCTGCTCGACTGTGGCGAGCACGAACTCACAGCGGCATTAGACAAGCTGGCCGCACGCGGCGAAGCGCATAACGGACCGCTGTTATCTGAGCTTAGTTATCGACTTGCCGTGCTGGTCGGCGCACCACCGCTGGAAGGCCAAGCACTGCCACTCGGACCGCAAGGCCTCACCCACATACTCCGTGCGGCCGGTGAGACGATGGATCTGCCACTCGAGCATCGCCTGCTGTTATTGCAAGGGTTCGAGCAGACAGTCATAGGTACGCTGGGCTCGCTGTACGAAACCATCAACGCCCACCTGCTGGACAACGGCATCCTGCCCCAACTGCGCGCACTGCATACGCCACGCCCTGCGACGAATCCAGCCCGAACACCCCCTGCCGCCGCCACCGAATCGGCCACCGAGGCCGCTGCATCTGGCGCGAATGCATCGGCGCGCAGCGAGCCGATTGAGGTACTGGAAACCCTGCGTGACCTGCTTGCCCGTCAGCGCGTGGGACAACATGCCGGTCAGGCTGGAACTGCCGCTGGACGCGCTGCTACATCCGACGAATTGCAGACCGCATTGATTGCGCTGCAGCAGCATCTGGTCCAGGTCGCCGATCACGCCAGCCGCGAACTGCGCAGCGCACAGCGCTTGCGCGAAGAGCTACTGCTGCAACTCAATACCGATGCCCCAGCCGGCACCGTACGCACCCAACTCAGTCCGGAACAGAGCGACACCGTGGAATTGGTTGCCATGCTGTTCGAACAGCTCGGCCAGCAATTGCATCAAGGCCCGCATGCGCGTTCGTTACTCGGCGACCTGCAGTTGCCCATGCTGCGTCTAGCCGTCACCGACCACGACTTCTTTAATCAACGCGAGCACCCAGCCCGGCGCTTGCTCGGCACCATCGCCGAAGCCGCCAACGACTGGCTCGACGGTCCCGATGGCGAAGCCGATCAGCAACTCACCATCAAGCTCAGTCAGCTGGTCGAACGTGCACGCCATGAGCCGCCCAGTGCCGGTTTGTACACCACCCTGCTCGCCGATATCGAACATCATCTGGCGCAGTTGAGCCGCAAGGCGCTGGCTACCGAACGTCGCCATGTCGAAGCGATGCAGGGTCGGGAAAAGCTTGAGCAAGCACGTCGCCGCGCTGCCGAGCTGATGAGCGCGCGTTTCGCCAAGGCCGCACCGCGTGGACTGCTGCGTGCATTGCTCGATCGCGCATGGTCCGACGTACTTGCACTCACCCTGCTCCGAGACGGCGAAGACAGCGAAGCCTTCAGCCACCGCCTGCGCATCACCGATCAATTGCTGGGTCAGCTGCCGGTTGACGACCCGATGCAGTTGCGGCACGAAGTCGAAGTCGGCTTGCAGCAAATCGGCATGCATGCCGAGGAAGCCGAGCAGGTGGCGCAACGCTTGATCGGCACAGCAGTACCTGCCCCGGCACCGATAACACCGCCAGTTCCTGCAACAACCGCTGCCGTAACACCCACGCCAACACCGACATCGTCAGTAGCGACTACGCCGACCGTGAAAGCCAAGGCAGCCGCACGTGCGACCCCGGCCAGCACAACGAAAGCGGCCCCGCCAGCTGCGACGGCAACCACCGCCAACACGGCAGCCTCTCCCGCCGCTCCAGCGGCCCCCACGGTCAACACCGCCGAAACGCTCAGCACAACCGACCTCGCACTACGCCTCAAGCAACATCAGCGATTGGGTGAGCAGCGCCATACGGAAACATCGGCAGCCAGCGTGACCCAGGCGGCCGTCGTACCTCCGCTCGGGCCGAAGGAAGCACGCATCCACAACCATCTGCGCCAATTGCCATTCGGCAGCTGGTTCGAGTTTGTCGATCTGGAGACTGGCCAGCGTTCGCAGCGCAAGCTGGCGTGGTTCTCTCCACTATCCGGTAACAGCCTGTTCGTGACGCGTCGCGGTCAGCGCAGCGATGAAATGAATCTGCAGGAGCTGGCCCGAGCGATGGCCAATGGCCAAGTGCGCGAATTACCACCACAACGCGACGGCCTGCTCGATCGTGCATGGCACGCACTCACCAATAACTTGTTACGCCCAACACAGCCTTCACGGCCGGGAGCACGCGCATGAGCACGCCTGGCACTCCGAGCGAATTGCGCCGCGCGCCGCGCAAGCGTGCCGATTTCAGCGCTGTCGTCACCAACACCATCAACGGCCGGCCATTGGGACATCTAGGCAATCTGTCAGCCAACGGCATGCTACTGATCGGTCACCAGGCCCCGCGTAGCGAGGCGGTTTATCAAGTCAGCCTGCCGTTGCCTGGCTCAAGCAGCACCGCACCCACCATCGAGATCGGTATCCAGGAGCAATGGCAGGAACCCGCTTCCACGCCAGGGCAGATCTGGGCCGGTTACCGGATCATCGCCATTACCCAGGCAGATGCCGCACTGCTCGATCGCTGGTTACAGCAAGCCTAATCCGGCAAAACGACTACACCGTGGGCTGCGGGTGAGCGTATGCGAACCCCAACGTCGAGGCTCATCTACGTTGGGTGTCGCGTAGCCCCACTCAACCTACAAAACGCCCGCGTTACACTGATGGACTGCTGCTGCCGCCAGGAATACGCATGAATCACCGTCTCGCCCCGCTCTATCCCCTGCATGTGGCCACCCTGCGCGAACGCGCCGACAAAGCACTCGCACTAGGCGGTTTCGATCACTTGGTGATCGCTGCCAGCACGCCGCTGCGCAAGTTTCTCGACGATCAGGATTACCCCTTCGTCGCCAACCCACATTTCAAGCACTGGTTGCCGCTGACCGATGCGCCAGGCAACTGGATTGCTTACACGCCCGGTGCGAAACCGAAGCTCGTGTTCGTCCAACCACGCGACTACTGGCACGTTGTGCCAGAGGCGCCAAATGGCTACTGGGTGGAGCACTTCGACATCACGATCGTGCGCACCGCTGCCGAAGCCATCGCGCAGCTGCCCAAAGGCAAGCGTGCCGTGATCGCACCGGAGTGCCCGACCATCGACGGCGTGGAGATCAACAATCCACAGCCGGTACTCGATTACCTGCACTGGCATCGTTCGTACAAAACACCCTATGAATTGGAGTTGATGCGTGAAGCCAGCCGCATTGGCGCACGTGCGCACCGCGCTGCCGAACAGGCATTCCGCGCCGGCGAAAGCGAGTTCGGCATCCACATGGCCTACCTCGCCGCCGCACGCCAGATCGACGCCGAGTTGCCCTACGCCAGCATCGTTGGTCTCAACGAACATGGCGCGGTACTGCACTACACGAATTTCGACCACACGCCGCCCGCGCACAGCCGTTCGTTCCTGATCGATGCCGGCGCCAGCTGCGCGGGTTATGCCAGCGACATTACCCGCACCTATGCATCGCCACAGGCAGCGGAGTTCCAGGCATTGATCGATAGCGTGGACGCTGCGCAGCAGGGTTTCGTAGCAAAGGTGCGTGCAGGACAGAGTTATCCCGAATTGCACATTCATGCGCACCATGTGCTGGCTGGCGTGCTGCGTGAGCACGGCTTTTTGCGCATGTCGCCGGAGAGTGCCGTGGAATCCGGCGTTACCGCCGCATTCTTCCCGCATGGCCTGGGCCATCCCATTGGCCTGCAGGTGCACGACGTGGCGGGCTTCCAAGAGAACGCGAATGGCGGCAGCATCGCGCGCCCGCAGGGTCACCCGTACCTGCGCATGACTCGCGAGCTGCAACCCGGCATGGTGGTGACCATCGAGCCGGGCCTGTATTTCATCGACATGTTGCTGGAAGAGCTGAAAGCGAAGCCGCAGGCCAGCGATATCGACTGGGCCAAAGTGGATGCGTTCCGCCAGTACGGTGGCATCCGTATCGAGGATGACGTGGTATGCACCGAAGGTGCGCCGGAGAACCTCACGCGGGATGCGTTCGCGCTGCTTTAAGCGCCACGCTATACGCACAAGGTTCACCCCCATCTCCCCTGTCCCACAGGGACTACCTTCGGGTCGCAGCAGGGGAGATGTCAGTCAGCGAAGTGGCCAACTTCGCTCGCCTGAAACAGACATGCGGCAATCTACCGCTGTGACAACTGCCCGCACGACGTCTTCACGTACAAGGCGTATTCTGTCCGGCATGTGATGCATGGGGTCGCTACATGTCTACGCCGTCTGCCGAACCGGATCACTCCGCTCCGACACGCCGAACACTGCGCCGGCTCTCTGTCGAACTCGTCCTCATCGTGCTTGCCAAGATCGCGCTACTGACGCTGATCTGGTGGGTAGCGATCGCACCGCATCCCAGGCCGGATAGCAGCCCTGCTGCCATCAGCAAGCTTCTCGGCCCATCCTCTTCACCCCCGCAGGAAGCTAATCCATGAGCATCGATCCCGATGTCGTTACCCTGTCGCGCCTGCAATTTGCGCTAACTGCGCTGTACCACTTCCTGTTCGTACCGCTGACGCTGGGACTGGTGTGGATGTTGGCGATCATGGAAAGCGTCTACGTGATGACCGGACGCGAAGTGTGGAAACGCATGGTGCAGTTCTGGGGTGTGCTGTTCGGCATCAATTTCGCGATGGGTGTGGCCACCGGCATTACCATGGAATTTCAGTTCGGCATGAACTGGGCCTATTACGCGCACTATGTAGGCGACGTATTCGGCACGCCGCTGGCGATCGAAGGGCTAATGGCGTTCTTCCTCGAAGGCACGCTGGTGGGTGTGTTCTTCATGGGCTGGGAGCGCACCTCACGCGTGCAACATTTGCTGGTGACCTGGTTCCTCGCGCTGGCCACTAGTCTGTCGGCGTTGTGGATCCTGATTGCCAATGCGTGGATGCAGCATCCGGTGGGTGCGAAGTTCAACCCGGAGACGATGCGCATGGAAGTCACCTCCTTCAGCGAGGTGTTCTTCAACCCGGTCGCACAGGCGAAGTTCGTGCACACCGTGAGCGCGGGCTATGTGATGGGTGCGATGTTCGTGCTGTCGATCAGCGCGTGGTATCTGCTGCGTGGACGCAACACCGATTTCGCCAAGCGTTCGATGACGGTGGCGGCCAGCTTCGGCCTTGCCGCTGCGCTTTCCGTGGTGGTGCTGGGTGACGAGTCCGGCTATGCCGTGTCGGAAAACCAGAAGATGAAGATGGCCGCGATCGAGGCGATGTGGGAAACCGAGCCACCGCCGGCCTCGTTCACGCTGTTCGGCATTCCCGACGTGAAAGACCGCACCACGCATTTCGCGGTCCATGTGCCATGGCTGATGGGCTTGATTGGCACCCGCTCGATCGACACCCCCATTCCCGGCATCAATAACTTGGTGGAAGACACCAAAGGCAAGATCGGCAACGGCATCCAGGCCTATGACGCCATGCTGACCTTGCGCGCGAATCGCGATGATGCACAGGCCAAGGCCACGCTGGCCGAATACGATCAGGATCTTGGCTATGCCTTGTTGCTCAAGCGCTACGTCGCCGATCCTCGCCAGGCCACGCCGGAACAGATCCAACAGGCGGCCGACTTCACGATCCCGAATGTGCCGGTGCTGTTCTGGTCGTTCCGTATCATGGTCGCCTGCGGCATGTACTTCATCGTGCTGTTTGCCTTCTCGTTCTGGCAGGCCAGCAAGCGCCAACTCGAGAAGCGGCGCTGGTATTTGAAGCTCGCACTATGGAGTTTGCCATTGCCATGGGTCGCCGCCGAACTGGGCTGGATCGTCGCCGAGTATGGCCGTCAGCCGTGGGCGATCGAGGGCATCCTGCCCACTGCGCTGGGTGTGTCGTCTGTCACCTCAGGACAGGTGTGGATCTCGCTAGGCGGCTTCGTGCTGTTCTACACCGCGCTGGCCGTGATCGACGCGGTACTCATGGTGAAGTACGCACGTAAAGGGCCGGATGGGTTAGGTATCTGGTCCACCACCGACGTCGCCGCGGCCGATGCCGCCCTACGCAGGAACTGAGGAGAACGCCATGTTCGATATCACGACACTGCGGGTGATCTGGTGGGCACTGCTCGGCATCCTGCTGATCGGTTTTGCGATTATGGACGGCTTCGATTTTGGTGTAGCCGCCTTGCTTCGGGTACTCGGTCGCAACGATGAGGAGCGCCTTGTCTTGCTGGAGACGATTGAGCCGACCTGGGAGGGTAACCAGGTGTGGTTCGTACTCGGTGGCGGTGCCACCTTCGCCGCATGGCCGACGCTCTACGCCGTATCGTTCTCCGGCATGTACCTGGCGATCGCTTTGGTGCTACTGGCTTTCATCCTGCGTCCGGTCAGTTTCAACTTCCGTGGCAAGGTGCGCAACTCCCGCTGGCGCGACCTGTGGGACTGGGTGCTGGTGTCGTCCGGTGTGGTGGTGATGCTGATTTCAGGTGTCGCGTTCGGCAACTTGTTCCTCGGCCTGCCCTTCCAGTTCGATGGCGACCTGCGCATGAGCTGGCACGGCAGTTTCTTTGAGCTACTGCATCCGTACGCGCTGCTTGCCGGACTGGTTTCGCTGAGCATGCTGTTGACTCATGGCGCTTGCTGGGCGGCATACAAAGCCGATCAAACGATTGCTCTGCGTGCAGCAAAGCTTGCCCGCTGGATGTCGCTGATCTATGCCGTGCTGTTCGTGACTGCCGGTATTTGGCTGGCCTATGGCATTCCGGGCTACGCGATCGTCGGCCCAGTGGTTACCGACGGCGTCTCCAATCCGTTGTTCAAGCAAGTTGCCGTGGGCGGCAGCTGGTTCGCCAGCTACATGCTGTATCCGTGGTTCTGGGCTGCGCCGACTGTGGGCATACTCGGCGCAATCGGCGTGCAGTGGCTGGTCGGCAAGCATGGGATTGGCGGCTTCATCGCCAGCAGCGCGATGATCGCCGGCACCATCCTCGCTGCGGGTTTCTCGCTGTTCCCGTTCCTAATGCCTTCCAGTCTCGACCCACGCTCCAGCCTCAGTGTGTGGGATACCTCGTCGAGTCACGGCACATTGGAACTGATGCTCGGTGCCACCGTAGTGTTTCTGCCGCTGATTATTCTTTATACCGGCTGGGTGTACCGGGTGATGGGCGGCCGGGTAACGCTGGATCACGTACGTCACTCGCACAGTAACTATTGAGGGAGCAAAACCATGTGGTATTTCGCGTGGATTCTGGGTCTGGGCTTGGCGTGTGCTTTCGCCATCCTCAATGCGATGTGGTACGAAGTGCACGCCACCGATGAGGCGCATCGGCGCAGGGAGCCGCGACAGGGCAGTTAACTCTCATGCTTGCGGGTCGGTCGCCGTGGATAGGCGACCGGCCGGATGCATGACCTCAACGCTCCGTTCGATGCATTTCTACTTTCAGCTCTCTTGACGTGCATACAACATCAGCGTCACCGGCTGGCCAATAGCGCCTCGATTTCGATGGGATCTTTCGGCACGTCTATGGTGAGCACCTCATGGCCGTCGCGTGTGACCGCTACGTCGTCCTCGATACGAATACCGATGCCGCGCCAACGCTCGGCCACCGAGCGCTCATCCGGCGGCACGTAGATGCCAGGCTCCACCGTCACCACCATGCCAGCCTCTAGCAAGCGCGGCTCACCGCCAACCCGATAATCACCTACGTCGTGCACGTCCAGGCCTAGCCAATGGCCGGTCTTGGCTGGGAAGAAGGTCTTGTAGCTGCCATCGGCAATGGCCGTGTCGGCATCGCCCTTAATGAGTCCCAGCGCGCACAGCCCTTCAGCGATGACGCGAACCGCCACTTCATGTGCAGCGTTAAAGGGCCGTCCCGGCCGCACTTCATCGATGGCGGCAAGTTGCGCGGCCAGCACCACTTCGTATAGCGCGCGTTGCTCAAACGTGTAACGACCACTCACCGGAAACGTACGACTGATATCCGAGGCATAGCAATCCACCTCTGCACCAGCGTCGATCAACAGCAATTCACCATTTCTCAGCGGCGCGCGATTGGCTTGGTAGTGCATGGTGCAGGCGTTGACGCCACCGGCCACGATCGGCGGAAACGCAGCCACCGCACCGCGCATGCGCATGATGCGCAGTAGCTCCGCTTCCACCTCGTATTCGTGGCGACCCGCTACGGCAACCTGCATCGCTGTCCGATGCGCCTCGGCTGCAATCATCGCGGAGGCGGACATCAGCTGTAGCTCGGCGCGTGATTTGTATAACCGGAGATCGTGCAGCAGATGACCGAGTGCGACAAACTCCTTCGGTACCACGCCGCCGCCGCGCAACTGGCGTAGCTTGCGCATCCACCCAAGCAGCTGTGCATCGAACTGCGGCTCACGACCGAAGTGGCAATAGACGCGTGCACGTCCCTCGATCATGCCGGGCAGGATGTCGTCGATGTCGTCGATGGGAAACGCATCGTCCACACCGTAATCGCTCACGGCACGCTCGGTTCCGATCGATTCGCCGTGCCAACGCTCTCGCTCAGGGTCGCGCTCACGGCAGAACAACACCGCCTCGCCATGCTTGCGACCGGGTAGCAGCGCCAATACGGCGTCCGGCTCGGAAAAACCGGTGAGGTAATGGAAATCCGAATCCTGCCGATACGGCCACGCCGCATCGGCATTGCGCATGCGTTCCGGTGCGGCAGCGACCAGCATCACGGCCTCTTCGCCCGCCATACGCATGAGCTGACGGCGGCGGCGTGTGAATTCGGCAGGCGTGATGCTCAATGCAAGGTATCGTCGGTCGGGCGGTTACGGCCTCCAGCGCATTCGGCGTGCAGCAGCATGGCGGCTACGCGAACGAATTCGTGCACCTCGATCAACGCATCCTCGTCTTCGACTTCGTCACCGAATTCGAACTCGGAGCCCGCAAGCGTGTTGAGGTCGCGCAGGATTTCCTGCGCCTCTTCCGACAGTTTGGCGTGTGTCCCGACACCTGCCAGCCCGATGCCGCCGAGAAAGCCACGACACCATTCGCTCAGTGCATCGGCACGCTCCGGCAACGGACGATCATCGGCCGGCAGCAACGGCTCGAAACCCAGCTCGGGATCAGCCAGCTCAGCTTCGCTCTGCTTCACCAGGCGATCGAGCAAGTCTTGATCCGGCTTCGATGGCGTCACTTCCTCGCCGTCTAGTTGCAGCGCGGACAACAGTGACTTTTGACCCAGCCGGCCACCACCAGCCAGGAAGCCGCACAGCGAACCATGCAGCTCGCTAGCCCCCGTGCCCAGGCGCAGGCGGGTGGTTACTTCATCCAGTTCATCGTGACCTATCAGCTCAACGTCGGTCATCTTGGCACTCCTCATCAAAGACAGAACGCAAGTCTAATGCAGCCCCCGGCCAAGACGGTTTGGCCCACAGATTTCGCAAGCCGTGCTGATATAGTTCTACCTATGAGCACGCCTGAATCCTCCGTCCAGCATGAGATTGCCGCCCTAAGCCAGCAGCTTGATCGCCTGCTGGACACTATTCGGCGACTCAACGAAGAAAACCGCAGCTTGCGCCATAGCCAAGAGCAACTGGCGAACGAGCGTGCAGGACTAATGGCCCGTAACGAACAGGCGCGCGGCCGTGTCGAGGCGATGATCCAGCGACTAAAGGCGCTCGAGAGCAATGGCTGATCCGATCACCACCACCAGCGAACCGGTCGCACTGCGTCTGGTTGACCGCGAATTTCTGATCGCCTGTGCGCCGGAAGAACGCGACGGCTTGCTGGAAGCAGCCAACTACCTTGATCGCAAGATGCGCGAATTGCGTGCCAACGCGAAAACGCCGGGGTTCGATCGACTGGCCGTGCTGGCAGCGATTAGCGTTACCCACGAATACCTTGCGCTACGTAAGCGTCACGATGGTTCCGACCATGGTGTGAGCGAGGGATTGGCCGCGCTGCGCCGTAAGCTTGAAGCGGCACTCGACGCGCAGGCCGGTACGGCACTAAAATAGTCCTCGGCGTTTTCTGCGATGTGCGCCAGCACATTCTTACATTTGCCTTGTTCCTATATACGGCCCCGGGTCGGTTTTTTCATCGGTTGTTGTGCATGTCCGCTTCGTGCGGAAAGCCTCGAGACCATGATTACCCTCCCACCTGATCCATCTTGGATCAAGGTCGTTCGATGGGCAGCGGCATTGCGGTTGACGCCACCTCTTTTCCAGCCCCGGCTACCGTCGCTCGACGGCGGCCGGGACCGGGCCGCTCGATGACGAAGTCCATCAAGCGCGCCATCAGGCACACCCTTGTGAGGAGACGCGCGACCGTGGACGCCACCGCCCAACGCCGCGAACTTCGCCAAACGCTGGCCGAACGTCGCCGAGCCCTCTCACCACCACAGCGCATGGCTGCCGCACAGGGCCTGCGGCGTAGTCTTGAGCAACTCCCCGAATACCATACCGATACTCGCGTAGCCGGCTACTGGGCTACCGATGGCGAGCTACCACTGAATCTGGCCATTCCACCGCTAGCCACGCGCGGCCAACAGTTCCTGCTACCCGTCATTGGCAAGCAACGCGAGCTGCGCTTCGCGCCATGGCAGGCGGGCGACGCCATAGAACCGAACCGCTACGGCATTCCCGAACCCGTTGCAC
>JBARCX010000164.1:0-15384 GCA_049794535.1 Rhodanobacter sp.
CATCAACTCAGAGCTTAATGACGGAACGTGAGGTGCCCATGTTCCGCCTCAACAGCAATAGTGGAACCTGGCGCAAAACGCCCTTCGAGAATCTCTCTCGCCAGCGGATTCTCCAATTGTTGCTGAATCGCTCGTTTCAACGGTCGCGCGCCATACACCGGATCGAAACCGACGTTGCCCAATAAAGTCAACGCGTCGTCGCTGATCTCCAGTTTTAGCTGACGCTCAGCAAGGCGTTTCTCCAGGTAGGCAAGTTGGATTTTGGCGATAGCGCGAATCTGGGTTTTCTCCAACGGACGGAACACCACCAACTCATCCAGTCGATTGATGAACTCGGGCCGGAAGTGTGCCTGCACCACACCGAGCACCGACGCTTTCATCTGCGTGTACTGCTCCTCCGCATCGCCCGTACCGCCATTTTCAGACACGTCCTGGATCATCTGCGAGCCGAGGTTGGAGGTCATCACGATCACGGTGTTGCGGAAGTCGACCGTGCGACCTTGGCCATCGGTAAGACGACCATCGTCCAGCACCTGCAGCAGGATGTTGAACACATCCGGATGCGCCTTCTCCACCTCGTCCAACAGAATCACGCTGTAGGGTCGGCGACGCACGGCTTCAGTGAGGTAACCACCCTCCTCGTAACCCACATAACCCGGAGGCGCGCCAATCAAGCGACTCACGGAATGCTTCTCCATGAACTCGCTCATATCGATGCGCACCATCGCATCCTGCGTATCGAACATGAACTCGGCCAGCGCTTTGCATAGTTCAGTCTTGCCTACGCCGGTGGGGCCCAGGAACAGGAACGAACCGTACGGGCGATTGGGATCGGACAGGCCAGCACGCGCGCGACGGATCGCATCAGAGACAGCACGCACGGCTTCGTCCTGCCCCACTACGCGTCGATGCAAATCACTCTCCATATGCAGCAGCTTCTCGCGCTCGCCTTCGAGCATCTTGCTGACCGGAATACCGGTCCAGCGCGCGACCACCTCGGCGATCTCCTCCTCGGTGACCTTGTCCTGTACCAGCTTGAAGTCCTGCGTCTCAGCGGCCTGCGCGGCAGCGAGCTGCTTTTCCAGTTCCGGCAGCTTGCCGTACTGGATCTCACTCATCTTGGCGTAATCCTGCTGGCGCTGCGCGGCCTCGAGTTCCAGCCGCGCTTTCTCGATTTGCTCCTTCACCTTGGTCGCGCCTTGCAGCGCAGCCTTTTCGGATTTCCAGATTTCATTGAGGTCGGAGAACTCGCGCTCGAGCTTCTCGATGTCACCCTCCAGATCAGCGAGACGTTGCTTGCTGGCCTCGTCCTTTTCTTTCTTCAACATCTCGCGCTGGATCTTGAGCTGGATCAGGCGACGCTCAAGACGATCGAGTTCTTCCGGCTTGGAGTCGATCTCCATGCGGATGCGCGAGGCGGCCTCGTCCATCAAGTCGATCGCTTTGTCCGGCAGCTGGCGATCAGTGATGTAACGGGTCGATAAAGTCGCCGCGGCGACGATGGCCGGGTCGGTGATCTCCACGCCGTGATGGACGGCGTAACGTTCTTTCAAACCACGCAGAATTGCGATGGTGTCTTCAACGCTTGGCTCGCCGACAAATACTTTCTGGAAGCGGCGCTCCAGCGCCGCGTCCTTCTCGATGTATTTGCGGTACTCATCCAATGTGGTGGCGCCGATGCAATGCAGCTCACCACGCGCCAGCGCGGGCTTGAGCATGTTGCCGGCATCCATCGCGCCGTCCGCTTTGCCTGCACCGACCATCGTGTGCAGCTCATCGATAAACAGGATCACGCGACCTTCTTGCTTGGACAGGTCGTTGAGCACGGCTTTCAGACGTTCTTCGAATTCACCACGAAATTTCGCGCCAGCAATCAGCGCGCCCATGTCGAGTGCGAGCACGCGGCGATTACGAAGGCCCTCGGGCACCTCGTCTTTGATGATGCGTTGCGCCAGGCCTTCAACAATCGCCGTCTTGCCCACACCGGGCTCGCCGATCAACACGGGATTGTTTTTGGTGCGTCGCTGTAAGACCTGAATCGTGCGGCGAATCTCTTCATCGCGACCGATCACCGGGTCGAGCTTGCCCAACTCAGCGCGTGCGGTGAGATCGACGCAATATTTCTCCAGCGCTTGGCGTTGCTCTTCAGCGTTCTCGCTCTGTACTTTTTCGCCACCACGCAGCTTTTCGATCGCCGCTTCCAGGTTCGGCTTGGTCGCACCGGCCGCTTTTAGCGCCGCGCCCAGCTCGCCCTTGTCGTCCAACGCGGCCAGCACGAACAGTTCGCTGGCGATGAACTGATCACCGCGTTGTTGCGCCAGCTTGTCGGTCAAGTTGAGCAGGCGCGTCAGCTCGTTGCCGACATGCACATTACCTTCCTGGCCACTGATCTTGGGAAGGCGCTCCAGCGTGTCGTTGATACGCTGCCGCAGCGCCGGCACGTTGACCTGCGCCTGGGTGAGCAGCGGCGCTGTCGAGCCGCCTTGCTGATCGAGCAGCGCAGCCATCACGTGCGCCGGCTCGAGCATGTTGTTGTCGCGACCTACGGCCAGCGATTGCGCGTCGGCCAGCGCCTGCTGGAAACGCGAAGTGAGTTTGTCCATCCGCATGAGTGATCCCCGCCAGAGATGAAAAGATTTGGCGGACGCGCCGCCACTGTCCCAGAAAATGCGGACAGCGTCGGGCGATTCAAGCACTCATGACGCTAAAGCGACGTCACGACTTCAGCTTACGATAGAGCGATCAATCGTCCGCGAGCCAGATCAGGCTGGCGAAACGGCCGCTACGCGCACCCTCGCGACGGTAGGAATAGAAGCGTGGATCGGTCAGCGTGTCGAAACCGCCACCGTGGATACGAGTGACTCCTGCCGCCTTTAACCGCCGCCGTGCCAGTGTGGCGAGATCGCACTGCCAGTGGCCCGGCCGTGTCGGCGTGAAGCAAGCAACGGCGGCGGCGTCATGGTCGACAAAGGCGGCGTATACCTCCTCACCCACCTCATACGAAGCGGCGCCGATGCAGGGGCCAAGCCATGCCAGTAGATGCTCCGATGACGTTTGCATTTGCTCGACCGTCGCCTCTAGCACCCCCGCGGCCAGCCCACGCCAACCGGCATGCGCCGCGCCAATCTCACGGCCATCGTCAGCGCAGAACAGCACCGACAGACAATCCGCGGTAAGGATTGCCAGCACCGTGCCAGGTAAATGCGATACGGCGGCGTCCGCATGCGGTTCATCCGGGCTGGGCAGCGGCCCCAGCTCGGCCACGCTGCTGCCATGCACCTGCCGCAACCAGCGCGGCGATGCCGGCAGGTTCAAGGCCTGCTGCAAGACGCTGCGATTGCTGGTCACGGCGTCTTGCACATCCCCACTACGCAAACCGAGATTGAAACGACCAAACGGCGGCGACGACACACCGGGCCCATCACGGGTGGTGATCGCTGCGTGCACATTCCGCGGTGCGGGCCAATCGGGGAAGATCCAGGCGTCAGTCATCGGGGGCACAACTTAAAGCCTCAATAGTCATCTGCGCCGTGAGTGGCTAGATCGTCACGCAGGGCAACCACCAGCGCATCCAGGTCCGCCGGGCGCTCGGTACTGAACGAGAGCGACTCACCGGTTACCGGATGCACAAACGCCAACCGCTCCGCGTGCAACGCCTGTCGACGGAAACCACGCAGCACGGCAATCAGTTCCGCCGAGGCCCCCTTGGGCAGCCTCAGGCCACCGCCGTACAGCGGATCGCCGATGAGCGGATGGTTGATATGCCCCATATGCACACGAATCTGGTGCGTACGGCCGGTTTCCAGGTTGCACTGGATCAGGCTGTGCGCCCGGAAACGCTCGCGTAGACGGTAATGAGTGACCGCATGCTTGCCGTCTTCCTCGTCACGCACAGCCTGGCGCAGGCGATCGCCCATGTGCCGGCCAATCGGCGCATCCACCGTGCCTCCGGCCACCATGGTGCCCAGCACCACCGCCTCGTACTGCCGTTCGACATCATGCCGCGACAACATATCGACCAGGCCGGTGTGGGTGGCCAGGGTCTTGGCCACCACCATCAGGCCGGAGGTGTCCTTGTCCAGGCGGTGCACGATGCCGCCTCGCGGTAGCTCAGCGAGCACGGGGTCATGATGCAGCAGCGCGTTCAGCACGGTGCCGGCAGGGTTGCCGGCACCAGGGTGTACCACCAGCCCGGTGGGCTTGTTCAGCACCAGCAGGTACTCATCCTCGTACACGATATCGAGCGCGATAGCCTCCGGCGCGCTGGTCACCTCGGTCTCAAGCTCGACCTCCAGCCGCACCTGCTCACCCCCGCGCAGCAATTGCCGCGGTGGCGCCACGACGCCATCCAGGGTGACCGCCCCTGCCTTCACCCAGCTGGTCAACCGGGAACGCGAATAGTCGGGGAACATCTCGGCCAAAGCTTGGTCGAACCTCCGACCTGCCGCCGATAGGGGTACCACAGCCTCATGGCGGATAACGGTCACAGCGGCCTCCCCGACCCATGGTCGGTTTCGGCTATGATGCCTTTTCGATCAAACATCTGAATCCCTTACTCATGCGCGTAACGAAGCCGCTGGTTGTCCAACTGCCCGTTCTGAAAGTACTTGTTGTACTTGCTCTTATCGTATCGATGAGCGGCTGTGCCCTGTTCCGCCATAAGGGACCGAACATCGACACCATGCCGCTGCCGGAGCTTTATACGAAAGCGCATGATGCCCTGATCCATGCCGATTACAGTGCCGCCGAGAAGGATTACCAGCGACTGATCGCCCGTTTTCCCTCCGGCGAATACAACGAACAGGCTCAGTTGGATCTGACCTATGCGCAGTACAAGAACAACAAGCCGGATGATGCGTACTCGACGATCAACCGCTTCATCAAGACGTATCCCACCAATAAACACGTCGATTATGCCTACTATCTGCGCGGCCTGATCAATTTTGATCGTACCAGCGGTGTAATCGAGCGTTACGTGGATCGTTCCAGCGCGCAGTCGCGCCGTGACCAGGGCTTCAACCTGAAGTCCTTCGACGACTTCTCGGAGCTGACCCGTCGCTTCCCTGACAGTGCTTACGCTGCCGATGCCCGCCAGCGCATGATCTACCTGCGCAACGTGCTGGCGCAGTACGAGGTTAACGTGGCCGAGTTCTACCTGCGCCACAAAGCCTTCATCGCCTCGGCTGACCGCGCACAGTATGTGGTTGAGCATTACCAGCAGGCGCCGCAGACCGGTGACGCGCTGGCCATCCTGACCCGCAGCTACCTCTCGCTGGGCCAGACGGCCAACGCTGAACAGGTGCGCAAGGTACTGGCCTTGAACTACCCGAATCATCCGTACCTGACGGACCCAAAGTGGCCGCGCGCACCGTCGACCCTGCGTAAGCTGGTTCCGTTCTCCGGTCACCACTAAGCAGAACAGACATCGAAAGAAAAAAGCCGGCGCTATACGCCGGCTTTTTTTATTGGCCCAGAGGTCTATTGGCCTAGAGCCGGACTTCCGAACCTCAACGCCAACCGGATGTGATGGGATAACGCCGCTCACGGCCAAAGGCACGCGTGGTGACGCGCGGACCAGGCGCTGACTGGCGCCGCTTGAACTCATTGATCAACACCAGCCGCACGACGCGGTGCACTGTCTGCGCAGCAAACCCGGCGGCGATGATCTCGGCCTGCGACTGCTCGTTCTCGATGAAGCGGGCGAGAATCGCGTCCAGCTCATCATATGGCGGCAACGAGTCCTGATCCGTCTGGTTATCGCGCAATTCGGCCGAGGGTGGGCGTTCGATCACTGCCGTGGGAATGGCCTCTTCGCCGCCTGCTTGCGCATTGCGCCAGCGCGACAGCCGATACACCACCGTCTTGTATACGTCTTTCAATGGCGCATAGGCGCCGCACATGTCGCCGTACAACGTGGCGTAGCCCACCGCCATCTCACTCTTGTTGCCCGTCGCGAGCAGCAACTTGCCATGCTTGTTGGAGAGCGCCATGAGCATGACGCCGCGGGTACGCGACTGCAGATTCTCCTCGGTCGTATCGGCCCCCTTGCCGGCAAAAGCCGGAGTCAACGCGGCAACGAACGATTGGTATGTCGGCTCGATATCGATCACGTGGTAATCCACACCGAGCTTTTCCGCTTGTGCACGTGCGCCGTCCAACGAGAGCTGCGATGTGTAGCGCGTGGGCATCATGACTGCGGTAACACGATCAGCACCCAGCGCATCCACCGCTAGCGCTAACGTCAGTGCCGAATCGATGCCACCGGACAGACCAAGCAACACGCCAGGAAAGCCGCTCTTGTTGATGTAATCGCGAACGCCACGCACCAATGCCGCGTACAGCGTGGCTTCGAGCGCGTTATCAGCGACGACGGGCCAGTGCTCGGCGCGCAAGGTACGCGTGCTGGGATCGAACTCAGCCCACAACAGTGCATCGACAAAAGCCGGCGCACGCGCAGCGACAGAGCCATCACTATTCACGAGCAGCGAGGCACCGTCATAAACCACCTCATCCTGCCCACCAATCAAGTTCAGATAGACGATGGCGCAACCGGTTTCCCGCGCGCGTGCCTGCAGCACCTCCTCGCGCTCGACCTGCTTGGCGTTGTCCCAGGGTGAAGCATTGATGACCACGATAAGCTCAGCGCCAGCCGTGGCCGCAGCGGCGGCTGGCTCAGGCTGCCAGATGTCTTCGCAGATCAAATAACCGACACGCACACCATCCATCACGCCGATGGCACTCGTACGTCCAGGGCGGAAATAGCGCTTGTCGTCGAATACGCCGTAATTCGGCAAGGCCTGTTTGTGCGTGATCTGCACAATCTCTCCGTCGCGCAGCAAAGCCGCGGCGTTGTACACCTCGCCCTGACTGTGCGGGAAACCCACGATGGCAGCCACGCCGTTGGTATCGGCTGCCACTGACTGCAATGCATCCTGGCAAGCCGCGAGGAAGCTGGGGCGCAGCAGCAAATCTTCCGGCGGATAACCACTCAAGGTCAGCTCGGGAAACACCACGAGCGTCGCACCACCAACACGTGCCTGCTGCAGGAGGTCGCGTACTTTGGCCGTGTTGGCGGCAACAGCGCCCACCGAAAAATCGTATTGAGCCAGCGCCAGACGTAGGACAGCCATCGTTCGTTCTTGTGTGGGATCGACCGGGGATAAATGGTAATGCATCACGCCCGATACAAGAGGAAACGGCTGATTCTTCGCACTTCCGGAGAAATTCTAAGGACTGTCTGGTTGTCGCATGTCATAACACCCCCATATTTGCTGCTGCGCCAGCCTATGGGGTATGAGCTTCTCCAGCTTGTGTTGTGCGTACTGAAGTAAGCCTGGACGCTGGCGCGTAACCCGTAAACCTTAAGGAAAAGGAATCCCTATGCTGCTTTATTCCCCCACTAGCCGATACGCCAGACCCTTAGCCATCGCCCTGATCATCATCGGCATCATCAGCATTGCTGCGCCGCTGATGAGCAGCATCGTGATTACGCTACTGGTTGCTTGTGCCGTCGTCGTTGCCGGCATCGTGCATCTCACCCTGGCCTTTCAACACCAACATGCGGGAAGTCGCATTTGGCACATCGTGGCGGCTCTGGTACTCATCGCCGGTGGTGGACTCCTCATCGCCCTTCCGTTGGATGCAGCCGCTTCGTTCACACTCGTCATTGCCGCGTTGTTCGTCGTCACCGGCTTGATGCGCATATCCGCGTGGCTCTCTATCCACGCCAAAGCAGCCACCGTTTGGGTATTGGTCGACGGCATCATTACCACCGTGCTCGGTGTGGCACTTATCGCCATGTGGCCGAGCAGCAGCCTTTGGACGATCGGCACACTGGCAGGCGTAAGCTTCATCTTTAACGGTTTCGCTGCTCTGCAAAACACATCGAAAACTAGACAACATGCCGCTCGCCTTCGACCGTAATCTACGTGCGATGCAGACACAGTCACTAGGCTGTGTGAGATGAAAACAAAGGGGCTGCTATCACGCAGCCCCTTTGTTTAGCCGCAAAGGCTAACGTCAGGAAAACTACCGCACTGATCGTCAACCCATCGGTCGACACACTAGAAACAGAGCCAGTGACAACATCAATAGTGCGACCATGACATCGAACACCCGCCAAGCGCGTGGGCTGCGAAACACCGGCAGCAGAACACGCGCGCCATAACCGAGCGCCGTGAACCAGAGCAAGCTAGCGCTGGCAGCACCCGCTGCAAACATCCAACGTTTCGGCCCTTCATAGTGCGTCGACAGGCTGCCCAGCAGAATCACCGTATCCAAATAAACGTGCGGATTAAGCAAAGTGAAGCCCAAGCATGCCAGCACCACTCGTCGCCGCGTCGACGCCACTTCACTGTCAGCCGGCTGCAGCCCACTCTCACCGCACCAGGCGCGCCGCGCTGCTAAGAAACCATAACCAAGCAAGAAAGCGGCACCCGCATACCGAACGAACTGCAACAGACCAGCATGCTGCTGGACCGCTAACCCCATGCCCGCCACGCCGAGAAGGATAAGGGCGGCATCGGCGATCACACAGACCGCAACCACTACACCCACATGGCGTCGCTGCAGTCCCTGCCTCAGTACAAATGCGTTTTGCGCCCCGATCGCGATGATCAAGCTGGCACCGGCGCCCAGACCGGCGAGATAGGCGGATGACTGCATGCAGGTTTCCAGGCGGAAGACAGCCCGCAATGTCTCGCGCCGCACGAAATTAGGAAAACTAAATTTCCTTATCTCACATTAGATAAACTTAATTGGATCGACTTACTATGGCGCGACCCAACTTCGCGCCTCAATGCCCCATGAGCATGCTCAATCCTCAGTTGACCGCCTTTGCCGCCGTGCTGAGTGAGGGTACGTTCGAAGGCGCCGCGCGCAGGCTCTCGCTGACGCCCTCGGCGATTTCGCAGCGCGTCAAGGCATTGGAGGATCGCCTCGGCCAGGTACTGATACTGCGTCGCACGCCTTGCCGTGCCACGGCCGCCGGGCAGAGGTTGCTACGCAGCGTGCAGCAAATGCAGCTATTGGAAACCGAGACCCTCGATGAATTCTCCATAGAGCCCGCCTCGGGCGCTTCGATTGCACCCGACACCGCACCACCACCGATCGTTATCGCAGTGAATGCGGACTCCATGGCCACCTGGTTTCTGCCCGCGCTGGCCGACTTACATACGCGCTACAACCTGCAATTCGATGTACGCGTGGAGGATCAGGATCACTCAGCCGATCTGCTGCGCGACGGCTCGGTGCTCGGCGCCGTCACCGCTGACGCCAAGCCCGTGCAAGGCTGCACGGTCAAGAAGCTGGGGGTGATGCGCTACCTGCCGATCGCCTCACCCAGCTTGGTCGCCAAATATTTCGCGGATGGCGTAGATGCGGCGTCACTGAATCGAGCCCCCATGCTGGTATTCAATCGCAAAGACACCCTGCAGACCCGCTTCATGCGCAGCCTGACCCGTGCGCGGCTAGCTCCGCCTATCCACTACCTGCCCTCCTCGACCGCCTTCGTCGAAGCCGCGGCCTTGGGCCTTGGCTGGGCCATGGCGCCCGAATCCATGCTCCAGGCGCCCTTGGCTGAGGGCTCACTCTGTGAATTGGCCCCAGGGCGCTGGCTGGATGTCCCGCTCTACTGGCAGCACTGGTCGATCCGCTCCACCACGTTATCGCGACTGACACATGCACTGGCCGACGCCGCCGAACTCAGCCTGCGCCCCCAAGCTGGGGCACGCCGGAAGGCATGAAGTAGTACTAAGGGCCTATCTAAAAGCTCTAACGCAGCAGGCACATCGCGAAGAAGGCCAGTGCTACCATCGCCGAGCGCAGATTGATGAGGGGCACATTTGCGTTATCCCAAGTACCAGCACAAATCTGCATCGTCACGGCCGCTGTGCCCAGGGCGGGTGCGGATACTGATGCTTGTCTTTTTGTGCCTGGTGCACCCGGCTTGCTGGGCGAACCAACCTTACCCGTTGTTCGGCCCGCCATTGGTGGACACTACCGTCGCGACCTATCAGGCCGCGCCTGGTGAGCTTGCTCCGCAAAACTATGCCGGGCTGCCAGCTTGGCTCGCATCACACACGCGCTTATCAACGGTCAGCATGCTCGGTGGTGACTACTGGCTGGTGACGCGGCTCACTCCATCCCTACCCCATCCAGGTCAGCTCAGTCCCGATGGACCGACGTTTGATTGGGTCGTGACGTTCAATAACACCTACTACAAGCACGCCACCATCGCCGTGCTCGGCGACGATGACTCACGCTGGCAATTCGAAGCTGGGCACAACATCGACGCGAACTTCTTGCTGCACGGCGCGGCGGAAGTAACGCTCGCGCCAAACCACCAGTACGCCGTCGTTATCCATGTAACCACGCCCTTCTTCACCGCGTTGCCGCGCATCGATGTGCAGACGCATGCGCAATATCGCCAGCGCGCGATGAATGAGTCGGCCTTAGTGCTCGGCTCACTGGGGCTGCTGTGCGGCTTGGGTATTTTCATACTGTTCGTGGGGATCTGGATCAGGGATCGTCGCTACGCGCTCTATGGCTGCCAGGCGTTGATCCTGGTCTTTGGCTGGAGCTTCTTTTTCGGCGTGCCGCAAGGCTGGCTGCGCATCGACACGGGCCGGGTCAACTTCACCCAGTGGTTCATCGTGTTACCGATTGTCCACGCATGGTTCACCATCCGCTTTCTCGACCTGCGTCGACATGCTCCACGGCTGGCACGCGTTGGAGACGCCATCGCCATTGCATCCGCCGTAGCGCTGCTGCCATCGCTGATCTTCCCATCGCTGGCATTCCTCATCGCTACCCTGGCGGTCGCCATCGTCGTATTGTTTTCCGCAAGCAGCGGCGTGTGGGCCCTGCTGCGAGGCGTACGTCAGGCACGCTTCTTCACGCTGGCCTTCGTGGCGGTGCTGGTACCGGGCCTGATCATTCTGCCGGTTAATTTCGGCCTGGTTCCGAGCATCGTCGACAATGCCGACCTACTGACGCTGATCGGCAACGGTTGCGAAGCCATGCTGTTGGCCTTTGCGCTGGCCGACCATGTGAAGCTGGTCGAAGATGGTCGCGAGCGCTACCGCCTGGGTATGCAAGAGGCCATTGCCAAAGCATCCATCGATCCTCTCACTGATCTCGGCAACCGACTCGCGTTCAACGTGATGATCGAGGAGATCACCCGCCGAACAAACCCCAATCCCATCCAGGGTACGTGGCAGATCGCGATGATCGACCTCGATGGGCTCAAGCAGGTCAACGACACGCTAGGCCACGAATACGGCGATGAGCTGCTGCAAGCCACGGGCGCAGGACTTACGCGCCTTGGGGACCACACCCGAGCATTTCGGTTGGGCGGCGACGAATTCGCCGTCATCTCCTATGGCGATGATCTCAGCCAGCAACGCCTGACGAGAGCCCTTGCCGATCTGGATCGCACATTGCGCGAAACCGGCTTCCCTGACGCTGGTGTCAGCTTTGGCGTGTGCAGCGCGCCGATCACCAACAAGCGCGACTTTACCGGGCTGGTACGCGAAGCCGATCGCATTATGTACGCGTACAAATATCGACGTCGTGGTGAGCGCGCCTCCGATCAGCCGCTATCGGAAGGGCGAGGAGTGAGAAACGAGGAGTAAGAAACGAGTTTGAACGCCGCAAGTAGTCGGCTTTCGCGACAAACTACGTTTTCGCCAGCGCTTAAACACTCATTTCTCACTACTCACCTCTCCTACCAGCCTCGCTCACCTTGAATGACTGCCGGCCAGCCGCTGATGGCTCGGCTCGCTTGCATGCCTCCCATGACAGCTGCTTCGACACAGCCAGCATCGAGCCCCGTCTTCAGCCAATCGCCAGCCAGGAACAAATTGGTGAAGCCTGATTGGTCGCTCTTCAAGCGGTACTTGCTCGAGTCGACAATGGACAACACGTAGCGCTCTGACGGATCGACATTGGCGCGCCAGTACTGCGCATCGAAGCGCGCAACGCCAGCACCGCCCGCCGGATCAACCAGCCATGTCCATGGGAACCCGTTTTCTCCCACATTCGTCCAGAGCGCGCCGATCTGCGTGTTGAGTTGATGGATGGCCGCTGCTTTCACAAACCCGGCGCAATGGGCCGGAAATCCATGATCATCCGATGGCGGATAGGTATCCAGCGCCAAAGCACTGCAAAAGTAAGAAACGTTCTTTGGCGCATCGTCCGGTGCCCACGTCTCGCGACACAGGAGCTGATCCATCGGTGCCCATGTATCGAACGGCTCGGTGAAACCCGCCAGTACCGGCTCCTCGCCATTCGCACCGGGATAGTTCCAACCCAAACCTTTCAAGTCCTGATTCATCCAGACTTGATACGCCTGGGTCGCCACCGCCGAGACTTTTTCGCTGCATTGCTGAAGCGATGGGCTTACGACCAACAATGGCTGCGCCACCTCCACCAGGCTTGCTACCGACAAGCCAAAAACGATCTGGTCGAAATCGATACCGTAACGCAACGTTTTCCTGGGCAAAGGATGACCGGTCAATTGCTGATACCGCTCCGGCCAATTCGACCAGTGGCTTTCCAGGTTAATTCCGGCTTCCTGCAACAGCTTCGCCTGTTGCGGATCGATCTGTCCGTAGAGTGGTTTTGATGGCCAGCATGGCAAGTCTTTGACGTCGACCAGCGGATCGTAATCGTCACCGATCAACGTCACTTGCTGCTCAAGTTCGATTTCATCCACTCGCCCGCTTGTCGCATCGGGCCGCAACTCACACAGTTTGTGGAAGTAGTGAAAGCGCACGCCACGTCGCTTCAATACCTCGTACAGCGGCGCAAAAACCACATCGCCCATACCTGCCTGCATTTTGTACATCAGCGCGCCGCGATAACCCAGGCCCACCTTGAGCATGCCGCGCAGCATGGTCCCTGCTTCCATGTTCGGCTTTTGCGGATCACCGTTCTGATAAGCAAATACCAGGTCGTAGAAACCACGTACGGGTGCGCTATCGATACTCACGGCCTGAGCACCGTGCTGGGCAATCCAGGCACGAAAGTCGACGTTATTGATAACCTCAAAGCCCTTGCCGATCACATCATCGGCCAGCATGCCGATGCCTACGGCCAGCGATAAATCCATGGCGAGATAAAGCCGACGCCAATCGTCGGGCCACGTATCGGGATTGCCACACCACGCGGCCACATCGTGCAGCGCATGCTGCAAGTCTTGAAGCAGCTTCAGCACGGATGGCCAATCCGACGTTGTCGCACCACCGGTCGGCGCCGATTGCGCGGAAGACCGCGCCAGATCTCTTGCCTTGCGCACAACAACCAGCGGATCGCCCACGTCCTCGATCACGGACACGCCTGCATGCACCGCAGTGAGAATCTCATGCAGTCGGCTTTCCCGATGTTCGCCCATGCGAAACGCAGTGCCTTTGTATTCGAAATAGGTTTGCACCCAGGACTCGAACCAGGAGCGCTGCCAATCCAGCAACTCTGCCATGGCCGTGCCGATTGTTTCCTGCGCACGCGGCGTGCCGGGTGTCCCTGGCAGCTCCGGTGTGTTGACCGGCCAGACACGCCAGTCATTCTCAATCAGCTCGGCGAGACAAACGTAGTGCTGTGGCTTGAAAGCATCGGTCCACGTCGCCAACGGACTACCAGCCGGTCGATCCAGTTCGGCATACGCCTGTTGCATCAAGTTGAAACCGTTGTCGTAGAAACCAAACCAGATGTGCAGGCCGTGCTCTTCGATACGTTCGGCCATCTCCGCATTGCGACCACTCGCCCCTTTGCCGCCGAGGCGCCAGCCCATCTGGTAGACATCGATTTGATAACGATCCTGCCAGTCGTCTTGAGAACTAAGCCAGAAAGCCGCCGTCATCGCGCCGACACCGCCACCGAGAATGACGATGCGTTGTGGTTGCGTCGCCATCAAGCCTGCTCCTCATCAACCAGCGAGTTGTTCACCAGCTCGATGCCAGCCCCCACTTCGAAATCGAAGTCGATGCAAAAACCGCAATGCGCCTGTTGCACACCCAGCTCCCAGCCGAGCGTGTGATGCAAGGGAAAGCTATCGAAGGGATGCAAGCGAAGGTCATACCTGCCGCTTAGCAGAGACAAACCGCGAATGGCGGTGACTTTGGCAGGTGCAGCTACGATGGCCTGGTACACCGCACGATGACCACTGCCGTCCGGAAATTGCTTCAGGAAGACCTGGTCAACGCCAGGGAAAAAGTTGAACCATTCGTCAAACTTCGCCCGCCACGCTGGATGTGTATCCCAGAAGCCAGGCGTCTGATGCATGCTGGCAATCAAACCTTCGCGCCATGCCATCACATCCTTGGTTGGCTCGTCTTTAACACCCACTGTCGCGTCGAGATCGAGCAAAGGATGCATCGCCAATTCGGTTTTGGGCGAATAAGGCTGGAACCCTTTCGCGGCAAGTCGAAACGTCGTGGGCGGCGCATCGGGCCCGGGCATCGCATATTCACATTCGAATTTGGGATAGCCGTACAACTCGCGCCCATTGATCAACGCCATGCAGTCGTCGACCCATATATGCAGCGGATAGGCATAAAACGTCGGCAACACTTCGCCGGGTTTAGTGCAAGCCAACATCACCCAGGTGACGATGTCGACCTCCTTGCCCCAGCCCTTCACGATATCCACCGGATAAGCGCTGTGTGCGTGACTGATCTCGGCGAAGCTCAGCAACACGTAATGCGTCAGTACGGTGAAATGCATCTCCCCGCGACTGCACGCATTGAGCGTGCGATCCACGCTGGCCTGCAATGCGCTGACATCACCTGCCACCCAGAATCCGTACATGCGCGCTTTGTCCAGCGCCAGCGGCGGATGCATCAACGGTGAACCTGGTGGATAGAGAAACGGCGGACGTGACGATACGGCCATGCAAGCACCCCCCATGCTGTTCATGTGCGAATCCATACGCTGGCATGAAATGGGGGTGTTGTCGATGTGCGCCCAGTGATTAGCGGAAAGCCAAGCCTGCTCCCGATCTGGCGCCTAGAGCGCGTTATGAACTTTGAAAGAGAGCCTTGATATTACCCTACATGCAAACGTGTCACTGAGCACATTCTCGCCCATGCACAGTCACTATCTTGAAATTCGAGCACCGTCTAAAGCCAATGCGGATGCTTGCTGTGCACACAATCAATATTGGCTTTCGATTATGCATAAGGACATGTGCAATGCATTTTTTAAAAGCGACTCAAACTGTACTTGCCGCAGCCGTAGGAACGGCATTGTTGATGACAAGCTGGAATTCTGTCGCGCAAGACCTGCCGTCTCCTGCTCATCACGCTAGCGTCCATATCGATGAGGCTATTCCGCATTTCGAAAACAGCACTCCTCCAGACAAGCCGCAAGACGTGCTTGACTATTGGA
>JBARCX010000165.1:0-4884 GCA_049794535.1 Rhodanobacter sp.
GGTCCGCACCGGGCGCACCTCCACCTGCGGATCGATCAAGCCGGTGGGGCGCACCACCAACTCCACCACCGCGTCGCCGGATTTCTCCAATTCGTATGCGCGTGGCGTGGCTGATACGTAGATCGAACGTGGCGCGCGGCGCTCCCATTCTTCAAAACGTAGTGGCCGGTTATCCATCGCCGACGGCAGGCGGAAACCGTATTCCACCAAGGTCTCTTTACGTGAGCGGTCGCCCTTATACATCGCGCCAAGCTGGGGGATGGTGACGTGCGACTCGTCCACCACCAGCAGCGCATCCGGAGGAAGGTAGTCGAACAACGTAGGCGGTGGCTCGCCAGGAGCACGTCGCGTGAGGTGGCGCGAGTAATTTTCAATGCCTTGGCAGTAACCCACCTCGGCCATCATCTCGATATCGAAGCGCGTGCGCTGATCCAACCGCTGCGCCTCGACCAACTTGTTGTCTCGATACAGCTGCTCCAATCGTTCCTTCAACTCGACCTTGACCGACTCGATCGCGTTCAACACGCTCTCGCGCGTGCTAGCGTAGTGCGTACGCGGGTAGACCGTATAGCGCGGCACCTTGCGAATCGTTTCGCCAGTCAGTGGATCGAACAGCGAGAGGTTTTCCACCTCGCCATCAAACAGCTCGATGCGCAGCGCCTCGGTTTCCGATTCGGCCGGAAACACATCAATAATTTCACCACGCGCACGATACGTACCACGCCGCAATTCCATGTCGTTGCGGCTGTACTGCAGCTCGGTCAGCTGATGAATCAACTTCCGCTGGTCAATGCGCTCGCCACGGGCAAGGATCAGGCGCAACGAAAGGTAATCCTCCGGATCGCCAAGGCCGTAGATCGCCGATACGGTAGCGACGATGATCGAGTCCTTCCGCGACAACAACGCCTTGGTCGCAGCCAGTCGCATCTGCTCGATGTGTTCATTGATCGACGCATCTTTGTCGATGAAGGTGTCCGACGCCACCACATAGGCTTCTGGCTGGTAGTAGTCGTAGTAGCTAACGAAGTACTCCACCGCATTGTGCGGAAAGAACTCCTTGAACTCACCGTATAGCTGTGCCGCCAGCGTCTTGTTCGGCGCCAGCACGATCGCCGGACGCTGCACCTGCTGGATCACATTGGCGATGGTGTAAGTCTTTCCCGAACCGGTGACGCCGAGCAGTGTCTGCGCAGCCAGTCCCGCTTCGAAGCCTTCGCTCAGGCGCCGGATCGCCTCCGGCTGATCGCCGGAAGGCTGGTAGGGGGACACGAGCTCGAAGCGGTCAGTCATATCGGATCTTTCGAATAGATGCGGCCGGGATGCGCCATTTTAAATCGCTACTGCTGACAGGGTTTGTCAGTAGACATTTGCGCGTAAACAGCGCATCCATTGCTCTGTTGTCGTTGTAGCCAAGGAACTCATGCCATGGATGGCACCTCACTCAAGAAACAAGCCGGCGTCACCCTGGTCGAACTGATAACGACACTCATCGTGCTTGCCGTACTGGCGGGCATCGCACTGCCATCCATGAGCGGACTAATGCACCGTCATCGTCTTCAGGCTGCGGAGAATGAATACATCGCCATTCTTCAGTATGCGCGTAGCACAGCCATCACCGACAACACTCGCATCATCTTCTGCCCTAGCCGCGATGCCCAGCATTGCAGCAACGATGGCGATTGGACACAGGGTTGGCTGGTAGGCCGCAACCTCAAAGGAGTCGACCAACCCGACGGTGAGCCATTGCGCGTAGGGAGCCCTGCCGATCGCCAACTGACCATAGTTAGCACCGCTGGCCGCCAACTTGTGCACTTCCAATCTAACGGCAATGCGGATGGCAGCAACCTCAGCTTGCTGTTTTGCTATCGCGGTGACAGCAACGACGCATTGAGCGTCGTCGTTGCCAAATCCGGCCGCATCCGTGGCGCAGAGGCCACTAATCAACAAGCCGCCAACTGCGCTGCCGCCAAATAACGGCGACTATCCGCAATCGAAGCAGCACCCTTCAGAGCAGTACCGGCCGATCCGGCAACTCATCAGGTTGCTCTTTGTCGTTACCAGGGAAGTGGCGCAATAGCAGCGTGTGCGCATCGGCAATACCTTGCAAACAGCCTTCACGCCACTGCCCGCGCGCGAAATAGTCGCGCATGCCAGCGCAGACGGCCTCCCACTCCGATGCCGTCACAAAGCCTGCAATGCCACGGTCAGCGACGATCTCGATGCGATGCTCGGCCATTAGCACGTAGAACAGCACACCGCTGTTGTGTTCGGTATCCCATACCTGCCGCTCCCCGAATACCTGCCTGGCGCGCGCCGATGCATCGAAGCCGGCCAGCACAGCCCAGGGCGATAAGCGTGACTCGATGGCGAAACACACCTCGCCACGATGATCGCGTTCGCTGGCAGCGATCGCAGCCGCCATCTCATCCAGCAGCTTTTCGGGAAAGCGGCGATGCAACTGGAACCAACCATCAAACAGATTCGCAAACAGTCGTTGCATGCGTGTCATCTCACCAACTCCCCGACGCGCCACCACCACCGAAGCTGCCGCCACCACCGCTGAAGCCACCGCCACCGCCAAAACTGCCACCACCACCGAAACCACCGCCGCCGCCAAAGCCACCCCAACCACCACCTCCGATCGAACGGCCGGCACCTGCAGGCAGCAGCATGAACAGGCCACCCAGCAAGCCACCGAACAGACCAATGCCCACCGACGCCATCAGCCACAGCAGCCCACCGGTGATGATCGCGCCCAGCGGTGCGCGCACGAAAGCAGGTGCCCGCCCCAGCACACCACGCAGAAAGATCACCGCGAAAAAGGCAATCATGAGGATGCCTTGCAGATCCGGGCCACGATGTTCTTCCGGTGCGCCCTGCACCGGCGGCGGCAACGGCTCACCATCGATCAACTGAGTCAGCGCGCCCACCGCATCATTGATACCGCCGTAGTAATCGTTATTCCGAAACTTGGGCGCGATGTACTCGCGGATGATGCGTGCATTGGCAGCATCGGGAATCGCCCCTTCCAGGCCATAGCCCACTTCGATGCGCACTTTCCGATCGTCTTTGGCGACCAGCAGAAGCACACCATCATCGGTGCCTTTGCGACCAATCTTGTTGGCCTCGGCCACCGCCAGCGAATACTCCTCGATCTCCTGCGGCTGAGTGGTGCCCACCATCAACACCACCAGCTGCGCACCCTTGGCTTTTTCCAGCGCAAACAGCTGTGCATCCAACTGGTCGACTTGCTGTGCCGTCAGGGTACCGGTGAGGTCCGTGACATGTCGCGTCAGTGTGGGCACCGCAGTGGCATACGACAGTGCCGGCAACAGCGAGGCTGTCGCCAGCACAAGTAGCAAGCGCGAAAAGCGCCGACGCACCTCAGTGTGCCGCTGACGTAGCAGGCGCTGGTGCAGCGGACGCAGGCGTGCTGTCGCCGAAATTGACCGTTGGCGCTGTGGAAATGGCCTTCTCATTCTCCACGGTGAAGTTCGGCTTGATCTGATAGCCGAACATCTTCGCCGTCAGATTGTTCGGGAAGGTACGGATCATCGAGTTGTAGTCCGCTACCGATTGAATGTAGCGATTACGTGCCACGGTAATGCGGTTCTCGGTGCCTTCCAGTTGCGCCTGCAAATTCTGGAACAACCCGTCTGCTTTGAGCTGCGGATAGTTCTCGCTGACCACCATCAACCGCGACAACGCGCCTGACAGTTCGCCTTGTGCCTGCTGGAACTGTTGCAGCTTCTGCGCGTCGTTCAACGTATCCGCATTCACCTGTATACTGCCCACCTTGGCGCGCGCATTGGTGACCTCAACGAATACCTTTTCTTCGTGCTGGGCATAGCCCTTCACCGTATTGACCAGGTTCGGCACCAGATCAGCACGGCGCTGATACTGATTAAGCACCTCCGACCATGCCTGTTTGACCGCCTCATCCTGTCGTTGCATGGCGTTGTAACCGCAGCCAGAAAGCATGACAGCGAGCAGCAACAGCACGACGTTGCGCAGGGTTTTCATGGGGGTACTCCGCTCCAATGGTGGGTCCATTGCAGCATCCATGCCGTCCGGGCGCAATCCGGTGCCAGAACATGCCGTTCTGGCACCGGCACAGTCACTGTTTGGACGCTAAAACCCTAGAGCCAGCAGTCCTAGAACCAACGTGGGCCAAGGATCAATCCCCAGCTCAGCAGCAACAGCACCAGCAGCAGGAACACCGCGGCTGAGCCCATATCTTTGGCACGGCCAGCCAGTTCGTGGAACTCAGGGCTGACTTTGTCGACCACGGCTTCGATCGCGGAATTGAGCAATTCCGCAGATAAGACCAGGAATGCCGGCAGCACCAACGCGAGCTTCTCCAGCGGCCCCTGCCCCAGCCATAGGCCGAGTGGGATCACGACAACCGCCAAACAAGCTTCGAGACGAAACGACGCCTCGTGGCGCCAACCTGCGCGCAAACCCTTCATCGACCACTTGAAGGCGCTCCAGAGCTCCTTCGGCCCGCGAATACCCGAGGCTGCCATTCAACAGACTCCTTAGCCGATCACTTGAAAGAGGTGCCGAGTCAAACGGCATGACACCGCCCTCTCGACCGTAGCGGCAGCGAGGCGACCGGATTGCAAAAACTCCGAAATCAGCATGGCGGTCATGACTCTCTGCATCTGGCGGACAACAAGCCCGTAATGATGCCACAAGCCCCTACAGCACACGCATCGGCAACCCTTTTCGGGCTCCCCTTCATTACAAAATCGTGCGATTGCCAGCACATGGCCCATGTCGCAGTGCAGCGTCGCCATCATGACGAATGGGTTACCCTTCGGTGGTTGTGGTGCCGTTCAGCGCCACATAAAGCCGGCCGCGCAATGCGCGGCCGTTGTATGA
>JBARCX010000166.1:0-2541 GCA_049794535.1 Rhodanobacter sp.
CCACTTCGCTGGCGGCCAATTTCGTTGCGATTACCGATCGCGCCCTGCTGCAACGCGCAGCCGCGCGCTGCGGATCGGCCATTGAGCTCATTGACGACGACAGCAGCGACCTCCATGAGCGTCGCCCCGGCACGCTGCGTGTGCGACATACGCCGCTGGCCATTGAGGAAATACCTGGCCAGCCCGATCCGCGCAACGCTCAGCATGTGCTTACGACCTTGGCCGAGGCTGCCGACGGCTGCCTGGCTGGCCGCTACGCCGCCATTGTCACTGCACCGCTGCAAAAGTCATCGATCAACGAGGCCGGCATCCGCTTCAGTGGGCATACCGAATTTTTCGCCGAGCGCGCCCACGCTGAAGTGGTCATGATGCTTGCCAGCCCCGAGCTACGTGTCGCGCTGGCTACCACGCACCTGCCACTAGCCGCCGTACCCGCTGCCATCACTCGCGAATCGCTCGACCGCACACTGCGCATCGTGCATGCCGAGCTTCGTGACAAATTTGGTTACGAGCACCCTTGCATCGCCGTGCTTGGCCTCAATCCGCACGCCGGCGAAGGCGGCCATCTCGGTCGCGAAGAATTGGACACCGTGATTCCGCTACTCGTTACATTGCGCAACGAAGGAATGCATTTAATCGGCCCGCTGCCCGCCGATACTGCCTTCGTGCCATCGCAGCGCACACGCTACGATGCCGTGCTTGCGATGTACCACGATCAGGCGCTGCCGGTACTCAAGAGCGAAGCCTTCGATCGCACCGTAAATCTCACGCTGGGCCTACCCTTCATCCGCACATCGGTCGACCACGGTACCGCGCTGGACCTTGCCGGTACCGGCACCGCCGACCCAGCCAGCCTCATCGCAGCCGCGCGCATGGCACTCGACCTCGTCGCACGCAGGAACGCGCACACATGAATGCCCGCCCCAAGAAAAGTTTCGGCCAACACTTTCTGCACGAACGTCGCTACATCGAGCGTATCGTTAGCTCGATATCGCCGCGTACAGACGATTTTGTAGTGGAGATCGGTCCAGGCGAGGGTGCGCTGACGTTGCCACTGTTGGCCGCCGCTGGAAGTCTCACTGCGATCGAGCTGGATACCGACCTTATCCCTGGCCTGCAAGCGCGGGCTGCGGAGGTCGGCAAGCTCGATATCATCCATGCCGACGTACTGAAGGTTGATTTCACTGCGCTTGCACATCGGCACGGCGTGGAACGACTACGTATCGCTGGCAATCTGCCTTATTACATCTCCAGCCCGATCCTGTTTCATTGCGTGGAGCACGCAGCGTCGATCGTTGACATGCATTTCATGCTGCAGAAAGAAGTCGTCGATCGCATGGCTGCCGAACCGGGTAGCAAGGTGTATGGCCGTCTCTCTGTCATGCTGCAGCTAGCCTGCCGCGTCGAGCCTTTGTTTATTGTGCCGCCAGGTGCATTCCGACCGCCACCGAAAGTGGACTCCGCCGTCGTCCGTCTGGTACCGCTGGCAGCAGATCAGCGCCATGACGCCGATCCAGAGCGTCTTTACGCGATTGTGAAAGCCGCCTTCGCGCAACGACGCAAAACGCTCAGCAACGCACTCCGGCAGCTCATGGATAGTGATGCGATCCGTGCCGCCGACGTCGACCCGAGGGCGCGCGCTGAAACACTGGCGCCGGACGATTTCGTACGTCTGGCGAAAATCAACACCATCAGCCAAGACGCGTAACCGCGCTTCCATGGCATTCGTACAGGTTTGCTGCCTATGCACGGCGGCAACCTTTACAATCCCCCTATGACCGACAAAGCTTCCTACACGATCAACGTGCAGGTTGAAACCCGTTTCGTCCCCGACCAGTCGAAGCCCGGTGACAACCGTTACGTGTTCGCCTACACCATTACCCTGCACAACGCCGGCGATATGCCCGCACGTCTGCTTACCCGGCATTGGGTCATCACCGATGCGAACGGCAAGATCGAAGAAGTGCGCGGCGACGGCGTCGTTGGCGAGCAACCGTGGATGCGCCCTGGCGACGATTACGAGTACACCTCCGGCGCGGTACTCGAGACACCTGTCGGCACGATGGGTGGCAGCTATCAAATGCTGGCCGATGATGGCACCCACTTCGACGCGCCGATTCCGACCTTCACGCTCTCCATTCCGCGCACTCTCCACTGATGGCGACGCACTGATGGCCCCGCTCTAATGGCTACGTATGCAATCGGTGACGTGCAGGGCTGCTACCCAGAGCTGCAACGACTGCTGGACAAGCTGCGCTTCGATCCAGCGAGCGATCACCTGTGGTTCTGTGGTGATCTGGTCAATCGTGGTGGTCAATCATTGGCCACACTGCGACTAATCCATGACCTGCGCGAATGCAGTGTTGTGACACTGGGCAACCACGATCTAAGCCTGCTCGCAATTGCCGAACGCAAACAGGACGCCCAAGCTCGAGTGAATCCCGAGTTGCGCGAGGTGTTGTTCGCTGACGATGCACCGGTGTTGTTTGACTGGTTGCGCAGCCAGAAGCTGCTACATCACGATGAAGCACTCGGCTGGAC
>JBARCX010000167.1:0-17443 GCA_049794535.1 Rhodanobacter sp.
ATCCCGGCTTAGGCCGGAATGACGAGTGTGAGACTCAGTTCTTGATCGGCTGCGTAGTAATGACCGGCAGATCACCAATCACATCCGCGCCCTTCGGTGGTGTGAAATTGAATTCCGACGGCGGTAGCGCTGCGTTGCGCTGCCAGCCGGAGAAACGAATATCCGTGGTCGAACCGAGCTGGTCACGGAACGTCATGCGCGCTAAGCCGTTCGCATCAAAACCGAGGTCCGCGTAGTCAAACTGCGAATCCTGCGAGGTCGAGGTAAGCCGCAGCCAGACCAGACCGTCGTGCTCACCCTGCTCGATGACTTTGAAATTCTTGTCGAGCTGCTTGATGTCCGTCAGCACGGTGAGCGGGCTATGCGCCTCTTCGTTGCTCTGCTTGCTCACGGTGACCTGCTCTAACGAGGGGTCGTAGATCCACACCCGACTGCCGTCAGCAACGATGGTCTGCCTGTGTGGCGTAGCCGTGTCCCAGCGAAATTCGCGCGGCGCCTGTAGTGCCATCGTGCCGGAACTGGTCTGCGGCGGTTGGCCGTCGACGGTTGTCAGCGTCTGCGTGAAATTGCCGGTCAACGAGTGCAGGTCGTTCGCGAATGCGTCGAGCCGTGCGCGTGCAGGGCCATCGGCAGCTTGCGCGACCTGAGCCAACGAAAGCGCGAACAACGCGCCAAAAGCAAAATGGGTGAACCGTTTCATGGTGCCCTGTTCCTAAATGCTATGAGTACACGCCAAGTAGATGCGGCGCGACAACACGAAGTGTGCGCAGCGGTGGCTTAATGGCGGCTGGGTTACCTTGAGCCGTTTCAATGTTTTGGCGGCGGTGGTGCCAGTACTTCGCGATTACCGTTGTGCTGCGGAGCGCTCACGACGCCATCCTGCTCCATCTGCTCGACCAATCTCGCGGCGCGGTTGTAGCCAATACGCAGGTGCCGCTGCACGCCGGAAATCGAGGCACGCCGGGTCTGCGTGACAATGGCTACAGCCTTGTCGTACAGCTGGGCATCGGCATCGCCACCACCTTCTTCGCCATCTTGTGGCAGGCCGGAGTCGTTGATGAACTTGCCGTCAGACGTGGCCTGCACTTCTTCCAGCACGCCCTCGATGTATTGCGGTGCGCCCTGAGCCCTGAGCCAATTGACCACGTTGTGCACCTCGTGGTCGTCGACGAAGGCACCATGCACACGTTCGGGCGTGGCCGTTCCAGGTGGCAGATAGAGCATGTCACCGTGGCCGAGCAAAGCCTCGGCACCCGACTGGTCGAGGATCGTGCGCGAGTCGATCTTGCTGGAGACCTGGAACGCAATACGGGTCGGAATATTCGCCTTGATCAAGCCGGTGATCACATCCACCGACGGGCGCTGTGTAGCGAGCACCAAATGCACACCGGCGGCACGCGCCTTCTGCGCCAGACGCGCGATCAACTCCTCCACCTTCTTGCCGACGATCATCATCATGTCGGCGAACTCGTCGATGATGATCACGATGTACGGCAGCGGCTCCAACGGCTCCGCGGCGAGGTTCGGCATTTCCGGGTTCGGTCGGAACAACGGATCGAGCAGCGGCTGGCCAGCGTTCTCGGCGTCGCGCACCTTCTTGTTGAAGCCCGCCAGGTTGCGCACACCTACCGCAGCCATCAGCTTGTAGCGGCGCTCCATTTCAGCGACGCACCAACGCAGCGCGTTCGCCGCTTCCTTCATGTCGGTGACCACGGGCGCCAACAGATGCGGGATGCCCTCGTACACCGAGAGCTCCAGCATCTTCGGGTCGATCATGATCATCCGCACATCTTTCGGGCTGGCCTTGTACAGCAGGCTCAGCACCATCGCGTTCACCGCGACGGATTTACCGGAGCCGGTGGTACCTGCCACCAGCAAATGCGGCATCTTGCCCAGATCCACCACCACCGGCTTACCGCCGATGTCCTTGCCCAGCGCCAATGCCAACGGCGATTTGATGAGGTCATATTTGTCTGAGCGCAGGATCTCGGACAGATACACGATCTGCTTCCTCGTGTTCGGGATCTCCAGGCCAATCACGTTCTTGCCGGGGATCACGTCGACCACACGCACGCTGACCACCGATAGGCCGCGTGCAATGTCCTTATCCAGGCTCGACACCTGCGAGCCGCGCACACCAGCGGCAGGCTCCAGCTCAAAACGGGTGATGACCGGACCAGGATAGACGCCAACCACCTTGGCCTCGATGCGGAAATCCTTGAGCTTCAGCTCGACTTGGCGCGACAGCACCTCGAGCGTTTCCTCGGAGTAGCCAGGGCCTTGCTCGGGCGCCTCATCCAGCAACGATAACGGCGGCAGTTCGCCGGGTGCGGCCGCACCCGTGAACAGCGGAATCTGCGTTTCCTGCCGTGCCCGTTCGCTCTTCACGACGGGCGTAGGCGCCATCTCGATGCGTACGGGCTCACGCTTGGCCTGCTTCACGGCTTCGGTCTTCTTCACGACCTCGCGCTCGGCACGTGCCTGATGGGCAGCTAGCGCGTCCGGCGCCTGCTTCAGCTTGCCGCCGAACCAACCGGCGAGTCGAAGTACGTACTGTCCGGTCCAGTCCATCACTTTGAACCAGGACAGCCCGGTCGCCAGTGTCACTGCAATAAGGAACACCGCCAGCAACAGCAGCGGCGCGCCTTTGTCGCCAAAGGCATGCAGCAGCCCGTTCGCAACCCAGCGGCCGGTAATGCCGCCGGCCCCTTCGGGCAGCACCTGATCTTCGTGGAAGTTCAGCCAGGCCAAAGCCGGCGTGGTGATAAAGAAGAACACCAGGCCAACCAGCCGTAATGACGGCTCCCACGGATGCGGTGCACGCTGCTCACCTCGGTGGCGCAGCACCTGGATGCCGAGCAACAGCAGCAGCAAGGGGAAGCAGTAGGCCACCAGGCCAAAGATGTAGCGCAGCAGGTTCGCGATATTCGCACCCACGGCACCACCAAAGTTATGTGCTTGCTCGACCGTACCCACGTGGCCCCAACTGGGGTCCTGGTCGTTGTAGCTCACGAGGCAAACCAACAAGTACAAGGCCAACGGCAGCAGCAACAGTGCACCGGCCTCGCGCAAGCGGCGCTTGAGCTCTTCGCTCAAACCCACCTTCTCTTTCTCTTTCTTGACGTTCGCGCTACGCGCCACCGGGATGGGTTTCCTTAAATGCTCTAAGCAAGTCTACACAGGCCGCGGGATGTTCAGAAGCTCCGCGGATTCAATGAGTAGGCCGACATTTACAACAAAGCCTGTAGCTTGCGTTGCCGGCTCTGGGAGCGCGGACAACAAGACCCTAGAAAGCCTTGGTTTCAGAGGGAATACCGACACCCCGGACGGTTAGGAAGCCCTGTTCGGGCATGCTGAAAATTCGCGGCGCCAGTCGTCACGCAGGCATCGGCGATCACTGGTGCCTTGAATCAACCTCGCATCTTCCCCATTCTTGCGGGTTCGGGCACTACGCTGCTCCATGCCCAGGCAGGTTCGGATGAAACCGCCATAGGATCTGGAGCGAACCACTCATCAAGCCGCTAGCAAACTCTAGGACTATCGCAATGACCACCACCAAGCACAGCCGCCTGCTGATCCTCGGCTCCGGCCCTGCCGGCTACACCGCCGCGGTGTATGCGGCCCGCGCCAACCTGAAGCCGACGATGATCACCGGTATGCAGCAGGGCGGTCAGCTGATGACCACTACCGACGTGGACAACTGGCCGGGTGACGTGGAAGGCCTGCAGGGCCCGGCACTGATGCAGCGCATGGCCGAGCACGCCGAACGCTTCCATACTGAAATGATCTTCGACCATATCCATACCGTGGACCTGAAGCAGCGCCCGTTTCGCCTCAAGGGTGACTCCGGCGAATACACCGCCGACGCGTTGATCATCACCACCGGCGCTACCGCCAAGTACTTAGGGATCGCCAGCGAATCGCACTTCAAGGGCAAGGGCGTGTCGGCCTGCGCCACATGCGATGGCTTCTTCTTCCGCGAGCAGGAAGTGGTGGTGGTCGGCGGTGGCAATACTGCCGTCGAGGAAGCACTGTACCTGTCCAACATCTGCAGCAAGGTCACCCTGGTGCACCGCCGCGACAAGCTGCGCGCCGAAAAGATCATGCAGGACAAGCTGTTCGAGAAAGCCGCCCACGGCAAGATCGAGCTGGTGTGGAACAGCGGCATCGACGAAGTGCTGGGCGACCAGTCCGGCGTTACCGGTGTACGCGTGAAGGACGTGAACACCGGAGTCACTCGCGACATCCAGGCCACCGGCTTCTTCGTGGCCATTGGCCATACGCCGAACACTGGCATTTTCGAAGGTCAGCTGGAAATGCACGACGGCTACCTGAAGATTCACAGCGGCCAGAACGGCATGGCCACCATGACCTCGGTGCCAGGCGTTTTCGCCGCCGGTGACGTGGCCGACCATGTGTATCGCCAGGCCATCACCTCGGCTGGCTTCGGCTGTATGGCTGCACTCGATGCCGAGCGCTGGCTGGATCAGCAGGGCTTCAACGGTTGAACGCCACCCTGCACTACATCCATGACCCGCTGTGCGGTTGGTGCTATGCCGCCCAGCCGTTGGTGAGCGCCGCCGTGGAAGCTCTCGGCAGCCGCCTGCAGCTACAACTGCATGGCGGCGGCCTGTTTGGTGAGCCGCGCACGCTGGATCCCGGCTTGGCCGAACACATCCTGCATGCCGATGAGCGCATCGAGCAGATGAGTGGCCAGCCGTTTGGCAAGGCGTACAAGGAAGGCCTGCTGGCCGAACAGGGCACCGTATTGTTCTCGCTGCCGCCAATCGCTGCCGTCCTGGCTACCGAGTCACTCGATCCAGCGAAGGCTTACCCCATGCTGGTAGCTATCCAGAACGCGCATTACCAGCGCGGCCTGCGCGTAGTCGAGCCGTCGGTGTTGGGAGAACTGGCCGAAGAAGTCGGTCTGGATGGCGCGACGTTCGCGCTCAGCTTTGCCAGCAGTAACGGCACTGCGTTGTACGACCATCTGCAAACCAGCCGTCGCCTGCTCGAAGAAGTCGGTGGTCAAGGGTTCCCAACCCTGGTGCTGGAGCAACATGGCCAGAAACAGGTGTTGTCGCATCACACTTACTACGGCAAGCCAGAGGCATTCGTGAAAATGCTCGCGGCGTCGCTGCCGACGCTGCATTGAACATCGCGCGGCGGCATGACCATCATCCGCCGCTTATGCTCGTCATTCCGGCGCAGGCCGGAATCTAGTGGGGTCGTGGTTTGATTATCGCGTGGTCGTATGCGGCTCAGCTGAAAAAACTTTCAGCGATATCGCTTGACCATGCCGTGACTCCACTGGATTCCGGCCTGCGCCGGAATGACGAGCAATGCATCAAACGCCGAGTTACGCAGAGACTTTGAACAAGCTCACATGATCAAAGCCCGCTTTCACCATCGCCTCGACGACATCGCACCCGCGGCATGGGATGCATTGCGCCCCGACGACAACCCGTTCCTCTCGCATGCATTCCTGGCCGGGCTCGAACGCACCGACTGCATTCGTCCCGACTGGGGTTGGCAGGCACACCACCTGGGGCTTTACGAAAACGACGCACTCGTTGCTGCCGCGCCGCTCTACCTCAAAGGCAACTCGCACGGCGAATTCGTATTCGACTGGAGCTGGGCCAGCGCATGGGAGCGAGCCGGTGGCGACTACTACCCCAAGTTGCTCAACGCCGTGCCTTACTCGCCCGTGCTCGGGCCACGACTGCTAGTCGGTCATTCACCACACGCACCGGCATTACGCTGCGCATTGGTGCAGGCGATGCAAAACGAAGCCGAGCGCATGCAGCTGTCCTCGGTACATGCCAACTTTCTCAATGCCAACGATGTATCCGCGTTCGATGACGCCACCTTCGAAAACCACTGGCTGACACGCAGCGACGTACAGTTCCATTGGCACCATCGCGGCTACACAAACTTCGACGACTTCCTCGCTGCGCTCAACCGCAAGAAGCGCAAAAATATCCGTCAGGAGCGTGCGCAGGTGATGCGCAGCGGTTTGCGGATCGCGATGCGTCGCGGCGATCAACTCGGCGCGAACGAATGGTCACGCATCCACGCGCTATACCAAGCTACCTTCGACGACAAAGGTAACCACGCCGCACTCACCGCGGATTTTTTCCATTACCTGGGTAAGGCGCTAGGCGACAAGGTGTATGTGGCACTCGCTCGCGACGGCGACACCATCGTGGCGATGGCGTTATTTCTGCAAAGTCGCGACACGTTATACGGCCGCTACTGGGGCAGCAGCGTCGAGGTGCCTGGGCTGCATTTCGAGCTGTGCTACTACCTCGGTATCGAGCATGCTATTCAGCACGGACTAAAAAGCTTCGAACCTGGTGCACAGGGAGAGCACAAGCTCGCACGCGGTTTTCTGCCGGTGCACATACAATCGCGCCACTATCTTCTGGATGAAGGATTTCGCACAGCAGTACGTGAAGCGCTTGCGCAGGAAGCAGAAGCCATCGACGCTTATGTCGCCGACCTGCACTGCCACTCGCCTTACGCCGAAAGATGATCCGCCTGCCTCTACTCGACGATGCCGCGCCGGAACGTTTCCCCGATCCGCGCACCGCGCTGACTGACCCGAACGGCTTACTAGCCTTCGGTGGTGATCTGTCGCCACGACGGTTGCTTGCGGCGTATAGCCAAGGCATCTTTCCCTGGTTTGGCGAGGACGAACCGATTCTGTGGTGGTCACCTGATCCGCGCTGTGTGTTTCGCACGGCAGACTTGAAGATCAACCGCAGTCTGCGCCGCGTGCTCGCGGGCAAACATTGGCAGGTCACTGTCGATCGCGCATTTCGCGCAGTGATCGAAGCCTGTGCAGAGCCACGCCCAGGACAACCTCACACCTGGATTACGCCGGGGATGATCGATGCCTACGTTGCCTTGCATGCGCACGGCCATGCGCACAGCGTGGAAGTATGGGATGGCGAACAATTGATCGGCGGCATCTACGGCGTGAGCGTTGGCCGGTTGTTCTGCGGCGAGTCGATGTTCAGTCGAGAGAGCGGTGGTTCCAAAGTCGCACTGATGACGTTGGCCGCCTTGTTACGCGAATGGCACTGCCCATTGATCGACGCCCAGGTCAGTAATCCGCATTTGCTTGGATTGGGAGCGCTGGAAATGCCGCGTGCGGTTTTCCTTGCACAGGTCAATGCATTATCGGCGCAGGTATGCAATGCCAAGGTCTGGCAGAACATTCCTCCGCAACCAGCGTTGGATTTTCTGCAACAGTCGACGCTTTAACGCGCGCCCTGCCCCAGCCGCTTCAATTCATCGAGATGGCCCAGGAACAACTCGACCATATGCGGATCGAGCTGTTTGCCGGCTGCATTGCGCAGATAGGCAATCACCTCTGATTCTGGCCACGCGGGTTTGTACACCCGTACATTGCTCAGTGCATCCCAAACATCCACCACACTGAAGATGCGCGCAGCGAGGGGAATCTCCTCGCCACGCAGGCCTTGCGGGTAACCGCTACCATCCCAGAATTCGTGATGGCTATGGGGAATGTCGGCGGCATCGCGCAGAAAATCCACACGCTGCAGCATGTCGTAGCCGATCTGCGGATGCGTGCGCATCAAGGCGATTTCATCGGCATCGAGCTTGCCGGGCTTGATCAGGATAGTGTCGGGCAACGCCAGCTTGCCGATGTCGTGCAGCAAGGCGCCGAATCGAAGATTGCGCAATGCCACGCCTTCAACACCCGCCAAATGCGCCAGCCCTTCGGCCATGCGCATCACGCGATCCGAATGATCGCTGGTTTCCTTGTGGCGTGCGTCCATCGCTTCAACCAGCACGCGCAGCGACTGCTCGTGCCCTAGCAGCAAGGTCTTGTTGAGCGTAGCCAACTGGCGCACGGCGCGGCCGATCATCCAGTACAACAGCAACCCGCTGCTGAGTACAAACAAGCTGGCTTTCACGTTATGCAGCACCATGTACTGGTGCTGGTTGCTAGTGAGCATTTCTATCGCGCGATCGGAAAACCAAATCCAGAGCGCAGAAACGCAAACGTAGACAGACGCTGTACGGAGCTGCGGGCTAATCGTCAACGGCGGACTCCGGGTATGAGTTCACTATGCGTCGCGGCATTCTGCCACCAGCCATGACTCGGTGAATATGCCGCCGTTCGCGAATCAGCCAGCCCGTGTCACGTATTTACGTGCCACGTAGTCGTCGAGGATGCCGACGAACTCACGGGCGATGTTGTCGCCACGCAAGGTCATCGCTTTCTCGCCGTCGATGAACACCGGGGCCGCCGGGGCCTCACCGTTACCTGGCAACGAAATACCGATGTTGGCGTGCTTGGATTCGCCCGGTCCGTTGACGATGCAGCCCATGACCGCCAGCGTGAGATTCTCCACGCCGTCGTACTTCACCCGCCACAGCGGCATCTGCTCGCGCACATGCTCTTGTACGGTCTTGGCCAGCTCCTGGAAGAACTCGCTGGTGGTGCGGCCGCAACCTGGGCAGGCCGTCACCAGTGGCGTGAACGAACGCAGGCCCATGGTTTGCAGCAGCTCTTGCGCCACGATCACCTCACCGGTGCGCGAGGCGCCCGGCTCTGGCGTGAGCGAGATGCGGATGGTGTCGCCGATGCCTTCCTGCAGCAACACGGCAAGTGCAGCGCTGGAGGCCGTGATGCCCTTGGAACCCATGCCGGCTTCGGTGAGGCCCAGGTGCAATGCGTAGTCGCAGCGTACGGCTAGATCGCGATAAACCGAGATCAACTCCTGCACGCCAGAAACCTTGCACGACAGGATGATGCGATCGCGCGCCAGACCAATCTCTTCGGCACGGGCAGCCGAATCCAACGCAGAACGGATCAGTGCTTCGCGCGCCACATGCGAGGCATCCCACGGTTCGGCACGGGAGTGGTTTTCGTCCATCAACGTGGCGACCATGCTCTGGTCGAGCGAGCCCCAGTTTGCGCCGATACGCACGGGCTTGTTGTAGCGCAGCGCCATCTCGATGATCGATGCAAACTGGCTATCACGCTTCTTGCCAAAGCCAACATTGCCGGGATTGATGCGGTACTTCGCCAACGCCTCGGCACACGCCGGCTCGGCTTCCAGCAGTTGATGGCCGTTGTAGTGGAAGTCACCGATGATCGGTACGTCCACACCCATCATCGCCAGCCGCTCGGCAATGCGCGGTACCGCCGCTGCAGCAGCTGGCGTATTCACCGTGATGCGCACCAGCTCGGAGCCGGCACGCGCCAGCTCGGCAATCTGCTTGGCAGTGCTGGCTGGATCTTCCGTGTCGGTATTGGTCATCGACTGCACCACGATCGGCGCGTCACCGCCTACCCTGATCTTGCCGATTTGCACGCCCACATTAGGGCGGCGCTTGCCGGGCTCGGCATATCGTAAGGACGAAGAAAGTTTTTCGTTCATGGCGAGAATCGACTGGATCATGCAGCCGCCTAAAGGTGGCGGCGAAGCCCCAAGAATACTCGAAGCGTCGTTACAACTTCAGCGAGTAATGAGTGGTTGGCCCCCTCCCGCCAGCAATCCGAAGGTAGTCCCTGTGGGACCGGCACCTTCTCCTGAGGGGAGAAGGGTTTCACTAGTTGGCTTGAAGCCAGCCTCAGCGCCGCAAGGCAGCCTGTAGTAGACGACGTTGCAGGCGGTCGGCCAGTTTGGCGGGCGCAGCCAGTTCCATCCGCGCCAGCGCCTCGGTCTCACCAGGTGCTTCTTTGCCTGGGCGCCACGCTGCTCGTAACAGTGCGTATCTGCCACGCCAGGTCGTCGTAGACGACTTCAGCCAGTTCAAAGCCGGCAGCAGGCGTTGTTCAACCTCGGTGAAATCACTGCCAAACGGGAACAGCGGCAGCAACCCTTTGAGTTTGAACGGCGCTAGCGCTTCACGCAGACATTCGGGCCGATGACGACGCCATGCATCGGGTATCTTGAAATCCACCGCCAGCTTGCCGTGCGATTTCGCCTCGGCAGCGAGCGCATCGAGGAAACGTGCATCGCTGATCGACAACATGGCCTCGATGCACTCGTTATCGCTTTTGCCACGCAAGTCGGCCACGCCGTATTCGGTGATGATCAGGTCGCGCAGGTGGCGCGGGATGGTGGTTTGACCGTAGTTCCAGCGGATATTGGTTTCGGCGCCACCGCGACCTTGCCGCGTCGAGCGCAACAGCAAAGCCGAACGACCATCGGGCAGCTCGTGCGCCATGGCCACAAAGTTGTACTGGCCACCCACACCACTGACGACGTGACCATCTTCCAGCGTGTCGGACACGGCCGCACCTAGCAAGGTCGCCATCATGCAGGTGTTGAAGAAACGCGCACCTCGGCGTTGCAGCATCGCCAACTGTTGGTGGTCGCCGTACAGATGATTCACGTTGGAGACGCGGCACATATCGATGGCGTCCGGATCGGCCGCCTCGGTTGTATTCAACCATTCATACAGTCCTCGCGAACCGAGGAAAAACGCGCCACGCAGGTAATGCCCACCCGGCACGTCTTCCGGCAGCCGACCACTGGCCGATGCGCGCTCCAGCGCCATGTTGTCCCAACTACGACGCTTGAGGATGCCGCCCCGGGCCAGGTGCATGAAACCGTCCATCACCATTTCACTGGCGGCATAGAGACCGGTCTTGAACGGTGCCAGCCCACCCATGCGCGTGGCCAAGGCGTGGGTGGCGCCTCGTGGGTCCAGCGCCACTAGCGCTTGTCGCCACGCTACGTTCTCTTGTTGGCGCAGCAGTAGCGCTTTGACCAATGCGTCGGACAACGCCCCGATGCCGATCTGCAGGCAGCCGCCATCTTTCACCAAAGAACTGGCATGCAGGCCCAGCGCATATTCCGCCACATCAATCGGCAACCGCGGCAGTGCGAACAAATGGGGTGACTCAGTGGGTGCCAGTTCGATGTCGAAGAAATCATCAGCGACTTCGGCATGCCCGCTGATATAGGGCAGATCGGGATGCACCACGGCCACGCATAGCGGCCGTGTCTTGCCAGCAGCCTTCAAGTGATCGAGAAAATCCAGCGTGAGGTCAGGGTTGCACGACAGGCTGTAGCGCACACCGTTTTCCGTCTCGCGCTTTGCGACCAACTGCACCAGCAGGTTGATGTCCTGAACCACCAGGTCGCGCGCGACATGGGTGTAGTTCTGGCTGATGTAGTTGCGTTGCGCGCTGCTCGAATGAAGCAAGGCGCCGGACTGCATATAGAACTCGTGTACGGCGACGTTCGGCGGCAACGCATTGCGCGCCTGGTCGACGGCGTACTGTGGATCGATGCTATCGACGCCGAAATGGCGATCCAGAAACGGCTGCATGAAGCGGGCTTCCAGCCCGGGCTTGGCCTGTGGTCGAGTCAACGAGAGTGCGGTGTACAGCGTCATCGAACGCCATGAGTCTGCCTGCATCAACCGATACAACGCATTGAGCAGGCCATGCGGCTTACCCAGCCCTAGTGGCGCGGCAATACGCAGGTCTGCACCCAATCGCTCGGCGATGAGTTGCACGCATTCTTCGGTGTCGGTAAAGCGCTGCTTTGGCGACATGAGACGATCATGCCAGAAGCGCCTCACAGAAAGCATGCCCTACACTCCCCGCATGCCATCGTCATCGTCCGCACCCCATCGTCTGCTGGCCGAACAAGCGCTTAGCCGCGCTGCCGGCGCGCCACTGTTGTCTGGCAATAGCGTGGAGCTGCTGATCGATGCCGCGGCGCATTACACGGCGTGGCTGACGGCGATCCGCAATGCACAGCGGTATGTCATGTTGGAGAACTACATCGTCCGCGACGATGACGTAGGCCGTGCCTTTCTCGATGCGCTCACCGAGCGTGCCCGTAGTGGCGTGTTCGTCGCCGTAGTGGTCGACTGGATGGGCTGCTTCGGCCAGTCGCGGGGCAGTTTCTGGGCACCGCTGCGCGCAGCAGGTGGGCATGTGCGCGTATTCAATCCGCCACAGCTTGGTCAACCCATCGGCTGGATCAGCCGCGACCATCGCAAATTGCTCACGGTGGATGGCGCACATGGGTTTCTTTCTGGCGTATGCATCAGCGCCCGCTGGCTGGGTGATGCGCAGCGCGACGTACCGCCGTGGCGCGATACGGGTGTGGCATTGCGTGGCCCGGCCGTCGTCGAACTGGAACACGCGTTTGCAGACAGTTGGGGGCTGATTGGACTGCCTTTGCCAGACACCGTCTGGCAGCCCGCACACACACCAGCCCCGCTCACACCATCAACCGCCGGCGATGTCGCGCTGCGGGTGATCGCCACCCAACCATCCACCGCCAGCATGTATCGGCTCGATCAATTGATCGCCGCGATGGCGCGCAAAACCCTGTGGCTGACCGATGCTTATTTCGTAGGCGTCGCCCCTTACGTACAAGCACTGGCGGCAGCGGCCCGCGACGGCGTGGACGTGCGCCTGCTAGTCCCAGGCACCAGCGACATTCCCTTGGTCGCCAGCATGTCGCGCTCCGGCTACCGACCATTACTCAAGGCCGGCATTCGCGTCTTCGAATGGAATGGCTCGATGTTGCACGCGAAGACGGCCGTGGCCGACAGCCAATGGGCGCGCGTCGGCTCGTCCAACCTCAACCTCGCCAGTTGGTTGAACAACCGTGAGATCGACGTGGCCGTGGAAGACGCCGGCTTCGCCGCCCAGCTCGCCACGCAATACGAGCGCGACCTCGGCAATGCCACCGAGATCGTGCTGGCACCGCGCCGACGTGGCGAAAAGGTACGCCAAAGCACGGCGCGACCACCGCATCCACGTCATATGGGTGGCAGCTCAGGTCGTGCCGCCGCGGGTGCACTGCGCATCGCCAACACGGTCGGCGCCGCACTCACGGATCGCCGCGTGCTCGGTGATACGGCCTCCGGGCCGCTGCTGATTGGCACGCTTACCCTGTTCGTGCTCGCGGTGGTGTCGATTCTTTGGCCCGCCATCATCGGCTGGCCACTCGGCCTGCTTGCCGCCTGGTTTGCACTCAATATGGGTATTCGTACCTGGCAACAACGCCAGCGGCAACGACGTCGTATGATCCAGGCAGACGAGGCGGACTAAGACCAAACGCTAAGTCTTTCTCACGTGAGAAAAAGCTTGCACAGATACGGGCAAGTGCTTGTTATCCAAGTCATCCATGCTAGGCTCGTGCCTTCATGCCCGCACCCGACGACAACGCAACCCCACCGCGTCACATCCTCACACCCAGCACGCTCAACCGGCTGGTGCGCGATCTGCTGGAAGACGCCCTACCGCTGGTGTGGATTGAGGGTGAACTGTCGAACGTAGCGCGTCCGGCTTCCGGTCACCTGTATTTCACGCTTAAGGACAGCGGCGCCCAGGTGCGCTGCGCGATGTTCAAGCCGAAAGCCGGATGGCTGAAGTTCAAGCCCAGCGATGGCATGCAAGTGCTGGTACGCGCGCGGGTGGGCCTATACGAGCCACGCGGCGAATTCCAGCTCGTAGCCGAGCACATGGAGCCGGCTGGCGAAGGTGCGTTACAACGTGAGTTCGAACAACTGAAGGCACGGCTGGACGCTGAAGGCTTATTCGACCCGGCTCGTAAACGCCCTATGCCCCGTTATGCACGCCGCATTGGCGTCATTACCTCGGCCACCGGCGCGGCGATTCGCGACGTCTTGAGCGTGTTGGCGCGACGCTGGCCACTCGCCGATGTCGACGTGTTACCGGTACCCGTGCAAGGTCGCGAAGCGCCACCCGCCATTGTCGCCATGCTGCGCAAGGCCTCGGCCAGCGGGCGCTACGACGCGTTGCTGCTGACACGCGGCGGCGGCTCGCTGGAAGATCTCTGGGCTTTCAACGACGAGGCCGTCGCGCGCGCCATCCACGCTAGCGCCGTGCCGGTGGTCTCCGCTGTGGGCCACGAGATCGACTTCAGCATCGCTGATTTCGTTGCCGACTTGCGCGCACCCACACCATCGGCCGCCGCCGAACTGCTGGTGCCCGATGCCGATGCGTTAAGCCGGCATCTGCATCAGTTACGGCAACGCTTGAGCACACTCGAACAACGACGGCTGCAGGCACATAGCCAGCGTGTCGACCATCTGCTTGCACGATTGCAGGCGCAGCGGCCGCAAGCACGGTTGGCTCGCGATCGCGAGCGACTGGTGCATTTGCAGCACCGCCTATTGAGCGTGCAGCGCGAGTCGGCTCAGCGCTTACTGACCAGGCTTGAGCGCTTGCATGCACGTCTACTTACTCAGCATCCACGTCAACGCTTGATGCTGTTGCAGCGCCATCTGGCTGAGCAACAACAACGGCTACGCCAATCGATCGAACGCCGGCTTGAACGCGAACGGTTGACGTTGCAGCAATCCGGTCGTGCGCTGCATACCGTGAGTCCACTGGCGACATTGGATCGCGGCTACGCGATTCTGTTCGACGCCGAGGGGCGCGTAGTGCGCTCGGCAAAGGGTGTTGCCGCAGATACGCCTCTGCGTGCTCGCCTCGCTGATGGCGAATTGCCGCTACGCGTGACGGACACCTAGCCCCTCTCCCTCTGGGAGAGGGGTTGGGGTGAGGGTTCGGGATCGCAGTGCGGCTTGAGGTTTACGCTACTTGCAAGCGCTCGCTCCGACCGAACCCTCATCCGCCTACCGGCACCTTCTCCCGAAGGGAGAAGGGTTCACTAGACGCCGTGTCGGATTCGCATAGATTCGCAACGCTCATGCCATCTCACGAGAACTGAACACCGATCGTCGCATGCTGCCCGCCTGTGCCGTGGACGGGCTTGCGTCCACGCACGAAAGCCTTAGTGGACGTACCCCGCGTCCACCCATGAGGAGCGACGATGAAGGCAGCGGAGCTGTTCGTCAAAGCGTTGGAAGCCGAGGGTGTGCATTACATATTTGGGATCCCCGGCGAAGAGAATCTGGATCTGGTCGAGGCGATGCGCGCTTCATCGATTCGACTGATCGTTACCCGTCACGAGCAAGCCGCCGGTTTCATGGCGGCGACCTGGGGCCGACTCACCAGCAAAGCCGGCGTTGCGCTATCCACTCTTGGCCCCGGTGCAACCAATCTGGTTACCGCCGCCGCATATGCTCAGCTCGGTGCCATGCCGATGCTGATGATCACGGGCCAGAAGCCCATCCGCACGCACAAGCAGGGACTGTTTCAGCTGGTCGATGTCGTCGACATGATGCAGCCGCTGACCAAGTACACCCGTCAGTTGGTGTCTGCACCCACCATCCCTGCCCGCGTGCGCGAAGCGTTTCGGCGTGCTGAGGAAGAACGCCCCGGCGCAGTGCACCTGGAACTCCCCGAGGACATCGCGCGCGACGAAGTGGCGAAGGACGAGGCCATCCTGCTGCCCACCGAGTACGCCCGCCGTCCCTCACCAGACGATGCTGCACTCGTGCAGGCCGCCGAAGCGATCAGCAATGCGCATCACCCGATCCTGATGATCGGTGCAGCAGCAAATCGTCAACGCACGGCGGTAGCACTACGCACCTTCATCGACAAATTGGGCATCCCGTTCTTCACCACCCAGATGGGCAAGGGCGTGGTCGACGAGGAGCATCCGCTGTGGCTCGGCAATGCCGCGCTATCCGATGGTGACTTCGTTCATCGCGCGATCGATGCCGCCGACGTGATCATCAATGTGGGGCACGATGTGGTGGAAAAGCCGCCGTTCTTCATGCACAAGGGCCGGCGTACCGTTATCCACATCAACTTCTCTTCCGCCGAAGTCGATACGGTGTATTTCCCGCAGATCGAAGTAGTCGGCGATATCGCCCATACGGTGGAGCGCCTCACCGATGCACTCGATCCACAACCACACTGGGATTTCACCTTCTTCGACAAGGTGCGCAAAGCGTTCGAACTGCAGCTTAGGCAATACGCCGACGACGCGCGCTTTCCGATCCACCCGGTGCGTCTGGTCGCGGATACGCGCCGCTTCATGCCCGACGATGGTGTGCTGTGCCTGGACAACGGCATGTACAAAATCTGGTACGCACGCTATTACCGTGCGCGTCAGCCCAACACGGTACTGCTGGACAATGCGTTGGCCACCATGGGTGCCGGCCTACCCTCTGCGATGGCGGCCAAGATGGTCTATCCCGATCGCAAAGTGCTGGCGATCTGCGGCGATGGCGGCTTCATGATGAATGCGCAGGAATTGGAGACTGCCGTGCGGTTGAAGATGGATCTGGTCATCCTGCTCGTACGCGACGACGCCTACGGCATGATCCGCTGGAAGCAAGCCGAGATGGGCTATGTCGACTACGGCATGACGTTTGGCAACCCGGACTTTGTCGCGTTCGCCCAAGCACATGGCGCGCACGGGCACCGACCTGCCAGTGTCGATGAATTCCTGCCGACCCTTGAACGGTCGTATCGCGAAGGTGGCGTGCATCTGATCGATCTGGCTATCGACTATTCCGACAACCATCGAGTACTCAACGAAGAGATCCGCCAGCTGAGCGCTGCGATCTGACCGATAGTTCAAACCCCGGACGTTCAAACTCTGGAGATCCCATGTTGAACAAGAGCTACCCCTACTACCTCGCCAACAAGGCACAAACATCGAAGGAAACGATGGATGTGCTGGACAAGTACAGCGGCAAAGTCGCTACCCGTGTTGCCGTGCCGGATGCGGGCGCGACGGAGAAGGCGATTGTCGCCGCGGTGAAAGCTGCACGCCCCATGCACGAGTTCAAGCCATGGGCACGGCAGGCCGTGCTGCAGCATTGCGTGGCACGCTTCAAGGAGCGTCGTGATGAGCTCGCCGAGGCGCTGTGTATCGAAGCCGGCAAGCCGATCAAGGATTCAGTGGGCGAAGTGACGCGGTTGATCGAGACGTTCCAGATCGCCGCCGATGAAGCCGTACGCATCAACGGCGAGACGATCAACCTGGAACTCGCCAAGCGCCTGGACGGGTATCACGGTTACACCAAGCGCGTGCCGCTCGGGCCGGTGTCGTTTATCACGCCGTTCAATTTTCCACTCAACCTGGTGGCGCACAAAGTAGCGCCAGCGATCGCTGCCGGTTGCCCGTTTGTATTGAAGCCTTCGGAGAAAACGCCGATCGGCGCGCTGATCATCGGTGAAGTGTTGGCCGAAACCGATCTGCCCAAGGGGGCGTTCTCCATCCTCACCCTGGATGGCAAGCATGCCAGTCCGTTGGTGGAGGATCCGCGCTTCAAGCTTCTCTCGTTTACCGGCGGGCAAATTGGCTGGGATCTCAAGGCGCGCGCCGGTCACAAGAAAGTGACGTTGGAGCTCGGCGGCAATGCCTCTTGTATCGTGGATGCAGACCAAGGGCCGCATATGGATCGCGTGATCGAACGGCTGATTTTCGGCGCGTTCTATCAGTCCGGCCAGAGCTGTATCAGTGTGCAGCGCATCTACGCTCACGAGGGAATTTACGACGAACTGAAGAAGCGTCTGGTTGCCGCCGTAAAAAAATTGAAG
>JBARCX010000168.1:0-8435 GCA_049794535.1 Rhodanobacter sp.
GGCTCATCATGGCAACGGGAACAGTGAAGTGGTTCAACGACGCAAAGGGTTTTGGCTTTATCACTCCAGATAACGGCGGCAAGGATCTGTTTGCTCATTTCTCGGCAATCACGGGGAGTGGCTTCAAATCTCTGGCGGAAGGTCAAAAGGTCAGTTTTGACGTAACCCAAGGCCCCAAAGGCGAGCAGGCCTCAAACATTCAGGCCGCCTAGAGCTGATGATGCAGTGATCTCGGGTGATCTCTAAGGTTAATGCCGCGGCAGTACGATCTTAAAATCCGTGCCTATACCGGGTGCGCTTTGCACATTCACGCTGCCGCCATGACGCTCGATCACCGTTTTCACGAAAGGCAAGCCGAGTCCCACGCCGGCCTCGGCTTCGCCTTGAGTCACCACCTGAAAGAAGGGATCAAACAAGCGTTGTAGGTCGTCTTCGGCAATACCCATGCCTTCATCGACGATATGCAGCGCCATGTGTTTTTGATCCACATCGACAAGGCGCACCTTGATCGACGTATGCGGCGGCGAATACTTGATGGCGTTATCGATCACGTTGACGATCGTGCGAATCAGCATATCGGCATTGCCCATCAGCATGGTGTTTTCAACCGAGCACTCTGGGCCGATCACCTGGATAGACTTCTTCTCGGCGGCCGACCATGCATAGTCGATCGCCTCAGCAGCGATGTCTTCGAGAATCACCGGGGCGAAAGCCTGCCGATCGATTTGCTCAGCACGCGATAGCTGCAGGAAGTCTTGTGCCACACGTAACGAGTAGTCGGCCTGGCGGCGTAAGTCATCAAGAAAGAGATGCTCGTTGCCTGAGTTATCAACCCGATCGTACGTAGCGCGCTCTTCGATCAACGTCAAAATGGCCGTAAGCGGGCTACGCAGATCGTGGGCAATATGGCGCAAGGCCTGCTTGTCGTGCGTCACCCGCTCCTTCACATCAGCGATATCGACCAGACAAACCAGGTGCGATACATGCTCTTCGGCCGCAGCAGGGCCAAGTGCTGTGTCAAGGCTTGGATAAGGCACACACAACAAGATGTGCTCGCGCCCATTCAGCACCACTTCCTGACTGACGCTGTCGTTGCTGCGGCAGTACTTCGCCACCAGCTGTTGTATGTCAGGAATGGGGACCGTGAACGTATCCTGCGAATCTCCCTGGCTCGAACTCTCTGTACCGAAGCCCATCGCACTGGCGTCGTCAGCATCGAGACTGCCCGTACCGGATACGCCTGAACCAACAGCCTTGGACATCGCAATATCCGCGGAAGAATGCTCGCCAAGCATGCCCGATGCCTTCATGTTCCAAATCTTGATGTTTCCGTCGATGGCCAGAAACACGGGGTATGGCAAGCGATTAATCACACTTACGTAGATGCTTTGCCAGGTGCGTATTTCACGCATCGCGCTACGGATCTCATGCAGCGGGTCGAGACTGGTCTGCGCAGATACGTGCGCCGACTCGGCACGTCCAAAGCTATCGCCGTCATGGCGAATCACGCTTTCATAACCGGCATTACGCAACCAACCGGCAACGGAGTGAGTTTGCTTAACGGTATCTTCGAGGATAGCGACGCGCATAAAGTTGTCCTGATGCAGAGTGGGTGCACCAGAAAACATCCGAGAAGTCAGTCCATGAATATATTCAGAGGTTCTCTGAAGCCTTGCAGATGGATGCCATGTCAGCGATCTCGCGAACATGCGCGGCATTCATCACCATGCGGAGCAGTATGTGAATCATAGAAATCACAGAAACTCCGGGGTATAGGACAAACTTTAAATCTCAAAACAAAATCAATAAAACGTCAGCCTGGCGACAGAAATAGTGAGTTATCGCGCTAAAGCGTAGCTCTTTACGAATGACGCAAGATAATAAACGTGTATTTAACTAACCCCAACACATCGTTAGGCCGTCAACGTTGGGGTTCCCCCGGATCAAGTCCGGGGTCCATCACCAACCTACGGTCTGCGTTAACCCAGCGCTCCCACAATGCTCACTTCCTTGGTCTCGGGAATCTCGTTGTAGGACAACACGTTCAACCCGGGAGCGAACAACCGCGTATAGCGCGCCAAAATCGGGCGCAACCGCGGAATGACCAGCAATAACGGCGCAGCACCTTGCAGTTTCAACTGCTCGCGCACCGCCGGCATATTCACTTGCAGCTGTGTGAGCACATTGGGATCGATCGGATAGTTATCCAATGTCACCCGACTACCCGATTGTTCGGCTCGGCTAAGGTCGCCCAACAACAAGCGCTCCAACTCATTGGTCAGGCTGAAACCTTTGATCTCTGCTTGCTGACCGACCAGACCAGCAACAATCTGACGACGCAAAGCACAACGTACCTCGGCCACCAACAGGATCGGCTCTTTAGTCGTTTCCGATGCTTCGACCAGGGTCGAGGCGATGGCCTCGATATCCTTTATCGATACGTTCTCGGCCAGCAGCAAACGAAACACCTTGCGCAGCTGACTATGTGTCATGCACTTACCCAGTGCATCGCTAAGCGCAGGAGCCAAAGCCGTGAGGCGCTCCAACATCGCCGTCACGTTGTCGTAGCTGAAGAGCTCCGGCAAATGGTCACGTACCACTTTGGACAAATGCGTAGCGATTACCGTGGCGCCATCCACTACCTGATAACCCAAGCCCAAGGCATGGGCTTTTTCCGATACATCAATCCAGGTCACGCGCATGTCATAAGCGGGATCGACACCAGGAATACCATCCAAGTCGCCATAAACCAACGGAGAAGGAATCGCCATCAATTTATCAGCATACACCTGGGCCTGGGCCACGGCCGTACCATTCAACATGATCGAATATTGCCCTGGCGGTAGGCCAAGGTCATCGCGCGTACCGATCGGCGGCACTAGAAAACCGAGCGTCTCGGACAGGTTCTGGCGCATACCGCGCACCCGCTTGGCCAACGGAGCACCCTGCCCTTCATCGATCAAGCTGACCAGCTTATAGCCAAGTGATACGGACAGCGTTTCGGTATACGGAATGCTGCTCCAATCCAGCGTGGGCTGGGTGGGCGCGAGCAGCGCCTCCTCTACTTCGCGCGTCGCATCCTCCTCGGCGGTATCGACCGGTTTACGCGACATGCGCCAGCCGGTGTAACCGAGCAACGCGGCAAAACCCATAAACGTCAGTGCGGGCATACCGGGCAGCAATGCCAGCAAGAACAAGATACCCGCACCGGAGAACATCACACTCGGCGACGCCAGCAACTGTCTTCCAACCTGCTGCTCGAAATCGCCGGCCGCACTGATACGCGTCACGATGATCGCTGCCGCCGCCGACAACAGCAGCGCGGGGATCTGAGCGACCAAGCCGTCGCCGATGGTTAGCAATGCATACTGGCGGAACGCGTCACCCGCGCTCATATCGTGCATCGTCATGCCGATGGCTACACCACCGATCATGTTGATGATGAGCACCAGGATGCCGGCGATCGCATCGCCGCGTACAAACTTGGAAGCACCATCCATCGCGCCGTAGAAATCGGCCTCGGTCGATACTTCGGCACGCCGCTTTTGCGCTTGCTCCTGGGTAATCAGCCCCGCGTTGAGATCGGCGTCGATCGCCATCTGCTTGCCGGGCAATGCATCCAAGGTGAAACGCGCCGACACTTCCGAAATGCGCTCGGCACCCTTGGTGACCACCACAAAGTTGATGATCATCAAGATCACGAACACGACCATACCGACAACGAAGTTGCCGCCGATCACCACGTTTCCGAAGGCTTCTACCACTTGGCCGGCAACGCTAGTGCCTTGATTACCATTTAGCAGAACAACGCGCGTCGAGGCCACGTTGAGCATCAAACGCATCAACGTCGCGCCAAGAATCACGGTCGGGAATACAGAGAATTCCAGCGGACGCCTGACCGATACGCTGACCAGAATCACCACGATCGACAACGCGATATTGAACGTGAATAGCACGTCCAGAATGGCAGGCGGCAACGGCAAGATCAGCATGCCCAAGATGATGAGCAACGCAATCGGCGCAGCGAACTTTTGCCTACGCAACGTGGCGATGAAGCCTGATGACATGTTCATAGCGGGCTTATTCATGACGGACTCGGGTTCGACAGTTGTTCGGGAATATCAAAATCAGACGGTAATCGGGGCTGTGCCGGGCGCTGGCCTTTACGGAAGGCGCCAATCTGCAATACATAGGTCAGTACCTGAGCCACCGCGCGATACAGTGCTGCGGGAATCTGCTGGTTAACCTGGCTGGTGTTGTAGATGGCGCGAGCCAAGGGTGGTAACTCCAGTATTTCGATCTTGTGCTTGCGCGCGATCTCGCGAATAAACAATGCGGTTTCGTCGATACCCTTGGCCACCACGAAGGGTGCCTGTGCCTTGGATTCGTCGTACTTCAGCGCAACCGCGTAATGCGTCGGGTTGACGATCACCACATCCGCCGTGGGTACCGTCTTACGTACACTTTGCCGCGCCATCGCACGTTGCAGCTGGCGAATGCGACTCTTCACTTCGGGTCGACCTTCGGAATTCTTGTGCTCTTCCTTGATGTCTTTCTTGCTCATGCGTTGGCCACGCAAAAACAGGAAGTGCTGAATCGGTACGTCGATCAGCGAAAATAGGATCAACACGCCGCTCAGCAAAAGCACCGAGTCGACCAACAAAGTCGCGCCGCCGTGCAAGGCGTCGGCCAACGGCGCGCCCTGCAAGCGCACAAAATCATTTACGTTACTGCGACACACTTTCCAGAGTACAAACCCTACGGCGGCGGCCTTGAGCACCATCGTCCCGATTTGCACGTAATGCTTACCCGACACCAGCTTCTTGAGATTGGCTGCCGGACTAAGCCGGTTTGCCTTGGGCATAAAATTCTTGGCAGAAAAAATCCAGCCACCTGGAACCAACGATACCGCCACAATGCTCAGTGGCACCGCGACCAACGGCAGCACCATCTTGCCTACCAGCACCAGCACACCCGGAAATATCAGCGAGGATGCGTTGCCAATGCCGTCAATGCCGCCACCGTCTGCACCGGTAAGTCCAATGCCATTGAAATCGGCCAGCGATAGTGCAAACAGCCGGCGAAAATCGCCCAGCCAACCGGGCAACATGAAAAGTATGATCTTCAAGCTGACGAATACACCCACCGCCGTACCGATATCACGTGAGCGGGTAACCTGCCCTTCCTCGCGCGTCTTTCGCAGCTTTTGCGGGGTGGCCTTCTCAGTCTTGTCACCGGTGCTGGACTGACTCATGGCGACGACACCTGGCTAGTCGGCACTGTCCCTGCTGGGGCAATAACCAACCGATCAAGCAAATCCAGTACATGCGTCATCATGCGGCTGAAATGCTCTGGCAACGATGGAATCAGCAGCACTAACAGCAGCAAACCAAAGACGGTGGTGATCGAGAAACCCAATGCGAACAGATTGAGCGTGGGCGCCACACGGTTGAGAAAACCCATACCGACCTGCACCACCATCGTGGCGAAGATCACCGGCAACGCCAGCATCAACGCTACCGAAAAGATCCAGCCGACCGCAAACGCCAAGCGCTTCAGTGCCTCCAGGTCGAAACCGAAGCTACCGACCGGCCATACATGAAAACTGCGCGCGAGCACCTGCGTCAGCACGAGATGCCCGTCCACCGCAAAAAAAAGCAGGATAAAAAGCACATGCAGCAGGCTGGAAATGGCATCGCTGGATGTACCACTCACCGGGTCGTTCATCTGCGCCATCGACAAACCCATCTGCGAAGACACCACCGTGCCCAGCACCATCAGCGCGGAAAGAATCAGGTGGAACAGATAACCCAGCATGCCGCCGATCAAGATCTGCTCGGCCATCACCCCCATACCCCGAAACGAGATCGGGTCGACCGGCGCAATCTCCGGCATCCCGGGCTGCATCACCACGGCCAATGCCAGCGCAGCCAGCGCACGCACCTTCATCGGCACCATCATTTCGCCCAAGGCCGGTGCGCTAGCCAGCGCGGCCATGATGCGGCAGAAGGGCCACAGTACGGCTGCGATCAGCGGCTGTAACTCCTCCAGTATCCCTTCCACTAGCCCACCAATTGAGCAGCGCGCTGAAAGATATCCACGGTGTATTGCATGACCTTTCCGCTCACCCAGTAACCGGCCAACCCCATCACCAACAAGGTCACCAGCAGGCGCGGCAAAAAGCTCATGGTCTGTTCGTTGATCTGCGTGGCGGCCTGAAACAGGCTAACCAGCATGCCCACGATCAGGCTCGGCGTAATCAAAACCATCACGATGAGCATCACCAGACGCAGTGCGTCCATCGCGATATCGGCGGCGAGATCGGGGGTAAGCATCAGAAGGCCTGCACACTGGTGAGGAGCGTACTCACGGTCAACGACCATCCATCGACCAGCACGAATAGCAATATTTTCAAGGGCAGCGAGATGACCAGCGGCGACAACATCATCATGCCCATCGCCATCAATACCGAGGCAACGATGATGTCGATCACCAGAAACGGTATGAACAACATGCAGCCGATCTGAAACGCGGTTTTCAATTCGCTCAGCACAAACGCCGACAGCTTCACCAGAAAAGAATGATCTTCCGGCTTATCCACTTCGGGTGATTTGGCCAGCTTGGCCACATGGGCCAGCGTGGCTTTGCTGGTCTGCGCCAGCATGAATTTCGACAGCGGCTCCTCAGCAGTACGAATCGCCTCCTGCATGCTGATCTTGTCTTGCTCGTAAGGCTGCAATGCCTTGTTCCAGATTTCCTCACCGACGGGGCGCATGGTCAGCAACGTCAGCACCAGCGCAACACCGGTGTCGTTGTTCATTTGGGCTTACTCGATGTCTTCAAAGGAGGTAAGGCACAACGTGCCACCATGCTCAGCGATAACGGCGCGATATAAACGCGATTCGCCGATCAGTACGTCAGCGGTTTCTGGGAGTCGAACCGGAATGATGTCGCCAGGCACCAGCGCCAATACGTCGTCGAGCAGCACTTCCTTGGTCAACATGCGCGCGGAAAGCGTGATCGGCAGACGTGTTTCCAATGGCGCACGCGCATTCGTCCCCGGCATAGCAATAGCGCGCCCTGTTGCGACGCTAGCGAACAGCAGGCTCACCCATGCCGCGTCGAGCGCAAATTCCAAATGACCCGACAATTTCAGTGCGCGCTCTTCAACCGTGACGCGTATGACGCGCTTGCTCGACGTAGGTGAATGCAAGGCTTCTGGCGTGAACGTCTGTGACGGCTCTGACGGTGCAATGCTGGTTACCAGCAAATCCAGCAGACTGAGACCGGTGGCAATACCAAAGCGTTGCTCGCTGTCGGTTTCCGTGATGGTGTCATCGACACGTACCATGTTGCTCTTATCACCGTAGTGATAACCCAGCATGGCAAGGATCAACCGACGATCCAGTCTGATAGCGAGCTTGCCGGCAGGTGCGCGATAGCCTCGCCACGTCCCTTCGCCCTGTGATGCGACAAATGAAGTAATGGCTACACGCGTGACGGCAAACGTCGCACCGTGCCTAACGTTGAAGCGGCTGTGCAAATGACGCTCGATCTGCTTGCCAAGACGTTGATTGAAGTCTTCAAGCAGATGAAACGGCCGGCCCAGCGTGCAGGGATCCAGCATGCGTTCGGTTTCAGCCAATAGGGGGCGCTTCGATGTCGACACAGGTGGCCTTCTCGCTAGCTCGATAAGGGCGCCATTCTCATGTCCGCGCTACAAACGTGAAGGGAACTTCAAGAGAATCTAAAAAACCGAAAGGCCAGCCCACTGTCGTGGACTGGCCCGTTTTCCTTTTCGCGATGCTTCCCTTAAAACTTATTGCAGGAGCGAAAGCACCATCTGGCCCATGCTGCTGCTCTGCTTGAGCATCGAGGAGCTGGCCTGCATCAGCACCTGCTTGGCGAGCATGTTGGCGCTCTCCGAGGCGTAGTCCACGTCCATGATGCGGCCTTCTGCATCAGTGGTGTTGCCGGCCATGTTGGCCAGGTTGTTGGAGATATGTTCCAGGCGATTCTGCGTAGCACCGATATCGGAGCGCAAGCCACCGACCGTCTTCAAGGCATTATTGATCTTGTCGATCATGCCGTTGGCGCTGGCACCACCAGTGGTCAATTCGTCACCTGCTGCGCCACCGTAGCTTTTGGAGGCAGCGGTGATATCGGTATCAGCTTGGGTGATCTTCACGCTGTAGTTCACGGTCAGCTTTTCTGCGGAACTGGCGCCAATCTGGAAGGTCATCGCCTTGGCTAGCTTACCGTCGGTCTTATCCAGTAGTTTCTGGCTACCGTACGATGTGTTCGCCATGATGTTGGCCAACTCAGCACCCAGCGCGTCATATTCAGACTGCAAGGCCGTGCGGTCGTCCGTGGTCGATGAGTCATCGGCCGCCTGAGTGGCCAGATCCTTCATACGCAGCAGGATGCTGCTCGCT
>JBARCX010000169.1:0-2023 GCA_049794535.1 Rhodanobacter sp.
CAGCGATTCGTTCCGCCAATACTTCGTTGACGTCAAGGATCTTCCTACTCGTTATGCCACTGCCATCAAAGGCACGCCTTTGAAATCGGGAGAGGTCATTACAACCGATCTCGGCCAGGAGTTTCTGTATATCTTGCCGTTCGATCTACCCAACAGGCACTCCCAGGCCGTTGTAGTGCATCGTTTCTTGCCAGCAGACGATGCGGGACACACTGGGCCCAGCCTAACTACCGTGGCGTTAATACTTTTGCTTCTCTCGTTACCGATGGTGGGCATCGTTGCCATCGAGCTATTCCGATCTGTTGCAAGGCCGATCGAACGACTCTCTACCTGGGCAGGCACGCTAGCCAGCAGTGAGGAACGAACCCCGCAGGTAACGCCAACCTCGCGTATCGACGAGCTGAATACGCTCGCCGCTCAACTGCAGAAAGCTATCGACGAGCTCGCATCGGCCAATCAACGCGAGCAGTACTTTCTTCAGACGCTGAGTCATGAGCTACGAACGCCGCTCGCTGTGACGGGTGCCACGCTTGATCTTCTGGATAAAAAAGGCGCTGACTCACTCGCAGCATGGCGCAACCCATTCGATCGCTTGCGTCGAGCACACAATGATATGCGTGCCATGACCGAAGCTTTGCTCTGGCTATGGCGCGACAAGGGCGATGACGTGCCTACTACGTCAGTGATGCTACGGGATCTCGTTGAGCGCGCGTGGCATGACATATACCTGCGCACGGGAAATCACGACGTCCATGTGAGCATGGACATCCCACCTGACCTGGCCATTCACACTATCCCCACCATGCTCCAAATCATGGTGCATAACCTATTGCGCAACGCGTTGGATCATGGCGCCCCAGGCACCATTCGGGTCAGCGCGGATGCAACCCACCTTCATGTCAGCAATGCCATTCATAGCGATGATGCGACCGAAGAAGACCCCCAAGGCTTCGGTGTTGGGCTCTATCTCGTTGAGCGGATAGCCAATCGCATGGCGTGGAAAGTAAGCGTGACGCACACCGACGATCTGTTTCACGTCCAGGTGACCTTTGCCTAGCCCTAAGCTCACACATCGTGGGTTTGCGCGGGGTTGCAATGTAAATTTCACGCAAGAGCCCGCATGCCGTCAAAAGGCTCAATGAGCCGCTGTTACCTCCGTGTTACCCACGTGCCGCTAACCTCAGACTCCAGGCTAGAGCGCTGGAAGTAATGAGATGTTAGAGACAACTCGCACCCGTGGTGCGCTGCCATGTGTTTCGGCTGATGTAACTATCGCCCCCATCGTTTAGGCACCAGGTTCTGGCGTGGTCACGCAGCCAGTACGCATTCCGAACGACGCGATTCCGCCAGATTCCGTAAAGACTGCTTTCGCCCTTCGCCATCGTAAGGCGAGCTGCTTTACAAACTAGCCCCGTCCCACTCATCCCTTTCCTATTGAGGTGAAAGCATGGCTACGCGCCGACAGTTCATAACCCAGGTGTCGTCCTTGATCGGCCTTGGCATGGTGTCTCCCCTGGTATTCGGCGCATCCGCGTTACCGCAATGGCTGAGTAGTGATTCGGATGATGACTCGAGTACGCCAGCGCCACTTTATATGCCTGAGGAGTCGCGTCCGAACGTACGCACGTTTATGGCTTTTGGTGCACAAACGTCGATTTGGCGTGACTGGACACCGGCCGTCCAGGAGTGCCTTGGCCTCGTAGCCAGGACCATTGCTCAACGTGAACCGCTAACTATCCTCTGCCGCGACAGCGAGCTCGATCTTGCCCAGCAAACATGCGGCACCGACAACACGCGATTCATTACCACCGACCTCGACGATATCTGGATGCGGGACATAGGCGCCAACTTCGTTATTGGCGGAAATGGCGCGCTCGGCGCAGTCGATTTCAATTTCAATGGCTGGGGCGGCAAGCAAGAACACGATATGGATGCCCAGGTGGCGCGCACGGTAAGCGACGACGCGGGTGCCCAATACATCAGGAGTGCTTTTACGGGAGAAGGTGGCGGCATTGAGGTGTAC
>JBARCX010000170.1:0-2216 GCA_049794535.1 Rhodanobacter sp.
GCGTCTGCTTGCTCGTATCGGCCTGGCGCGCGACGTACTTGATGACGCCGAGATACTGCTCGAAGCCGTGCTGAAGATCGCCCCGGATTATCGGGCAGCACGCTACGACTATGCATGCGTGCTACTCGAACGGCACCTGTACCAGCGGGCCTGCGAGGAAGTCGAGAAACTGCTGGCGGTTGATCCCCTTCATCTGGATTACCAAGCGCTGTACGCCAGCGCCAGCGTCGGCCTGGGTGCACATGATCGCGCCATCACGCTATACCGGAAGCTACTGCAAGAGACGCCCGGCGCAGCCGATCTGCATCTATCGCTCGCGCATTCACTGAAGACACAAGGCAAACAGGCCGAGGCCATCGAGGCGTATCGTGCCGCTACCACAGCACGACCCAACTTCGGTGACGCGTATTGGAGTCTGGCTAATCTAAAGACCTACCGCTTTACCGATGAAGAAATAGCACGCATGTGCGCTGAAGAAGCGGCGCCGGCCACATCTCCTATCGATCGTTATCATCTGTGTTTCGCGCTCGGCAAGGCGTTTGAGGATCGCGGTGATTATGCGGAGTCGTGGCGCTATTACAGCCAGGGCAACGCACTCAAACGAGACGAGAGCCACTACCGCCCGGAGATCATGGAGATCAACACGCGCAAGCAGATCGAGGTCTGTACGCGCGAGTTCTTCGCCAACCGCGATGGCTGCGGCGCTCCAAATCCGGATCCGATTTTTATCGTCGGCCTGCCGCGCTCTGGTTCTACGTTGATCGAGCAAATACTTGCGTCCCATTCACGCGTCGAAGGCACGCATGAGCTTGGCGAAATTCCGCGCATGGTGCTCGATCTGCAAGGACGCGAGCCTGATCTCGACCATCCGCGTTATCCGGGTGTGCTGGCCGATATGGCGCCCGAGGATTTTCTGAAGCTTGGCGAAAAGTATTTAGCCGATACCCGCATCTATCGTGGGAACAAGCTGTACTTCATCGATAAAATGCCGAACAACTTTCGGCATATCGGCCTGATCCATCTGATCCTGCCCAACGCGAAGATCATTGATGCGCGACGCGAACCGATCGCCTGCTGCTTCAGCAATCTGAAACAGCTCTTTGCGACGGGCCAGGAGTTCACCTACAGCGTTGAAGATATCGCGCGCTACTACCGGACGTATCTCGATGCGATGCAACACTGGGACGAGGTGCTGCCTGGTCGCGTACTACGTATTCATCATGAGGACGTCGTCGACGATCTCGAAAGCAACGTGCGGCGGATTCTCGATTTCTGCGGGCTGGAATTCGAGCCGTCCTGCCTCGAGTTCTACAAAACCGCACGTAGCGTGCGTACGGCTAGCTCAGAGCAGGTGCGTCAACCGATCTTCCGCGATGGCATCGATCAGTGGACGAAGTTCGAACCCTGGCTGGGGCCGCTCAAGGAAGCGCTTGGCGATGCTCTAACGCGCTATCGCTAGAGCTGTATTCACCCCTCTCCCACTAGGAGAGGGGTTGGGGTGAGGGTTCGGGAGCACGGCGAGGTTCGGGCTCACGTCATCGCCCAATCCGCGCTTCGGCCGAACCCTCATCCGCCTGCCGGCACCTTCTCCCGAAGGGAGAAGGGCTTTATAGCCAAGCCTCTAAGCCGGCAACAACACCCAACCATCGCCGTCAGTCGACACACGTCGCAACGGCAAGCCATACACCGTCGACAACACTTCCGGATCCAATGCCTGTACCGGGCTGCCGTAACGCAACAACTTCCCCTGCTCTAGCAAAGCCACATCATCGGCATAGCGCACGGCGAGGTTGAGATCGTGCAGCACGGCGATCACGCCCCATCCTTGCCGTGTCATGCGGCGTGCTTGCTGCAACACGAAATGCTGATGCGCAATATCGAGACCGGCCTCTGGCTCGTCCAATAAAAGCCAGGAGGGGCCGCCATCGTTTTCCCATACCTGTGCCAACACGCGCGCAAGCTGCACACGTTGTTGCTCGCCACCAGAGAGTTCCGAATAAGGCCTGCCACGCAGATGCCATGCATGCGCGGCACGCAGTGCGGCATCGACAATGCGGTGGTCGTCAGCGCACTCCCCTTTCGCGGTGTAAGGGCTACGGCCGAGCATGGCGACTTCTTCGACGCGAAAGGCAAACCCCAGTTGCACCTTCTGCGACAGCATCGCACGGCGTCGTGCCAGTTCCGGCGCCGACCATTGCGACATCGCTACTCCATCC
>JBARCX010000171.1:0-19120 GCA_049794535.1 Rhodanobacter sp.
CCTCTTCACCGAGTACCGAATGATCTCCACCGCGCCCCTTGGCAATGTCATGAAACAGAGCCGCGAGTAGCAGTACTTCGGGCTTGGGCAGCGTAGGCCAGATCTCACAAGCCAGCGGAAACTCACCTTGTGTTGACGCCTCCGCAAAACGCGCCATGTTGCGCAGCACGCGCAACGTGTGTTCGTCGACGGTGTACACATGGAACAAGTCGTACTGCATGCGCCCGAATACCTGCCCGAACGCCGGCAGGATGGCCGCCAATAAACCGTGGCGATTCATTCGCCATAACGCTTCGACCGCGGGCGCACCCGCTCGCAACAAACGCAAAAACGATTGCAGCACTTCAGGATCGTCGGCCAACGACGTGCCATGTACCGCCGTAGCCTGATGAATACGCCGCATGGTGTCGGCGCTAAAGCCGATAAGTCCAGGCGTATGCAATCGCGCGATGAAGATGTCGACCAATGCCGCCGGGTGACGCATGAACAGCTCGGGATCACATGCCGCCAGGCGTTTGCCGAAACGGACAAAATCCGTACCTACCGGCTCCGGCGTACAAACCGCATCCAGCATTTCCTCGAAGCGCTCGGTGATCTGTACGCCGAGCCGGTCCACCTGACTTGCCGCGCGGTAGTACCCCTGCATGAACTGCTCGACGCCGAGATTCTTCTCATGCTCATCTTCGAACCCCAGTCGAGTAGCCAGGGCGCGTTGATAATCGAACAGCAGCCGCTCTTCCGGTCGACCGGCTTCTAAATGCAGCGCGAAACGATAACGGCGTAACGTAGCCTCGGCCTGCAACAGCGTGTCGTGTTCGGCGGGATCGAGCAGCCCCTCGGCCACCATTTCACCGAAATCATTTGCATGAGCCAGCCGACGTCCCAGCCAACGGAGCGAATCAAGCGTGCGTAGTCCGCCAGGACCATCCTTGAGGTTGGGTTCGAGGTTATAGGCAGTGTCATCGAAACGTGCGTGGCGCGTATCGCGCTCGGCCCGTCGCGCTGTCAGGTATTCGCGCGGCGGCCACAGGACGGGATCATCAACGATCGCGCGCAGCTTTTCATCGAAGGCCGGATCACCGACCAGTCGACGCGCATCGAGCAAGCTGGTGAATACGGTGGCGTCCTTTGCTGCCAGCGTGCGGCACTGCGCCGGCTCGCGTACCGCATGGCCCACCTTCAGACCGACATCCCATAGCGTGGCGAAACATTGTTCCAGTGCACGCAAACGCGCTGGCTCAGGGTGATCCGCCAGCACCAACAGATCCACGTCCGAATAAGGAAACAACAAGCCCCGGCCGAAACCACCCACAGCAAACAAGGCAGCCCCAGTGACGTCACCAAGACAGGCTGTCCACACGTGCACCACGATGCGCGCCACCGACTCACCACGTCGACGCGCTAACGCACTGGCGTCAGCGCCTTCGCGAAATGCAGTGGCCAGTGAGCGATCGACATCGCCGAGCAGCTGACGCAAGGCCCGGCGTGCCTCGCCGGAGACGCCCGAACGCGGCACCGCGATGGGCAAGCGCGGCAGCGGCGGCAGGTCAGAGCGTAAAGGTTTCAATGATCACGAATTCCAGTACAGCATGACTCGCATCGGCTCAAATGACAGGACGTCGCCACCACCATAAGCCACCGGCTCCAACAACACTTGTCCCCACCGTGATGGCGAGAGAGTAACCGGCAGGATTGCGCAGTCCAATGGAATCAGACAGCGCTATCAGAGCGACCGCGATCAGCAACTGCGTCGGCCAGACAAACCACAATCCGGAAAATGGCCTTGGCACTCGGAGGCCTTTGAGCCAGAACGCAACTGTACACACCGGAATCCACAGGATGACGAGAAATATCACCATCAAGGTAGCGAGAAAGAAATAATTCATCGGTTTCCCACTTCCTTTAAAATTGCCAGATCAGATGTCCGGCCATGCTGTGAGGATCTCGAAGCCGTCATCGGTCACAGCAATGGTGTGCTCCCACTGCGCTGACAGTGAATGATCCTTGGTCACCACGGTCCAGCCATCCGGCAACTGCTTGGTCTGCGGCTTGCCAGCGTTGACCATCGGCTCGACGGTGAAGGTCATGCCCTTCTTAAGCTCAACGCCAGTGCCTGGCTTGCCGTAATGAAGCACCTGGGGCTCGTCGTGATAGACCTTGCCGATACCGTGACCGCAGTACTCGCGCACCACGCTGAAACCGGCCGCCTCGGCATGCTTCTGGATCGCATGGCCAACATCACCCAAGGTAGCGCCCGGACGCACCGCCTGGATGCCAAGCATCATGGCCTCGTGTGTGATCTCGACCAGCCGCTTGGCCAGCACTGACGGGGTGCCGACGAAATACATGCGGCTGGTGTCGCCGTGCCAGCCATCCTTGATGACGGTGACGTCGAGGTTGACGATGTCGCCATCCTTCAGCACCTTGCCCGGGCTGGGAATGCCATGGCAGATGACATGGTTGACCGATGTGCAAAGGGTCTTGGGGAAGCCGTGATACCCCACATTGGCCGGAATCGCCTTCTGCACGTTAACAATGTGCTCGTAAGCCAGACGGTCCAGCTCCTCGGTGGTGACGCCGGGCTTCACGTGCTCCTTGAGCATGGCCAGCACTTCGGCGGCCAGCTTGCCGGCAACGCGCATGCCGTCGAGGTCTTCGGGAGTTTTCAGGGTAATGGCCATGATTCCACTCAGGTGGCGGCGCAAGCCCGGCGATTCAATAGCTCTATTCGCCAGCAACTTGCTGCCCAGCCGGCATTCCGGCTATAATTTCGGAGTTTTGCAGACCACTCGTGCCCCATTGAGGGCCACTTATGGCGCAAAGCGAACCGGGATTGTAACCGCGCCGCGGTACAACACCCAACCAACGCCACACACGCATCGGCACCGCCTTCGGGGTGCCGCGATCGTTCCACCACATACGGAACGCCGCGGTCGAAGCCGGGGATGCGTGGAGGTCCCAACCCCTGGGCCACTACAAAAGGCCCAACGTAAGGAGTAACACCATGGCTCAAGTCACCATGCGCCAAATGCTCGAAGCCGGCGTCCATTTCGGTCACCAGACCCGTTACTGGAACCCGAAGATGGCCCCGTATATCTTCGGCGCCCGCGGCAAGATCCACATCATCAACCTCGAGAAGACCCTGCCGCTGTTCACCGACGCGATGAACTTCCTGTCGGGTCTGGCTCAGAAGCGCGGCACCGTGCTTTTCGTCGGCACCAAGCGTTCGGCTCGTGAGCCGTTGGCCGAAGAAGCCGCACGCGCAGGCATGCCATTCGTCACCTCCCGCTGGCTCGGCGGCATGCTGACCAACTTCCGCACCGTCAAGCAGTCGGTTGCCCGCCTGAAGGAACTGGAAGCGGCTGAGACCGACGGCAGCTTCGACAAGCTGGTCAAGCACGAAGTGCTGGCCCGTCGCCGCGAGCGCGAGAAGCTCGAGAACTCGCTCGGCGGCATCAAGAACATGAATCGCCTGCCCGACGCACTGTTCGTGATCGATATCGGTCATGAAGACATCGCCGTGCTGGAAGCCAAGAAGCTCGGCATCCCGGTGATCGCCGTGGTCGATACCAACTACAACCCTGAACTGGTGGATTACGCCATCCCGGGCAATGACGACGCCATCCGCGCGATCCAGCTGTACGCTCGTGCCGCTGCCGACTCGATCCTCGAAGGCAAGGCCGCTGCGCCGGCCGCCGCCCAGGGCGACGCCAACGAGTTCGTCGAGCTGGACGAAGAAGGCAACCCGATTGCCAAGGACGAGCGCAAGGCTGCCCCGCCGCGCCGCGACAACCGTGGCCCGGCCAAGAAGGGTGCTGGCGCCCCGCGCCGTGACGGTGCTGGCGCAGGCGCTGGTCGTGGCCGTGGTCGCGGCGATCAGCCGGACGCCGAGTAAGCCTTACCTGCCCCGACCCACTTGGGTCGGGGCGCATCAAAGATCTTCGAGGAACCCAGATGACTGCCATTACCGCAAAACTGGTTAGCGAGCTGCGCGAGCGCTCGGGCGCCGGCATGATGGATTGCAAGAAGGCGCTGGTCGAGAACAATGGCGACATCGATGCCGCTATCGAGCACCTGCGCAAAACTGGCCTGGCCAAGGCCGACAAGAAGTCCGACCGCGTCGCCGCCGAAGGTCGTATTGCCACGGCACAGGCCAACGGCAAGGCGATCTTGGTCGAGGTCAACAGCGAAACTGACTTCGCCGCCAGGAACGACGACTTCATCAAGTTCGCCGACTCCGTCGCCGAAGCTGGCTTGAAGGCCGGCGCCAAGAATATCGACGCACTGAAGGCCGCCGCCCACCCGATCGCCGCCAATGTCGAGGAGGCCGCCAAGGCCAAGATCGCCACCATCGGCGAGAAGATCGAGGTGCGTCGCATGGCCGAGGTCGAGAATGACGGCCCGCTTGCCACCTACTCCCACGGCGGCAAGATCGGCGTGATCGTGGCGCTCAAGGGCGGCTCGGAAGAGCTGGCCAAGGGCATCGCCATGCATGTGGCTGCCATGAACCCGCCGCACATCAAGCCCGAGGACGTTCCTGCCGAATTTCTCGCAAAGGAAAAGGAAATCGAGCTGAGCAAGATGACCGAGAAGGAAAAGGCCAAGCCGGCCGAGATCCTTGAGAAGATCATCTCCGGCAAGATCAACAAGATCATCTCGGAAGTGACACTGGTTGGCCAGCCGTACGTGTTGGACACCAACGTCACGGTCGGCGACGCACTGAAGAAGGAAGGCGCCGACGTTGTCGCCGTGATCCGCCTGGCCGTCGGCGAAGGCATCGAGAAGGTGCAGGAAGACTACTTGGCCGAAGTACAGAAGGCGATGCAGGTCTAAGTACCTCACTGCCCTTCAAGCCTCAAAAAAAAGCCGCGGGAAACCGCGGTTTTTTTTTGCACGAAATGTCCCGGCGACACCCGGGTCATGAGATACCAGCGGCCACGCCATCAGCCCATGCGGGGATCAGGATCGATCCCGCCACTGCATTGGCCTGCATCGGGCGCATATAACTCTTACCGGCCTACGTCGCTGCCGTTACAATACAGCGGTTTGCCCCACACAATTCGGAGACTTCATGAGCGACCAGCCCAAGTATCAACGCATCCTGCTCAAACTCTCCGGCGAAGCACTTATGGGCGAAGCCGACTACGGCATCGACCCGAAGGTGATCGGCCGCCTTGCCGACGAGATCATCGAAGTACAGCGTGCCGGCATCCAGATTGGCGTAGTGATCGGTGGTGGCAACATCTTCCGCGGCGCCGGCCTGGCCGCTGTCGGTATGGACCGTGTCACCGGTGATCACATGGGCATGCTGGCGACGGTGATGAATGCGCTGGCCATGCAAGATGCGATCGAGAAGCGCGGCGGCTTCGCCCGCGTGATGAGCGCTATCCAGATTCATGACGTCGCTGAAGACTTTATCCGCCGCCGCGCGATCCGTCATATCGAGAAGGGTCGCATCGTGTTGTTTGCCGCAGGTATTGGCAATCCGTTTTTCACCACCGACTCGGCAGCGGCCTTGCGCGCAGTCGAAGTGGGCGCCGACCTGCTGCTGAAGGCAACCAAGGTCGATGGCGTGTACACCGCCGACCCAACCAAAGACAGCAATGCCAAACGCTACGATCACCTGACCTATGACGAAGTCATCGAACGGAAGCTCGCAGTGATGGATACCGCAGCTATCGCCCTATGCCGTGATGACCGCATGCCGATGCGCATCTACGACATGACCGTGCCCGGCAACCTGATGCGCATCATGCATGGCGAGCCGATCGGCACGCTGGTGGATGCCGGCTAACCCCGGCTCTAAACCAGACCCCCTGCTATACTCGCTGGCTTGCTAGATTCACCGGGAAACGCCCCATGCTCAACGACATCAAAACCGATGCCCAGACCCGCATGGGCAAGAGCATCGACTCGCTCAAGCACGTTCTGACCCGCCTGCGCACCGGTCGCGCCAGTACTGCCCTGGTAGATGGCATCAAGGTGCCCTACTACGGCTCCGACATGCCACTGAACCAGGTTGCGTCAGTGGCCTTGGGCGACTCGCGTTCGATCATCATCACTCCCTTCGAAAAGAGTCTGGTCGCTCCGATCGAAAAAGCGCTGCTGGCCTCAGATATCGGCATTACGCCGACAACAGCCGGCACCGTGATCCGCCTCAACATGCCGCCGCTCACCGAAGAGCGCCGCAAGGAACTGGCTAAGCATGTCTCGCATGAAGGCGAGGATGCGAAGATCGCGATCCGCAACGTGCGCCGCGACGCCTTACAGCAGATCAAGGATCTGCTGAAGGAAAAGCTGATCACCGAGGATGAAGATCGTCGTGCCGATGACGACATCCAGAAACTCACCGATCGTTTCGTCAAGGATGTCGATGCCGTAGTGAAGGCAAAAGAAGAGGAGTTGATGGCGCTCTAAGCGCCATCGTCTCGCCATGCCCGGCGCCGAGACCTCGCGGATTCCGCGCCATATTGCCATCGTGATGGATGGCAACGGTCGCTGGGCCAAGGCACGTCATCGGCTGCGCAGCTTTGGTCACAACGCTGGCCGCAAGGCCGTACGTGATGTGGTGGAAGGCTGTCTGCGCCAAGGGGTAGAGGCACTGACTCTGTTCGCATTCTCTAGCGAGAACTGGCAGCGACCACCGGAAGAAGTTGGCGCGCTCATGGAATTGTTCGTGCGCGCACTAGACAAGGAAGTGGACGAACTGCACGAGCAGGGCGTACGCCTACGCTTCATCGGCGACCTCGATGCGTTCGACGAGTCACTGCAGCGCCGCATGCGCGCCACCATGACGCGCACCGCTGGCAACGACAAATTGCACATGAACATCGCCGTGAACTACGGCGGTCGCTGGGACATCGTGCAGGCAACTCGACGTGCCGCCGCAGCGGTAGCACGTGGCGAGCTACGCACCGAAGACCTCGATGAGGTCACGCTAGGCCGCTGGATGAGCCTGGCCGAACTCCCTCCCCTGGACCTCTTCATTCGCACCGGTGGCGATTGCCGCATCAGCAACTTTCTGCTGTGGCAGGCGGCCTACGCCGAACTCTATTTCACCGATACCCTGTGGCCGGACTTCGATCAAGCGTGCCTGCAACGCGCCATCGAAGACTTTGCCCGCCGCGAGCGCCGCTTCGGCCGCACCGACGAGCAAGTCGCCCACGCCTGATCCTCTAAGGACACCCATGCTGCTCCAGCGCACCCTGACCGCCCTGCTGCTCGCCCCGCTGGTGATCCTGATCATCCTGCTGTCGCCAGCAACACTATTCGCACTGATCGCAGCGGCGGCCTTCCTCGCTGCACTGTGGGAATGGACTCGCCTGTCCGGCCTGAAGCAGACAACGCCACGCGTAGCTGTATTGGCGGGCGGCACCATCCTGTTCGGTCTGCTGTGGTCCGCACGCGATACCACGCTATGGCCGCTGATGATCGCTGCCGGTGTGGCCTGGTGGTTTCTAGCCTGCCTCTGGTTGCGCCACTTCGCGTTCGCCGCCGCGCCAACCAACGAAAGCCGTGCATTCAAGCTGTTCGCCGGCGTGCTGGTGATCTTTCCAGCCTGGGTGGCCCTGGTGCAGATCCACAACAGCGAGCCGCACGGTCACATCTGGGCCTTTCTCTCACTGCTGCTTGTTTGGGCTGCCGATATCGGCGCTTATTTCAGCGGCAGGTTCTTTGGCAACCGCAAACTGGCTCCGCAGATCAGCCCAGGCAAGACCTGGGCGGGCGTGTATGGGGCTTTCGTCACCAGTGCGCTGGTTGCCGCCATCGGTGGCTGGCTGCTGGGCGTGCACGATCTTCGCCTGCTCGGCCTCATCGCGCTGTCCGTGGTGGTGGTCATCGCCTCGGTGATTGGCGATCTACTGGAAAGCCTGATGAAGCGGCATGCACAGGTGAAGGATTCGGGCACACTTTTCCCAGGCCACGGTGGACTGCTGGATCGGATGGACAGCGTGTTTGCGGCGCTGCCCGTGTTTGCCCTGGGCAAATGGCTACTGGGCCTGTGAGGTAAAGGCGGCCATGCGAAACATTGCCGTTCTCGGCGCCACCGGCTCTATCGGTAGCAGCACCCTCGATGTCATCGCCCGCCATCCGCAGCGCTTCCGCGCCAGCGTGTTAACGGCGCACAGCAACGTGGCGGCGCTCGCCGAACTTTGCGTGAAGCATCACCCCGAGTTGGCTGTCATCGCCGACCCAGCGCTCGAACCCGAACTCGCGCGACGCCTTACCGCCGCAGGCATACGCTGCGAAGTGGCTAGTGGCCCCGACGCCCTCGTGGCGGCTGCATCCGGCACGCTATGCGACACGGTGGTCGCCGCCATTGTCGGCGCGGCTGGACTGGACTCCACCCTTGCTGCCGCACGCACAGGCAAACGCCTGCTACTGGCCAACAAGGAATCGATCGTGATGGCCGGCCCACTGCTACTGGACGCACTGCGCGCCGGTGGCGGCGAGCTGATCCCGGTGGATTCGGAACACAACGCGATTTTCCAGTGTCTGCCGGGCGGACGCCCTGATCTGCATAAGAGCGGCGTGAAGCGGCTGATCCTTACGGCATCCGGTGGCCCCTTTCGCGGCCAGCAGCGCGCCGATCTGATGGCGGTCACGCCCGATCAGGCCTGCAAGCACCCGAAGTGGTCGATGGGCCGCAAGATTTCGGTCGATTCGGCCACGCTGATGAACAAGGGCCTCGAGGTGATCGAGGCGCACCACCTGTTCGGTGCAGCGCCCGACGCGATCGAAGTGCTAGTACATCCGCAGAGCCTGGTGCACTCGCTCGTCGAATACGTGGATGGCTCGGTGCTGGCCCAGCTGGGCAATCCCGACATGCGTACGGCCATCGCCCACGCATTGGCCTGGCCTGAGCGGGTCGAAGCCGGGGTCTCGCCGCTAGACCTGGCCACCAGTGTTCCGCTGCAGTTCGAACAGCCTGACCTCGCCACCTTCCGCTGCCTGGCCCTGGCCTTCCAGGCGCTACGCGCGGGAGGGGACGCGCCAGCCATCCTCAATGCCGCTAACGAGGTCGCGGTGGATGCGTTTCTCGCTGGAGCACTACCTTTCCTCTCGATTGCCGATGTGGTCGAGTCGGTACTCACGGAACTGCCAGCGCAAGTCGTGGTCGATATCCAAACCCTTGGTGAACGTGACCGGGCTGCCCGCGAGGCGGCACGGCGGGTTCTCCGCAACGCTTGCTGATAAGCTTGAACACCCATTGACGCGCTCTATTTGATGACTCCCTTCCTCGGCTCGGTGTTCTGGTTACTGGTCACGCTAGGCGTGCTGGTGACCTTTCACGAATTTGGCCATTACTGGGTCGCGCGCCGCTGCGGCGTTAAGGTGCTGCGCTTCTCCGTAGGTTTCGGACGCGCGATCTGGAAGCGCGTGGGCCGCGACGGCACGGAATATCAGATCGCCGCGATTCCGCTGGGTGGCTACGTAAAGATGCTCGACGCTCGCGAAGGCGAAGTCGACCCCGCATTACAGGCCCAGGAATTCACCGCTCAGTCGGTGTGGAAGCGTATCGCCATCGTGATCGCCGGCCCGGGCTTCAACCTGATTTTCACCATCGCTGCATTCTGGCTGATGTTTATGCTGGGCCGCACCGACTATGCCCCCATCGTGTCCGCCGTGCCGCAAAGCATGGCCGCTGAAGCGGGCATTCGTCCTGGTGACCGCTTACTCACCATCGATGGCAAGCCGGTAGCGACGTGGAGCGATTCGTTGGACGCCGTAGCCAACGCTCTACTGGGCCGCACGCCGCTGCCCGTTGTGGTGCGTGGCAATGATGGTGTTGAGCGTACGCTGGTGTTGCCACTGAACACACTGCCAGCCGGTGAGGACATCGGTCAGTACCTGGACAAGCTTGGTCTGCGTCCTGCGCCCATACCTGCCATTGCAGCCACGGTTGAAGCCAACCAGCCCGCCGCATTGGCCGGACTGCAAGGCGGCGACCAGCTGCTCAGCATCAATGGCCAACCGGTCAGCGATTTCGAGGACTTCGGTAAGCGGGTTGCCAGTGACGCAGCCAAATCGCCCCAGCTACAAGTGGGCGTGGAGCGCAACGGTAAGCCGCTGCAATTCGAAGTCACAGCACGACTGGAGTCGGTGGGTGGCGAGCCAGCACGCTGGATTATCGGTGTAGGTGCGCCGCAACCGGAAACCGCAGTTCAGCACTATGGTCCGGTCCGGGCGTTCACAGCCTCGTTGTCTCTCACCTGGGATCGCGCTACCGGCGTGTTCAACATGCTCGGCAAGATGCTTAGCGGCCAGGCATCCAGCAAAAACCTGTCCGGCGTGATCGGTATCGCCCAGGTGGCCAATGCCTCGGCCCATATGGGGCTGCCAAGCTACCTGGAATTCCTCGCGCTGGTCTCGCTCAGTCTGGCGATCCTCAACCTGCTGCCCATCCCGATCTTGGACGGCGGTCACCTACTGTATTACCTTATTGAGTTGGTCAAAGGTAGCCCGGTCAGCGAACGGACCATGATCGCCGGCCAGTATGTGGGTCTGCTTCTCTTGTTCACGCTGATGGGGCTGGCGTTCTACAACGACATCCACCGCATCATTCTGCCCACATGATCCGGATGCACGCTGCCAGCGACCTCGCGTTGCGCGCCGGCCGTGGCTTCCTGACCGCGTGGTCCACGGTTTGCACGACTCCACGTTACGGTGACTTGTCACTCGCTACGTCGGAGCCGGCCGCGAATCTTCTCTCGAAGCCGGGGTCGCCCCGGTTTCATGCATTCATCGGGGCGGCCAGTACGGCTGCCTTGTCGCAATAACTCAACGGAATCGACGATGAAGCGTATCGCCGCCCTGATCCTGCTTGCCTCCCTCTCCGCCAACGTGCTTGCGTTTGAGCCGTTCGTCGTTTCCGACATCCGCATCGATGGCCTCAGCCGTATCTCGGCCGGCACGGTGTACAACTACCTGCCGATCAGCAAGGGCGATCGCCTCACCAACGACGAAGCCCAGCGGGCCATTCGCGCGCTGTATCAAACCAAGTTCTTCAGTGACGTAGAGCTTGAGCGCCAGGGCAACATCCTGGTGATCAAAGTGGTCGAGCGCCCCTCGATCGCCAAGCTCACCCTGCGCGGCAACAAGGACATCAAATCCGATGACCTGAAGAAAGGCCTGTCGGAAATCGGCCTCACCGAGGGTGAAACCTTTGATCGGCTATCGCTTGATCGCGTGCAGCAAGAGCTGATTCGTCAGTACTACAACCGCGGCAAGTACAACGTGTCGGTCATTCCGCACGTGACCCAGCTGGACCGCAATCGCGTAGCCATCGACATCGAGATCCGCGAAGGCAAAGTTGCCAAGATCAAAGAGATCAATATTGTCGGCAACACGGCCTTCACCAATCCGGAAATCCAGAAGGGTTTCGAGTCGGGCACCAGTAACTGGATGTCGTGGTACTCGAAGAACGACCAGTACTCGAGCGACAAGCTGTCCGGTGACTTGAACAAGCTACAGTCCTATTACATGGACCGTGGCTATGCCGATTTTGGCCTGGACTCCTCGCAGGTGACCATCGCTCCCGATAAGCGCGCGATGTACATCGCCGCCGACGTGAAAGAAGGCGATATCTACAACGTCTCCGGCATACACCTGCTGGGCGATCTGATCCTGCCGGAAGCGACCATGCGCCAGCTGGTCTTCATCAAGGAAGGTCAGACCTTCAATCGCCAGGCGATTGAAAATAGCTCAAAGGCCATGAAGGGCGTCTTGGCCAACATCGGCTATGCCTATGCCAAGGTCGACACGGTGCCCAAGCTGGACAAGCAGAAGCACACCGTCGACATCACGTTCTACGTCCAGCCGGGTAGCCGCATCTACGTGCGTCGTGTGATCTTCCAGGGCAATACCCGCACTGAGGACGACGTGCTGCGCCGTGAAATGCGCCAGCTCGAAGGCTCCGCCTACTCGCAGCTAGCCATCGACCGCTCCAAGATCCGTTTGCAGCAGCTCGGCTACTTCAAGAAAGTGGACATCGACAAGAGCCTGGTACCTGGCACACAGGATGAAGTCGACCTCAACGTGAAGGTCGAAGAGCAGTCCGCAGGTAGCTTGCAGTTCGGCGTGGGCTATTCGCAGTACTCCGGCATCATCTTGTCGTCCTCGGTGTCGCAGAACAACTTCCTCGGTACTGGCGATCGCTTCTCGGTCGGCGGCCAGCGCAGTGACTACTACACCAGTATCAACGCGAGCTACTACAACCCTTACCTGACCGATAACGGTATTGGTATCGGCTACAACGCCAGCTTCTCCCGAGCCGACTACAGCGACCTGGGCAGCGAGTACGCCAACTACTCGAACAGCACCAAGTCGTTCTCAACCAACCTGGGCATTCCGGTTACGGACTACGATAGCCTCAGCCCCAGCATTGGCTTGAGCAGCACCAAGATCAACACCATCGCGGGCTACACCCCGCAGGTGATGATCGATTACCAGAACCTGATCGGCCACCAGACCATCCATTCGTGGACCGGCGGACTGACCTGGACCCACAACACCCGCAACGACTATTGGGCACCGACTCGTGGTGGCCAGATCAGCGCGTCAATCGATGGCGCATTGCCCGGCTCCACCGTGCAGTTCTGGCGCTTCACCGGCGAAGCCAACCACTATTGGCCGATCGGCAGGGGCTTTGTTCTGTATCTGGATGGCAAGGTCGGCTATGGCCAGACCTACGGCAAAGACAGTGATTACGCCTTCCCGTTCTGGGACAACTACTACTCGGGTGGTGTGACCGACGTACGCGGCTTCCAGGACAACACGCTCGGCCCGCGTGTCTGCGTAGGTACCCAATCCGATGGCAAACCGATCGTACCGAACGCCAACGGCTCGTGTACCGGCAGCGTGTATAGCTACGCACAGCCGATCGGCGGTAACTTGAAGGTACTGGGCACGGCGGAACTGTACCTGCCGCTGCCCTTCCTAAAGGACGTCAATACCGCTCGCGTGTCTTGGTTCGTCGATGTCGGCAATACCTATAACGTAGGCAAGGGTTATTCAAACTACGACTCCACTTACGGTATCCCAACCGGCTTTACCGCCAGTACGTTACGCGCATCGACCGGTCTGTCGCTGCATTGGCAGGCGCCGATTGGCCCGCTGATCATCAGCTTCGCCATTCCGTTCCGTAAGCAGGCCAGCGACGGTTATTACGAAGAGCGCATCCAGTTCACCTTCGGCAGCACGTTCTAACGAAGCCAGGTGGCTATGCGTAAGTGAATAAAGCGCGGCCATGCCGCGCTTTATTCTTTGCGGGAGCAACCGCTCTAACAGCCATCGTAGGAACCCGTGCAGTTCTGGCATCTCCCGATACAATGGACGGAGTGCTACGGAGAGAGCCTTGAGCGCGAACCATACCTTTTCACTCGCCGAACTCGCCGATCGGTTCGATCTGGCGTATCACGGTACGACCGATATCCGCATTGATGGTGTCGGCACGTTGGGTGGCGCCAGCCCAACCCAGCTGACCTTTCTCTCCAACAGCAAGTATTCGGCCCAATTGGCCGGCACGCGTGCCGGTGTCGTGGTGTTGCGCGAGGAAAATCTTGCCGACTGCCCTACTGCGGCATTGATCGCGCGCGACCCCTACGTGGCTTACGCGAAAATCGCCGCGCTATTTGAACGCTTGCCGGCAGCCCCTCATGGCACCCATCCGAGTGCTGTTGTAGCTGCCACCGCAAAGGTAAGCACCAGCGCCAGCATCGGCCCGTGTTGCGTGATCGAAGACGGTGCGGTGATCGAGGATGGTGCCGTGCTAGGGCCACACTGCATCATCGGTGAGGGCTGCACTGTAGGTGCGCAGTCGCGGCTGGTGGCACGCGTAACGCTAGTGACGCGGGTGACATTAGGCAAGCGCGTGCTGGTGCATCCCGGTGCGGTTATCGGCTCGGATGGCTTCGGCCTTGCCTTCGATCGCGACCATTGGGTCAAACTGCCGCAACTCGGCGGTGTACGCATCGGTGATGACTGCGAAATCGGGGCAAACACGACCATCGACCGCGGAGCGCTGGACGATACCGTGCTCGAAGAAGACGTACGCTTGGACAACCAGATCCAGATCGCTCATAACGTGCACGTTGGCGCGCACACCGCGATGGCCGGCTGCGCGGCGGTAGCCGGCAGCGCAAAAATCGGCCGCTACTGCATGATTGGTGGCAACGCTGGCGTGCTCGGTCATCTGGAACTGGCTGACCGGGTTACCATTACCGCAAAGACCCTGGTTACGCATTCGATCCGCGAACCCGGTGAGTATTCCTCGGGCACGCCATTGCAAGACAATCGTCAATGGCGCAAGAACGCTGCCCGTTTCAAACATTTGGATGACTACGCGCGTCGACTGTCGGCGTTGGAGAAGGACAAGTAACGATGAGTGATAACACCGCGACCGTGAGCCTGCCGGTAACCGTAGAACAGATCCAGCAGCTGCTGCCGCATCGCTACCCGTTCCTACTGGTCGATCGCGTCATCGAAATCGTGCCCGACGTCAGCGTGGTGGCGCTGAAAGGCGTAACCATCAACGAGCCGTTCTTCCAGGGTCATTTCCCTGGTCACCCGGTGATGCCGGGTGTACTGATCGTCGAGGCGATGGCTCAGACCGCCGGCCTGTTAACCCAGATCAGCAACCGCCTGAAGGGCAACACCGCCAGCGCGCTGTTCTACTTGGCCAAGATCGACAATGCACGATTCAACGCGCCGGTCGTACCGGGTGACCAGCTGCGCATGGAAGTACGGCTCAAGCGCCTGATGCGCAGCATGGGCATCTTCGAGGCACGCGCCCTGGTCGACGGCAAGGAAGTCGCCAGCTGCGAGCTGATGTGCGCTGCGAGGTCCGAAAAATGATCCACCCCACCGCTGTCATCGACCCCACCGCCGTCATCGGTAACAACGTGAGTATCGGCGCCTACACCGTGATCGGCGCCGAGGTGAAGATCGGCGAAGGCACGGTGATCGGTCCGCATGTCGTCGTCGATGGTCCAACCACGATCGGCCGCGACAACCGCATCGCGCAATTCGCCTCGCTCGGTGGCGACCCCCAAGATATGAAATTCAAGGGTGAGCGAGCAGAGCTGATTATCGGTGACCGCAACCTGATCCGCGAATTCGTCACCATCAATCGCGGCACGGGCGATGGCGGCGGCGTCACCCGCGTCGGTAACGACAACTGGCTGCTCGCCTATGTGCACATCGCGCACGACTGCCAGGTCGGCAACCACACGATCTTCTCCAACTACTCGGCGCTGGCCGGGCATGTAGAGGTCGGTGACTGGACGGTCTTCTCCGGCTATTCCGGCGCGCACCAGTTCTGCAAAGTCGGCGCTTACGCTTTCATTGGCATGGGTTGCCTGCTCGGCGCAGACGTACCGCCGTTCGTGATGATGGCCAATGAGCAACAGGGACGTCCACGCGGATTGAACACCACCGGCCTCAAACGCCACGGCTTCGAACCGACACGTATCGCAGCGATCAAGCGCGCCTACCGCACGCTGTACACCGCAGGCCTGTCGCTAGCCGACGCACGCGAACAACTGGTAGTGCTGGCGCAGGAGAGCGACGACGTGCGCTCGATGCTCGATTTCCTAGACCGCAGCGAAAGGGCGATCGCCCGATAAGCTTGCCTAGAGCGTGCAAAGCACGCTTAGGCAAATCAGGCACGGGCTTTTTTGCTCTGCAGGAGAATTCATCATGCAGGCCAGCGAGCCACAACTTCCGCTCATCGCCATCCTCGCCGGCGAGGATTCCGGCGATCAGCTCGGCGCGGACCTGATCGTTGCGTTGCGCCAGCGCTATCCGCAGGCACGCTTCGTGGGTATTGGCGGGCGCCGGATGCAGGCGCAGGGTTTCGAATCCTGGTACGACATTCACGAGCTGTCGCTATTCGGCTTTGCCGAAGTCATCAGCCACCTGCCCCGACTGCTGCGCTTGCGCAAAGCGCTGGTGTCACGGTTGCTGAAAGTAAAGCCCGACGTCGTCGTCGGCATCGACGCACCGGATTTCAATCTCGGTGTCGCGCAACGCTTGAAGCAGGCCGGCTTGCGCACCGTGCACTATGTCAGCCCATCCGTATGGGCCTGGCGTGAAAAACGTGCAGAGAAAATCGGCCGTTCGGCGTCACGCGTACTGTGCCTGTTCCCGATGGAGCCGGCGATCTACGCGAAGCACGGTGTCGATGCACGCTTCGTTGGCCATCCGTTAGCCGATCGTTTTGCCTTGGTATCCGACCGCATCGGTGCACGCGAACACCTGCAACTCCCTCAGAACGTCCCGGTGCTGGCCGTGCTTCCAGGCAGCCGATCATCTGAACTGGCTCGGCTCGGTCCAGCCTTCCTCGATGCCGCGCATCGCGTCGCGAATGCGCTGCCAGGGCTGCGCATCGTGATCCCCGCTGCCAACCCGCAAGTGCTTGCCAAGCTGCGCACCATGTTGGCCAAAGGGCGACACGACGAAGCGATGCCACTCCTGCTGGACGGCCAAGCACACGAGGCCATGCTGGCTGCCGATGTCGTTCTACTGGCTTCCGGCACCGCCACGCTGGAAGCAATGCTGGCGAAACGCCCCATGGTGGTCGGCTATCGCGTATCGCCGACCAGTTACCACATCGCGCGCATGCTGAACATGCTCAAGACCGATGTCTACGCTCTGCCCAACATCCTTGCTCGCGCCTGTGGACTGGGAGAAAAGGCGCTGCTCGTGCCCGAGCTGATGCAAGACGACTTCACTGCCGACAAACTCGCCCAAGCCACGCTCGCGCTATTCCAGGACAGCGAACGGCGTGGTGCCATTGTCGCGGCCTTCGAACATCTGCATCGCGAACTACGCGGTGAGTTGGATGGTGCCGCTGGCGATCACGCCGCAGCCGCCATTGCCGAACTGATCGATGCAAAACATGCCACCGAATAACCTCGTCGCAAGCGCCATTCCAGCGCAGGACTTATCCTCTCGGGCGAACACAAAAAGCATCTTCATTGCCGGCGTAGACGAAGCCGGTCGTGGTCCGCTGGCTGGCCCGGTGGTGGTCGCTGCGGTCATCCTCGATCCCGCCCATCCCATCGTCGGCTTAAACGACTCCAAGAAGCTCAGCGAAGCAAAACGTGAGGCGCTGTATCCACTGATCATCGAGCATGCCTTAGCTCACTGCGTCATCGCGGTCGAGGCGGACGAGATCGATCGACTCAATATTTTCCAAGCCACGATGGTCGGCATGAGTCGTGCCGTCGCGGGCCTCGCTCCCGCCGCCCACGAGGCGCTGATCGACGGTAACAAGCTGCCCAAGGATCTCCCCTGTCCCGGTCGCGCCATCGTCGGTGGTGATGCGTTGGAACCCGCCATCAGTGCAGCATCGATCCTCGCCAAAGTCACTCGGGACCGCCTGATGGTTTCGTTAAACGAAACCTTCCCCGGCTACGGTTTCGCCGTGCACAAAGGCTACCCAACCCCCGCCCATCTCGCTGCATTGGAGCGCTTAGGCCCCTGCATCCAACATCGGCGCAGCTTTGCACCGGTAAAGCGCTTATGCGATCAGGCCCGCCTGTTTTGAATCGAGCATTCTGATTCGATTATTCTGAATCGATCGCCCTGATTCGATCAGGTCGCACCCGCTAAACCGCGACTATCCCATTGCATTTTCTGCAACGTTTTCGGTTGCAGATGCATCCGAGCAGGTATAGGAATGAAACCGGAGGGTTTCGTGCGCGGTTCCATCGAAACAGGAGTCCGCATTAACAGCCCACCGGCCTCCGCAGGGACGCATAAACGATAGTCATCGGTCCTTACCGCTGGCAGCGCAATAACCGTGTTGCTATGCGGGCATCAGACCTTTCGGAGGGTGCCATGATGCTTCCATTCCGCCGCCCAACACAGCCTAAGTCGCCACCTAAGCCGCTCGTATCAAACATGCCGCAAGATCCACAGAAAGAGCCTGACATGGAAGCCAAGTCGCATGTCGATTACAACCTGCAGCCACTCAGCGTACAAAGCTGGCAGCATTACATCGAAAGTCAAAGCAACGACCAGCCTTTCAAAGTGCACTAGTCCGCCTGAATACGGAACGTGCAACCGCCTGGCTTAGGGGGAGGTCGGGCGGTCTGCCGCACAATGATGGTTAGGCCCGCCGCGTAAATCGACTCATCCGGCAACCCTGTCGATGTGCGAAACTTGGCGGTGTATTGGCGTCGCACTAGGTTGCACAACAAGGTGCGTCCTTCATAAACAAGCCACGCCAACAAAGCCGACCAAGCTGGCCGGTGAATCCACAATCAATTCTTGCCCGCCCTTGAGCACACCGCTAGGCTGGGCCATCACCTTGCGCGTGAGCCATGTCCGTCCGCTTTGCCCACCTGCACCTGCACAGCGAATACTCGCTGGTCGACTCGACTATCCGCATCAAAGCGATGGTCGAAGCTTGCGCGCGCTCAGGGATGCCCGCCGTAGCGCTTACCGACGAATGCAACATGTTCGCGCTGGTGAAGTTCTACAAGGCGTGCAGTGGCGCCGGCATCAAACCGATTTGCGGTAGCGACCTGTGGATCTCGGCGCATGACGATCCACGCCCATGGCGGCTCACCCTGCTTTGCCAGCACCGCGACGGCTACCTCAACCTCTCGCGACTTGTATCGCGCGCCTGGCGCGAAGGCCAGCACAGTGGCCGCGCACTCGTCGAGGCTGGCTGGCTTGGCGTAGAAGCAGCCGACGCCCCGGTCGAAGGGCTCATCGCCCTGCTCGGACGCGAGAGCGAAGTAGGCCGCGTAGCGGTGAACCAAGGCATCGAGGCGGCGCTGCAGAAATTGCGCCCGCTCGTCCGATTGTTCCCTGATCGCCTCTATCTGGAACTCACCCGATGCGGACGTGAGGGCGAAGAGACGTGGAATACCGTCGCACTTGCCCTGGCCGTCGAACTCAACTTGCCGGTACTCGCCAGCAACGATGTGCGCTTCCTCAAGCAGGATGATTACGAAGCCCATGAAGCACGCGTGTGCATCAACCAGGGGCGCGTACTCGCCGATCCCAAGCGCCCGCGCGACTTCAGCGACCAGCAGTACCTCAAGACACCCGAGGAAATGGAGGCGTTGTTCGCCGACCTGCCCGAGGCGCTGGAAAACGCCCTCGA